>JBEKLG010000147.1:0-4478 GCA_050010315.1 Acidimicrobiales bacterium
AAAGCCCGTCGTCACGAGTTGCTCGTAGCGAACGCGAATCGAGTGCAAAGTGGCGATGTCGAGGGAGTACCGCCCCGACGTTCGGACAGTGTCGACGGCACGCTTCGCCTCTGTGGGCAGTGTGGCAAGGTCGTTCACCCACCCCTGGTTCCACACCACACAGACCCCGGTCAGCTCGCGCAGGTGGTGGGCATCGCACAGGGCGTGGACGAGTCGTAGCTGCGATAGGACTTCCAGCCATCGTGGACCGCCACGCCACCCATGATGGCAATGACCCCGAGGTCGTCCATGGCGACACGGCCCCGCTTCGGGTGACAGTCGAAGAGGGTGAACAGTTCGGTCGAGGCGGAGTAGACCCAGTTGAGGCGTCCTGCGACACGTCCTTCGGCCTCATCGAAGTGGACCGCGTCGGCCGTGCCGAACAGCTCGCGAATTTCCTCCGTGAATAGTGCGGTGGCATGGGCCCCTTCGGTAACCATCGTGGTCAGTGCGCCGACCGAGACCTCGCAGCCAAGCACGTCTACGAACAGCTCGGTCATCCGGTCGAAGAGCAAGTCCTGGTGGACCGTGAGGTAGCAGGCCAGCGCACGTACGCCTGGGCCGTGACAGGCGGGAGCGGTCGCCGCCGCAGGGAACGACGCCTTCGTCATCGACCCACAACGACACCGGCGGCGCTCGGCGAGGTGCTCTGTGACGAAGAGGTGGATCTCGGGTAAGTCGAAGAGCTGGCGGGACTCGGTGTCGACCACCTCCGCGCCGGCGAGACCGTCCTCGCATGCTCGACACGATGCCGGCACGTGGGCGATCACCATGTCAGGATCTGCCACCTGGGCCAGGTGCTTTCCCGGAGCACCCGGTTGCTTGCCAACCTTGCGTGCTGCAGCACGACGCTCGGTCCGCGACGGGGAGTGAGGCTTCGAGAAATCCTCGGCCGCAGGAGGCGTCGACGAGTTGCGCAGATTGCGACCGAGGCGCTCCTCCAAGTCGGTGAGCCTGTCATCGAGCATGGCCACTCTGACACGAAGGGCCGAGTGCTCCGCTGGTCAACTCCTCATGGGAGGGGGCGTCGGGTGACGGTTCGTGTGTCGGAATTCCCAACGGTACACGCGGCATTCTCCCAGGTAGTGGATCAGGTGGTCAGGGGACCTCAACAGTCACGACAAAACAACAAGACGAGCCCACCAGGCTCGCGGTCGCCCCGCGCTGGCTCAGCGCGGGATCTCTTCGTACTCGTCGAGCGTCATGAGGACCGTCCGGGCCTTCGAACCCTGGGAAGGCCCGACGACACCACGCCGCTCGAGGAGGTCCATCAGCCGTCCGGCACGGGCGAAGCCGACCCGCAGCTTGCGCTGCAGCATTGACGTCGAGCCGAGCTGGGACCGGACGACGAGATCCATCGCCTGGCGCAGCAGTTCCTCGTCCTCTTCGGCGAACAAGCCGTCCGGCCGGTCGGCATCGTCACCGACGATGCCGTCGACGTAGAGCGGGTCGCTCTGGCGGCGCCAGTAGGCGACGACGCCGTGCACCTCTTCCTCGGAGACCCACGAGCTCTGGATTCGCCGCGGGATGCTCGACGACGCGGTGAGAAGCAGAAGGTCGCCCCGGCCGATGAGGCGCTCGGCTCCCGACTGGTCGAGGATGACGCGCGAATCGGCGAGGGAGGAGACCGAGAATGCGAGCCGCGAGTGCATGTTCGCCTTGATCACCCCGGTGATGACGTCAACCGACGGGCGCTGGGTCGCGATCACGAGGTGGATGCCGACGGCGCGCGCCATCTGGGCGAGGCGGCAGATCGAATCCTCGACGTCGCGAGCAGCGACCATCATCAGATCGTTCAGTTCGTCGACGACGAGGAGGATGAACGGCAGGCGCTGGTAGCGGGTGCGTTCGAGCCCGTCGGAGATCTCGGCATCGTCCACGTCGGCGTCGCGGGGAACGATCGGCCCGTCGAAGGGACCTTCCGCGAACTCGCCGCGGTCGATCGCGGCGTTGTAGCCCGTGATGTCCCGCATCCCGACCTCGGCGAGCAGGTCGTAGCGGCGTTCCATCTCGGCGACCGTCCAGGCGAGCGCGTTCGCGGCACGCTTCGGATTGACGACGACCTCGGTAAGCAGGTGCGGCAGGCCGTTGTAATGGCCGAGCTCGACCCGCTTCGGGTCGACGAGGATCAATCGGACCTGTTCTGGCGTCGACCGCATCAGGATCGAGGTGACGAACGAGTTGATGCAGGAGGACTTGCCGGAGCCCGTCGCCCCGGCGATCAGGAGATGCGGCATCTCGGCGAGATTCACCATCGTCGGCCGGCCGGCGATGTCCCGGCCGAGACCCACCTCGAGCGGGTGGCGCGCCCGGTGCGCCTCGGCCGTCGACAGCACGTCGCCGAGCGTGACGAGACGGCGGTTGTGGTTCGGTACCTCGACCCCGATCGCCGAGCGCCCGGGGATCGGCGCGAGGATGCGGACGTCGGGAGACGCCATCGCGTAGCCGATGTCCTTGGACAGGCTCGTCACCTGCGCCACCTTGACGCCAGCGGCGAGCTCGAGCTCGAACCGCGTCACCGTCGGGCCGACCGTGAAACCGATGACGCGGGTCTTCACGTTGTGCGACGCGAGCGCAGATTCGAGGAGCCTCCCGCGCTCCTCGATCCCCTGCCGATCGCTCGCGAGCTCCTTTGACCTTCGGAGCAGACACTCCGGGGGGAGCTTCCAGCTGCTCGGCGCCGGTACGACGCCGAGCCCGAGCTGTTCGGCGACGGCGGTCGGCGCGAAAAAGTCGGTGACGGGAACCGGTTCTGTGCCGTGCGGGGCCGGCGCGACACCGCCCGCGTCGCGGCAGGCGTGGTCCGCCTCGGACGCGCCCCTCCGACGGCCTGTTCCCGTCTCGCCAAGTGGCGGCGCCAGGTCGTCCGGCGGGCTGGCGTCGATCGAGTCGTCCGGGTCGAGGGGCCAGTCGATGAGCGACGCGGTCCTGCCAGGCGCCGAGTCAGCCGCTGGCTCGGGCCCCGAGGTTTGGCGATCGGTGAGCAATCCCGCCGCCTTCCTTGTCGCGCCGATGGCGTGCCCGATGCCGAGCACCCCCTGGCGGATCGAGCAGGCGCAGCACGCGCAGACGGCGACGAAGCCAACAGCCCCGAAGACGATTCCCGCGCCGGCCGCGCCGATCACCCCGCGCAGTCCGTCGTCGATCTCCCTGCCCGCGAAACCGCCGGCGCCACCGAGGGTCCTCGCCGTCGCCGCCGCACCGGGATGGCCTCCGGCAAGGTCGCCGAGGCCCGCCGCGGCGAGGACGAGCACGACCAGCGCGACGAGCGCGCCGGGCACGCCCCTTCGGGCGCGACCGGCGACGAGCGTCCAGCCGGTGACGAGAAGACCGAGGGGGAGTACGTCGAGGCCCCACCCGAAGGCGGCGGCGCCGTCGCGGCGCACGTAGACGCCGCCCCGCCCGAGGAGATTGAAATGGATCGCCAGCACGGCGAGGGCGCCGGCCACGAGGAGCAGCCAGCCCCAGACCTCCTCTGGCTCGCGCCCTGCCTCGCCGGGAGCCGGGCGGCGTCTCGCCGCAGTGGTCTGACGCGCGCCACTCCGGACATTGCCGGCGCGCCCGCGCCTCGTCGAGGTTGCTGCCCGTCCCGAGCCGTCGCGCCGCGGGCGGGACTTCGTCGTCGCCGAACCCTTTGCTGCAGCCACAGTACAAACAACGCTAACACCAGCAACGATTCGGGACGCGGCGTGCCGCCGCGCTTCGCGGCCTCTAGCGGGAGGCGGCGTCGGGGTAGACCAGGCCGATCTCGCGGCGACACCCATCGAGGATCCGCATGATCGCGATCGACTCGTCGAGCGGGACGAGCGGGCTCTCGCCGAGGCCCTGGCGCAGACAGCGCACCACCTCGGCGATCTCGTGCACGTAGCCGAGGCCCTCGGCGTGCGGCACGACGTGGCGCGGCGGACGACCCTCGGCAACAACGGTGAACGCCCCGATCTCGTGGAATGGCGCGGTGATCTCGATCCGGCCCTTCGTCCCGGCGAGAACGGCGGAGGTGTCGATGTCCGCCTCAACCGTGGCCGCCAGCGCCGCCGTCGCACCGCTCGGCCAGGAAAGGGCGATGGCGACGCTGCGGTCGACGCCGCCCTCGAGATGCCCGAGGGCGCGGATCTCCCCCGGTTGGCCGAGCGTCGCGAAAACGAGCGTGATCGCGTAGACGCCGGTGTCGAGGAGCGCCCCGCCGGCCTGGTTCGGGTCGAGCAAGCGGCGGGCCTGCTCCTCGGTCGCCACGAAGCCGAGCGCCGCCCGCACGTGGCGGAGCTCGCCGATCTCGCCCGACGAGAGTGCCGCCGAAACCTCGGCAAAACCCGGCCGGCAGCGCATCCACATCGCCTCCATGAAAAAGACGTCGGCGGCGCGTGCCAGCCGGACGAGCTCCTCCGTCTGCCATGCGTCGACGGTGAGCGGCTTCTCGCAGAGGACCGCCCGGCCGACTT
>JBEKLG010000148.1:0-4438 GCA_050010315.1 Acidimicrobiales bacterium
GGTGATGGGCCCACAGCCCCGGAGAGCAGATGACGTTCACGACCCCGGTCTCATCCTCGAGGTTGATGAACACCGTCCCGCCCGCGGTCGACGGCCGCTGGCGGTGGGTGACGATGCCGGCCACGAGCACCTTGCCGGCGCCGGCCGCCTCGCCGAGCGAGGCCGCTGGGAGCACGCCCCGCCCGTCGAGCCATTCCCGCAGCGGCGCGAGAGGATGGTTGTCGGTGGACACGCCAGTTGCCCAGATGTCGGCGGCGAGCTGGTCGACCTCGTTCATCGCCGGCAGCGCGGGCGCGACCGCCCCGGGGACCATGCCGGGCAACCGCTCCGGGTGGCCATTGGCGAGCACGCCCGCGGCCCACAGCGCCGCGCGGCGCGAGGTGGCGCCGGCGCGCTCGGGCGGATCGAGCGGACCGAGGCCGGCAAGGGCGTCCGCCGTCGCCAGCGCCTCGAGCTGCGGGCGGGTCGGCCCGACCCGGCGGGCGAGGTCGTCGATGCTCGTATACGGTGCCCGGGCGGCGAGACGCTGGGCGAGCCCGGCACCGATCCCGCGGATCGTGGCGAGCCCGAGGCGCACCGTCGTCGCGCCGGGGTGGCGCGGATCGTCGACGAGCGTCGCCTCGGCGGCGCTTTCGTTCACGTCGGGGCGGAGCGTCGTGACCCCGTGGCGCCGGGCGTCGGCGACGAGGCTCTCCGGTGACCAGAACCCCATCGGCTGGGAGTTCAACAGGGCGGCGAGGAACGCTGCGGGGTAGTGGTACTTGAACCACGCCGAGGCGTAGACGAGATAGGCGAACGAGACCGAGTGGGACTCGGGGAAGCCGAAGTTGGCGAAGGCGGCGAGCTGGCCGTAGATCGTGTCGGCCACCTCGCCGGTGATCCCGCGTTCGGCCATCCCGGCGTAGAGCCGCCCCCGCAGCCGTTCCATGCGCGCCGCCGAGCGCTTCGAGCCCATCGCCTGGCGGAGCTCGTCGGCCTCGACGGCGCTGAACCCGGCGACGTCGATCGCCATCTGCATCAGCTGCTCCTGGAAAAGCGGCACGCCGAGCGTTTTCTCGAGGGCCCCCCGCAGGAGCGGGTGGAGGTAGCGCACCTCCTCCTCGCCGTTGCGGCGGCGCAGGTAGGGGTGGACCGAACCGCCCTGGATCGGCCCGGGCCGGATCAGCGCGACCTCGACGACGAGGTCGTAGAAGACGCGCGGGCGCAGCCGCGGCAGCGTCGCCATCTGGGCGCGGCTCTCGACCTGGAACACCCCGATCGAGTCGGCGCGGGAAAGCATGTCGTAGACGGCGTCTTCCTGGGGGATTGTCGCGAGCTCGATCGCCTCGCCGTGGCGCGCCGCGACGAGGTCGACCATGCGGTGGAGCGCCTCGAGCATGCCGAGCCCCAAAAGGTCGAACTTCACGAGCCCGACGGCCGCACAATCCTCCTTGTCCCACTGGAGCACCGAACGCCCCTCCCGCCGGGCCCACTCGACCGGGCAGACCGCGACCACCGGCCGGTCGCAGATCACCATCCCGCCGGAGTGGATGCCGAGGTGCCGCGGGAAGCCCTCGAGCTCGGCCGCGAGGTGCACCACCTCCGGGGGGATCCCGAGCTCGCCGGCTCCGGCCGACGGGCGGGTGCCCGCCGGCGCGGGGTTGGAGATGCTCGCGACGAATGCCGTCCCGATCGCCGCCGACCAGGTGTCGATGGCACCGGGCGGGTAGCCGAACGCCCGCCCGACGTCGCGGATCGCCGAGCGCGGGCGGTAGGTGATGACGTTCGCCACCTGGGCGGCGTGCTCACGGCCGTAGCGGTCGTAGACGTAGGCGATGACCTCGTCGCGCCGGCCGGACTCGATGTCGAGGTCGATGTCGGGCGGACCGTCACGGGCGGGCGACAGGAATCGCTCGAACAGCAACCCCAGGGCGACGGCGTCGGCGTTCGTGATCCCAAGGGCGAAGCAGACCGCGGAGTTCGCCGCCGATCCCCTCCCCTGGCAGAAGATGTTCTGGCGCCGGCAGAACTCGACGATGTCCCAGACGACGAGGAAGTAGCCGGGGAAGCCGAGCATCTCGATGATGTCGAGCTCCCGGTCGATCGCCTCCCACGCGCCGGGAAGGCGCGCCGCACCGCGCCGGCCGTAACGACGGGTCCCACCTTCGGCGACGAGCGCCCGCAGGTACCCTGCCTCGTCGGTGCCGTCCGGCACCGGGAACGGCGGAAGGCCCGGGGCGATGAGACGGAGGTCAAAGGCGCACGCCCGACCGAGCTCGGCGGCGGCTTCGACGGCCCCGGGATAGCGACGGAACCGCCGTGCCTGCTCGGCTCCCGAGCGCAGCGAGGACCCGGCCCAGGCCGGGAGCCAGCCGTCGACCTCCTCGAGACTGCGTCGGGCCCGCACCGCGGCTAGCGCCGTCGCCAGCGCGTAACGCGACGGCGTCGCGTAGTGGGCGTTCGTCGTCGCGACGAGGCCGAGGCCGGCGCGGATCGCGAGCGCCGCGAGAGCATCGTTGCGCGCCTCGTCGAGCGGCGTGCCGTGGTCGAACAGCTCGACGACGACGTTGTCCCGGCCGAACGCCTCGATAAGGCGGGCGAGCTCGCGCCCCGCGGCGGCCGGGCCCTCGGTGCAAAGGGCCGTGGGCACGGCGCCGTGCCGGCAGGCGGTGAGGACGCACCAGTGACCGGCGTGGGCCTCGGCGAGGAGGGCGAGATCGAAAGCGGGCCGACCCTTCTCCCCTCCCGCGAGGTGGGCGCGGGCGATTGCCGCCGACAAGCGGGCGTAACCCTCGGGATCCCGCGCCAGCACGACGACGTGTGCGGCCTCGGGGTCGATCGACCCGGCCCGCGCCTCCACCCGGCGGGCACCGCCGGTCGGCAGCGAGAGCTCGGCACCGAAGACGGTCGGCAACGAGAGCTCCCGGGCGGCGGCGGCGAAGCGGACGACGCCATAACACCCGTCGTGATCGGTGAGCGCGAGCGTCTCGAGGCCGAGGCGCGCCGCCTCCTCGGCGAGTTCCTCGGGGCTGGAGGCACCGTCGAGGAAGCTGAAGTTCGAATGGCAGTGCAGTTCGGCGTAGGACACGGCACCGCGCAGGGAGCCGGAGAGGCGCTTCGGGCGGCGGGCCCCCTGGCCTGCTCGGCCGATGGCGACGGGTGCCGACGGGTAGCCGCTCCGCCGTCCCGAAAGACGACGCTCAAGCTCGGACCAGGGAACGATCGGGTTGAAGGAACTGATCGGATGACGATATCGAACATATGTTCGATTTTCTAGGGGTCGCGACCTGCCCCGTCGCGCTACTGCCCAGCCGAACCTAGGCGAGCGTGCTCGCCGGTCGGTAACCCGGGCGGAGCGTGAGCCCGAGCGCCGATTCGAGACCCGCCGCCAGCCGCAAGAGCACTGCCTCGCTCCACGCCCGACCGAGCAACGCCAGCCCGACCGGCAGCCCGTGCACCAGCCCGATCGGGACCGTGATCGACGGGTAGCCCGCCACCGCGGCGATGCTGTAGCCAGCGCCGAGCGTCACGTCGCCGTTCACGTGATCGAGGCACCACGCCGGGGCCGTCGTCAGCACGGCGAGCGCGTCGAGGCCCTGGGCGTCGAGCGCGAAGTCGATCCCCGCGGCCCTCGAGCACTCGAGCGCGCGCCCCCGGGCGAGGCGGTAGTCCTCGGCGTCGAGCCCGCCCGTCGAGGCGGCACGCTCCAAGAGGTCCTGGCCGAAGATGGCCAGTTCGACGTCGGCGTGGGCGCAGTTGTAGGCGATGACCTCGGCGAGCGACCGGGGCCCGCCGTCCGTCGCCTCGGCCCGGGCGGCGAGGTAGCGATCAGCGCCGTCGTGGAACTCATGACAGAGCACGACGAGCTCGTCCTCGGCGCTGGCCTCGGCCTCAGCGCCCGGGACCTCGACGCCTTCGAGGATCGAGGCTCCGGCCGCGCCCATCGCGACGATCGTCTCGGCGAAGAGTGCGTCCGACGCCACGTGGTAGCCGGAGAAGCGGAATCGCGCCCGTTCGTTCGGGGCCGTCCGCGGCACACCGATCCGGGCGCCCACGAGACCGTCGGGCTGGCAGAAGGCGCGGTAGTCACCGGGCAGGTCCGTCGGCCGGCTGGCGCACGCCGGATCGGCCCTGTCCGCGCCGGCGAGCACGCCGAGGAGCGTCGCCGCGTCGAGGACCGAACGTGCCATCGGGCCCGGCGTGTCCTGGCTCGCGGCGATCGGTACCACGCCGCTCCGACTCACAAGACCGACCGTCGGCTTCATTCCGACGAGCCCCATGACCGACGCCGGAGACAGGATCGAGCCGTCGGTCTCGGTGCCGACGGCGAGCGGCGCGAGCCCGGCGGCGACGGCGGCTCCGGACCCCGACGACGAACCGCTCGGGCTGCGGTCGAGGGCGAAGGGGTTGCGCGTCTGGCCACCGACGGCGCTCCAGCCCGACGTCGAGTGCGTCGAGC
>JBEKLG010000149.1:0-4417 GCA_050010315.1 Acidimicrobiales bacterium
AAACATACCACATACCACAACTCATTCATTTACTCGACTACCACAACTACACTAACGAAAATACAAATCACACGACCACGATGCGCCACTCCTCGTCGGCGTCGACCCCGAATCGCGACGCGCCCCTACCCTTGCGAGTCGCGCCAGGCCGCCGCCGGCGGCCGTGTGTGCTCCTCACGCCAGTCGGGCTGCCGGGATTTGAACCCGGGACCTCTTGACCCCCAGTCAAGCGCGCTAACCAAACTGCGCCACAGCCCGTCGCCTTTGTGTGACCGTTCTCCCTGCTCAGAGACGGTCGCCGACCGGGGCTCACCCTACAGCAATCGACGTTGCCGCCTCATTGCAACCAACCGTGCAACCCCCACCTCACCCGGAAAGCTCACCAGGTTGGCCAGTCCGACGGGACGACGCCTGTCGCGGGGTTGTTCTGCGGGATCCCCCCGGGAGCACCGAGAGACACGAGGAGCTGCGAGAAGTTCGCGCCGAACGCCGTCGAATTCCACCCGTAGAACTGGCCGGCGTCCCTCGCCATCGTGTCACCGGTGCCGTTGTCTGCCCAGCCGGTCTCGATGCCATCGGGTCCCTCGTAGACGGTGCCGAGAACCGTTTCCGGCGTCACGTTCTCGCCCACGTGGACCAATGGCTCGATGTCCTCGGCGGCGTAGACGACAAGGCCTGTCGCCGGCCCGCTGGCCAGGCGGTAGGTGATGTACGTCCCTCCGGGCCAGCCGCCGTTCACCGTGCTGAGCACCGTCCCGTAGCCGATGGCGTAGATGGGACCGAAAGCGCTGTAGTCAACGCCCTGGTCGATCCGCTCTGGCGAGAGTTCAGACACCCCTCGCAGGGGGTTGACGTAGCCCGAGGGTCCCGACGATCGTGCCGCCGCCGGCGCCGGGGCAGTATCGAGGGAAGCGGCCGGGACGGCGATCGGCTGTTCGGCGAGTGCCTTCTCCGCCGCCGCATCGGCTGCGGCATCGTTCGCCAGGTCCACGACGAGCGCCCGGCGCAGGCTGCCGCGAAGGGTCCGAAGCAGCGCCTCGTCCTTCGCCACCGCCGCCTCGGCGGCGTTCCGATCCGGGAGCAGCTGACGAAGCGCGGCCTCGACGGCGACCTGTTCTCTCCTGAGCGCGGCCTGCTCCACCCTGACGCCGTACTCCTCGGACTCATAGGCCGTGACGATGCTGCTCAGCCGGCCGGTAGCGACGCCGGTGTACACCGCGGCAACGCTCGACAAATCGCTCGGCACGCTCAGTGAAACCGCGTACCCTCCCCCGCTGTCCGCGTCCACGTAGGCTTCGACGGCGATCTCGCGCAGCTCGCGACCGGTCTCGGCCTCGATGGCGCGGCGCGCGACGAGCTCGTGGCCGATGGCGACCAGGCGCCGTCTGACCGCGACCTCCCGCGCCTCAGCCGCGTCGTAACTGACGACGAGACGCTTCGCAGCGGCGCCGTCGGCGGCGATCTGCTGCTCCAGCGCGGCGATCCTGGAGCGTCCGCCGCCCGTGGACGACGCCGAGGCCTGGGCGCCGTTGAGCGCGGCGGTGGCCGTCACGAGTACGAGCGCGCCGAACAGGGCCGGGAGGCGGGACCAGGTCCCAAGACACGTCCGGTGTGGCAGCTGTCGCATCCCCACAGGACCTCGACGGTACCCAGTGCCAACTAGGCGCGTCGAGTTCAATCTCTCGCTCCTTCCCTCCACCCTCCAGCGGCCGGTCGGTGCGACGGGCGAGGAGCGCGCGCCTGGATAGGCGCGGACCGCGTCCGCTACCCGGACGCTGTCGACGAACAGGGGAAGAGGGTTTCGCAGGAGCAAAATAGGCGCGCCGCTCGCGTTGCGGGGACGTCCCATGAGTTGGTGCAAATCGCGCAGAGAACCGCCCACATAGTGGACCAACGGAGTGAATCTCGGAGGTGTGAGTCAACCTGTGCAGAGTCGCCGTCAGAAAGCCACCGGAGGCGCCAGCCTTGAGCTGACGCGAGGCGAGGAGAATTAAACCGTCGGCGCTTGGCCTGGCCGGGCCTCGACAACTACTCGCCGGAGCGGCCTCGGAGGAAACCCGGATCCGAACCCGGAGACGAATGGACGCGACCTCCCACGGCGAGCTGGCTCAGTTCAACGAAAGAGGTCTCACCGTCACGCGGTTCTCATCTCGGCGCCCGTCGCAAGATGTTCGCCGAGCATGGGCACGTGGAGATCGCGTGGCGGTGGCGCACCATGAAATACCCCAAAAGAACATCGGGAACTGTTAAAATTGGTAATTGTTAAGGTGAATGTTTTGATTCTGGTGGCATCGTTCATTGTCGTCGAGAAGAGCGGCAGATGTCCGAGAGGGTCGGATCGGAATGGTCGACACCCAGCTCGAACAGCTTGAGTCGATCGCCAGGTCGTCTGACGAAGCGTTCATCGTCCTCACTCGCGGCGAGGCCATAGCCACATGGAACGCCGCCGCTAGAGCGCTTTTCGGCTACTCGCAAAGAGAGATCCTCGGCAAGAAGATCGGCCTTCTTGTCAGCCGACAGGGCGCGTCCAGGTTGCGCGCCGGCTTCGATCGCCTCAACCAAGGCGGACCGGCAGAACGGCTCGAGTCGTTCGTGCGGACGAAGGACGGCCATCGGGTGAAGACCTCGATGACGCTTTCCCCGGTTCGCGACGATCTCGGAGCGCTGCTCGGCGCATCACTCGTCGTCCGTCGAACGTCCCACAGAGCCTCACCGAGCGATGAAGCGGCAAGCTTCTCGGCGGTCATCCCTAGACCAAACGGGTCGTCGAGACGACACCCCACGCATTTCCTCATCGCGACTTGGAATGGCGCCGCCGAGCGCCTGTTCGGATACGCCGATTATGAAACTGTCGGTAGCGATGTCTCGCTCCTCGTGTCTCCCGACCGGATCGCCAGGTTCCGCCGGGAGATCGGGCGCCTCCTCAGCGGTGTCGCGGTCCGGAACTCGACCTGTTTCCGGCTGGCCAAGACCGGACAATCGATCGAGGCGTCTTTCACGCTGACCCCGATCTACGGCCCAGATGAACAGGTCATCGGACTCACCGCCGTCGTCGAGGCACCGACCCCGGCAGCAGAACCAAGCCACGAAGATGGAGCCTCACGGACTCGGCGACATCAGGCGCGCGCAGACACCCACGGCGACCCGACGACTCAGTTGCGCAAGCCCGTGGTGCAGCGCCTGTTCGGCTCATCGATCGCCGGCATTCCGGGTCCCCACTGGCAGAACGCGTTCGAGCAAAGTCCGGTCCCGATGGCGATAGTCACCACGGAGCGTCACCCGATCTGGGTGAACCGTGCCTATGCGCGGATGCTCGGCTATAGGCGCCAGCAACTCCTCAGCTTGAACACGTTCAACGAGGTCACCCACCCGGACGACGTCCCATCCGCCGACGCAGTCAACGCGGAGTTGCTGGCGGGCACGCGCCAAGCCTACGAGCACGAGAAGCGGTACCTGCACGCGGACGGACACGTCGTTCCGGCGCGCGTCTTCGCTGCGGCGATACGCGACGAGTCGGGAAGGCTCGTCGCGCTCGCCTCGCAAGCCGTTGAACTCACAGAACAGAGGCGAGCCGAAGAGGAACGAAACCGTGCAACGCACTTCACTCAGGCGCTTTTCGCTCAAAGCTCCATCGCGGCAGGAGCCATCGATCTACAAGGGCGCCTACAGTCGGTCAACGACCGGATTGTTCGCCTTTCCGGCTATTCGCGCGCCGAGTTGATCGATTCAGAAGTTTCAAGCTACCTCCACCCCGACGACGTCGCCGGACTGGCGAAAGGCTTCTCCGAGTTCTTAGCCGGAACCCGCGAGAGTGACGAACTCGAGGTACGTCTCCGCCACGCCGACGGTTACTTCGTGCCCTGCCAGATGCACACCTCGGCGATGCGCGACGACTCTGGATCGCTCGTCGGCGTCATCGGGCAGATTGTCGACCTCAGGGAGCAAAAGCGCGCCGAGGAACAACGCGAGGCAGAAGCACTCCTTCGGCGGCTCCTTTTCGACCGAAGCTTCGTCGCGGCAGGGGCCGTCGACCCAGAGGGCCGCCTGCAATCGGTCAATGATGTGATCGTTCGCCTCTCCGGTTACGCGCGTGAGGAACTGATCGGATCCCCGTTCGCAAGCTACCTCCACCCCGACGACGTCGCCGCCCAAGCGAAGGGATTCTCCGAATACCTCGCCGGGACCCGAGACAGCAACGAAATCGAGATCCGCCTGCGCCACGCCGACGGCCATTTCATTCCCTGCAAGATGTACTCCTCGGCGATGCGCGACGACTCAGGGTCGCTCGTCGGCGTCATCGGGCAGTTCGTCGACCTCACGGAGCAGAAGCAGGCCGAGGAAAAACGTGAAACAGAGGCGCGCCTACGCCAGCTCCTTTTCGACCAGAGTTCCATCCCAGCAGGGGCCGTCGACCTGC
>JBEKLG010000150.1:0-4407 GCA_050010315.1 Acidimicrobiales bacterium
CCGCCGCCGTCGCCTCCGAGCTGCGCGCCCTCGGCTACCGCGTCATCGCCAGCGGCGCGCAGACCCCGGTCGGCCCGATTTCTGAGACGACGGTCGTCTACGGCACCGGGCACCTGCAGCAGGCGGAGAAGGTGCTCTCCGACGTGTCGGGGACCGTCTCGTTGGGACACGGCGCGACACTCGGCGGCGCCGACGTCACCGTCGTGACGGGCTCGGATCTTGCGGTCGCGAGCGCTCACCCGGTGCACGCCTCGAGTCCTGCCCACGGCTCACGTTCAGCACGAAAGTCCTCACCGGCGAAGACCACCTCGACAACCACGACCACGACGACACCGGGCACGGACGGCGGCGTGCTCGGCTCCCCGACCGCGGCGACGAGATCGATCCCCCCCTACGACCCAAGGGCCTGCCCGACGTCGAAGACCGGGTAGCCGGGGCCTCGGCCGCCGGCGGTGCGTGGCCTGCGGCCGCGGGGAGGCTTTGCCGTAGGCGACGACGACCGAGACGCGCCGGCGCTTTCGCACCGGCGGAGGACCGCCGTCTACTGTCGCCGAGGTGGACGCCGGGGAGTACGACGTCGTCGTCGTCGGGAGCGGCTTCGGCGGCAGCACGGCGGCGCTGCGCCTCACCGAGAAGGGCTACCGGGTCCTCGTTATCGAGGCGGGAAGACGATTCGACGAGACGACCCTGCCGAAGACCTCCTGGCGGCTGCGCTCGTTCTTCTGGGTGCCCAAGCTCGGATTGCTCGGTATTCAGCGCGTCACCCTGCTGAGGAACGTGATGATCCTCTCCGGTGCCGGAGTCGGCGGCGGTTCGCTCGTCTACGCCAACACCCTCTACGAACCGCTGGCGCCTTTTTTCCGCGACGCCCAGTGGGGCCGCATCACCGACTGGCGCGCCGAGCTCGCGCCCTACTACGACCAAGCCAAGCGGATGCTCGGCGTCGTCCCCAACCCGACGACGACACCGGCCGATGAGGTGATGCGGGCCGTCGCAAACGAGATGGGCGCCGGCGGGACGTTCATCACCGCCCCCGTCGGCGTCTACTTCGGCGAGCCCGGCGTCGAGGCAAGCGACCCGTACTTCGGCGGGGTCGGCCCGGACCGCACCGGCTGCACCGAGTGCGGTGAATGCATGACCGGCTGCCGTCACGGGGCGAAGAACACGCTCCTGAAGAACTACCTGCACCTCGCCGAGCGGGGCGGTGCTGAGGTCTTGGCCCGCACGACGGTGACCGCGATCAAGCCGCGGGCCGACGGCCGTTACGAGATCGCGACCGGACGCACCGGCGCCTGGGTGCGCAAGCACCACTCCACGCTCGTCGCCGCCGACGTCGTTCTCGCCGCGGGCGCGATCGGCACCCAAGAGCTGTTGCACCGGATGCGCGACGCCGGCATCCTCACGAACCTCTCGCCGCGGCTCGGCGAGCTCACCCGCACGAACTCCGAAGCGATCCTCGGGGCACGCACGTTCCGGCGCGACGTCGACTTCACCCGCGGCGTCGCCATCACGTCATCTTTCCACCCAGACGAGCGCACCCACATCGAGCCGGTGCGCTACGGCCGGGGCAGCAACGCCATGGGACTACTGACCACCGCCCTCGCCGACGGCGACAAGCGGTACCGCTTCTTCACCTGGGCACGCGAGGTTGCCCGCCATCCCGTGATGATGGCGCGCAACCTCAGCATGCACCGCTGGTCCGAGCAGACGATCATCGCCCTCGTCATGCAGACCCGTGACAGCTCCCTTGACTGCTACCTGAAAAAGGGCCTCTTCGGGACGCGGCTGACTTCGCGACCAGGGCACGGTGGACCCAACCCGACGTGGATTCCCGCCGGTCACGACGCGGTACGTCGCATCGCCAGACGCGTCGGCGGTTTCGCCGCCGGCGGCTGGAACGACGTCTTCAACGTTCCGATGACCGCGCACATCCTCGGAGGTGCCGTCATCGGCGACTCGCCGGAAGCCGGTGTGATCGACCCGTACCAGCGGGTCTACGGCCACCCGGGCCTGCACGTCGCCGACGGGGCCGCGATCTCCGCCAACCTCGGCGTCAACCCGGCGCTCACGATCACCGCCCAGGCCGAGCGGGCCCTTGCCCTGTGGCCGAACAAGGGCGAGCCCGAGCGACGGCCCCCGCTCGGCGCGCCCTACGAGCACGTCGACCCGATTCCGCCGCGCAGTCCCGTCGTGCCCGCCGAGGCCCCCGCGGCGCTGATTACACCGGGAACCCGCCGCCCACGCCCTAGTTCGTCGCGGTAACCGCTTGGAGGATGAGCTTATAGAGACGGTGCCACCGCAGGTCGTGCAGCCCAGCCGCGACGAGCATCCTGTTTGCTCGTGTCCTTGTTCGCGCCTTGCCACGGTGGCCGACGAGAAGCGTCGGCAACAGCAACCAGGAGAACAGGTCGGCGAGCACGAATCCACCGCCTGGCGCCAGCACCCGCGCGCACTCAGCAAGGCCGGCGCGCTGATTCGCCCAGTGATCGAACGACGTCGTGGTCACGACGAGATCGAAGCTGGCGTCAGAAAACGGCAGCTCTTCCGCGCGACCGACCGAGAATCGCAGGCGCTCGTCATTCGTCGTCACCTGTGCGACGCGGATCATTCTTGCGGCAGGATCGACGCCGACCAGCATCTTCGCCTCCGGCGCGCGGGCCGCACATTCGCAGCAGGTACCCGCTCCCGCAACCGACGTCTAGGACACGACTCGGTGTCGGACGCACGGCGAGGGCGAGGTCCGCCGTGCGGTCTGCGATATCCCGGTGCAACGCGCCGAGCCGGCCGACCTCGTAGCGCGGCGCACGCGCCTCGAACGCCGCGACGTCGCGGTCCGTCCTTCGTCTCATCCGGGTGCCTCCTGGGGGCACAGACGGTCACGCCCGGTCCGGGCGATCGACGGGGCCGGGCGCGAACCGATCCGGACCTCGTTCCCGTGGCCCTTGGCCCGGGCTACTGCGACACCCCGTCGATCTCGTCGGCGAGATCGGCGACGGAGTCGACGACACGGGACGGCCGGTAGGGGAATCGTTCGACCGCTTCGGGGCGGGTCACCCCGGTCAGGACGAGGATCGTCTCCAGGCCAGCCTCGATGCCGGCGACGACGTCGGTGTCCATGCGGTCGCCGACCATCGCGGTCGTCACGGCGTGGGCGTCGAGAACGTCGAGACCCTCGCGAATCATGAGTGGATTGGGCTTCCCGACGAAATACGCGGTCTGATCCGTGGCGTGCTGGATCATCGCTGCGACGGAACCGGTGGCGGGCAGGTTGCCCTCGGGAGACGGGCCGACCGGGTCGGGGTTGGTGGCGATGAACCGCGCCCCACGGTCGATCAGCCGGATCGCCTTGGTGATCACCTCGAAGCTGTAGGTGCGCGTCTCGCCCAGGACGACGTAATCGGGATCTCGGTCGGTGAGTACGTAGCCGATGTCGTGAAGCGCGCTGGTGAGCCCCGCCTCGCCGATGACGAACGCCCGGCCATTAGGCCGCTGGCTGGCGAGGAAGCGGGCCGTCGCCAACGCGGAAGTCCACAGCGCCTCGGGAGGAATCGAGAGCCCACTGTCAGCGAGGCGCGAGGCAAGGTCCTTTGGCGAGAAGCGGGAATTGTTCGTGAGGACAAGGAACCTGAATCCCGCTCTTTCGAGGGCGGCGATGAAGCGGTCGGCACCGGGCACCGCCGCTCCCCCGTTCACGAGCACGCCGTCCATGTCACACATCCAGCTCACCGCAGGTTGGCGGGTGGTCATGCGCCTAGTATGCCGGGTCCCTCTCTTCCGGTCCCGCCGCCAATACCCGCGTCGGGCTTCGTCCCGGTTTCCTCGACGAGGTGGTTTCGTCGCCTCGCTCGATCGGCTGGCCAGCCATGACGCGTGGTTCGCGCCCCGCGAGCACCCAGCCGACGAGCGTTGCGGCGAGCGCCATGCCGACGAGCAGGACGAGTAGCTTCGCCACGGGGGCGCTACCGAGAATGACGCGCTTGAGGCGCCCGTCCGCGCCGTCGATCCCTAGGAGCCGCCTGATCGCACTCACGGGACGCGGGCTCCCTCCCGGCCCTGGACTTTTCTTGCGGTAAAAGCTAAGGTGCGAGAGAAGGGCGACTTCTCCGTCGTCACGGCGTCGGTTCGGGACAAGACGGCTGAAATGGAGGTACTGCGACAAATGAAACTACACAGAAGAGGAAAATGGCTCGGGGCGATCCTCGCCGGCGCCGGGCTCTCGTTGACGCTGGTTTTCTTGCCTTCGATGGGAGCCAGCATGGGAGCGGCCACTACAAGGCCAGCAACAACGGTCACTCCAGGTGGGACGTTCTATTCCTCGCAAGCGTGGGGAACGCTTGCCGACAACTTCAACCCCTATGTGGCCTCGGCCTCGGCGGCGCCCGGGACACATAGTTGCCTCTACCAGTC
>JBEKLG010000151.1:0-4401 GCA_050010315.1 Acidimicrobiales bacterium
CAAGCGGCTCCGCACGCTTCTCGCCTACGTGCTGCTGCTGGCGGTCCTTGGCGCAGCAGGAATCGCCGCCTTCGCACTGGTCCAGGGCACCTGGATGATGTCACCGGTCCTCTCGGGCAGCATGCGACCCGGACTCGCCGTCGGCGGCTTGGTCATCAGCCAGCGTGTCCCAGTGGACAGCCTGCACGTGCGGGACGTGATCGTCTTCGCCGACCCGTACAAGCCCTCCGAGCAGATCGTGCACCGCATCGTCCGCATCACCAAGGGCCCCGGCGGAAAGCTCCTGTTCAAGACCCAGGGCGATGCGAACACGGTCCGCGACCCGTGGACCATGACGATACCTGGGGGCTACGTGTACCGAGCACGTTGGTCCGTCCCCCTCCTCGGTTATGTCGCCAACTCCTATCAGAACCACCGTGGCTACTTCCTGATGGGGGCTGGCATCGTCCTGATACTGATCGCTCTCAGCACGGTTCTCGGCACGCGCTCACGTCGCCGCCGCCGACATGCGCGGCGAGCTACTCCGGCTACGTGGATCGGCCTGCGGTGATGGACCTTGGTGGAACCCCGTGGACGACTTTCTCGTCGTCCACGGACCGGAAGGATCCGCTTACTCGTCCGGCGGCTTGACCAGGCACGATCCACTGAACGAGGCTCACCGCCTGTGGGGCTGTCCTTCCTCTACCGCCTCGTCCGTCGCGTCGCCGGGGCGATTCGCGTTCACCGGATGGAGCCGTAGCCAAGGACGCCGAGATCCTGGCGCTGCGCCACCAGCTCGCCGCACTTCACCGGCAGGTCGCCCGTCCCCGTTGCACCTGATCGGATCGGGCGCTCATCAGCGCGTCCGCCCGCCTGCATGTTCCAGGCGAGCGTTTACGTCCACTGAGGTTGTGAGCTTTCGTCCTCCGTTCGGGCGGCGCCTGGGAGCCGGGTCGTGTCGGCGGTCCTCGGCGGAGAAAAGAGCCGGTTCGCCGAGGTGCAGCTAGCTCCGTTCCGCCCGGGACAGACTGGCCTCCACGCCGGCCAACCAGCCGCGCAGCAGCCCGAGCGTCAAATCGGGGCGCTCGGCCTGGGACATGTGCGAACAGCCCTCGAGGACGACGAACTGCGATCCGGGGATAGCCGCGTGGGCCCGGGCCACGGTCGCCGGCGTGACCTCGTCGAACTCCCCGCAGAAAAGCAGCGTCGGCACGCCGATCGCACCGAGGCTCGAGGTGAGGTCGAAGTCCTTCAAGGATCCGATCACGTGGAACTCGCTCGGTCCGTTCATCGTGAGGTACACCTCGCGGTTCGCCGCCATCGCCTCGAAGGTTCTTTGTAGCCAGTCGGGCCAGGGCCGGATGCGGCAGAGGTGGCGGTCGTAGAAGACCATCATCGTCGCCTCGTATTCTTCGGCCTCCGTCGTCCCCTCGCGCTCGTGTCGCCGCAGCGTCGCTTCGACCTCGGCCGGGAGCTCGGCGCGCAGCCGCTCGATCTCGGTCAGCCAGAACGGCACGGAGGCGGGGGAGGACTCGACGATGAGATCGGTGAGCCCCGCCGGGCGCTTCGCGGCATAGGCCATGCCGAGCATCCCGCCCCAGGAATGCCCGAGCACGTGACAGCGCACCAGGCCGAGGGACTCCCGGATCGTGTCGATCTCCTCGAGGTAGAGCCCGGGGGTCCACAACGAAGGATCGTGGGGTTCGTCGACCGCGGAGTTCCCGCAGCCGAGCTGGTCGTAAAAGACGACGCGGCGCCCCTCGGCGAGCGCGGCGTAGGGCTCGAGATGGTGCCACGTCGCCCCCGGGCCGCCGTGGAGGCAGAGGAGGGGCAGCTTGCCTTCGTCTTCTTCCTCGCCGACGATTCGATACCAGGTCCGGTGACCGGCGAAGGGCAGGAAACCCTCCCGAGACGGCGGCTCACGTTCGGCGGATCCCATCAGAACCCCTTTCTCCTCGTCCAGTCCGCCCGTGTCGGTGGGCGATCGCGCCCGGCGCCGGGGCGTCCTTCGTCGTCAGTCGCCGGCGAAGTCAACCTGCAGCCCTCCTGTGCTCGCAAGGACCTCTACGGTGTGGGCGCCGTCTGCTTGACGGGCGACGCGAAGGTCGATCGAGGCGTCGCCGACGCGTAGCTGGCGCAGCATCACCTCGTCCATCCATTCCGGCAACGCCGGGTCGACCCGCACGACCCGGGCCGGGGCGTCGGCTTCGAGGCCGAGCAGCGTCGTGGCGAGGTGGATGAGCGCCCCCGAGGACCACGCCTGGGGGACGTTCGCCCCGAGGTACTGGACCGGGAACCCCCCCGGATCTCGCGTGAAGCCGGCGAAGAGCTCGGGCGGGCGCTGGTGGGCGAACATCGCCGTGGCGTCGAAGATCGCCGCCGCGACCTGCGCCGCCTCGGCGTCGAAGCCGTAGGCGCGGAAGCCGGCGGCGATGATGGCGTTGTCGTGCGGCCAGACGGATCCGAGCTGGTAGGAGAGCGGGTCGTAGGCGAGGTGGTCCGCCGAGAGCGTCCTGATGCCCCAGCCGCTCCACATGTCGTCGGCGAGGAGGCGCCGCACGACGCGC
The DNA here is from genome assembly GCA_050010315.1 of Acidimicrobiales bacterium. Classification (GTDB taxonomy): domain Bacteria; phylum Actinomycetota; class Acidimicrobiia; order Acidimicrobiales; family Bog-793; genus Bog-793. The sequence goes on from JBEKLG010000151.1 coordinate 2,547, forward strand.
GCCGCGCGGGCGGGATCGACGGCGCGTTGCCACAGGAGGTGCCCCGCGTTCGAAGCCACGGTCCTGATCGGCCGCTTGTCGCCGTCAAGGCCGAGGTAGTACGTGCCTTCCTCTTCCCACCAGAAGCGCTCTTCGATCAACTCGGCGAGGCGGTCGGCCTCCCGGCGGAGGCGTTTGGCAGCCTCGTCGTCGCCGAACGACTCTTCCAGCACGCTGGCCCAGGCGCGCTTGGCGGCGACGACAAGGCCCTGGTGCTCGCAGAGGGCGATCGGCAGTTTCGGTGATGATCCGTCGGCCGCGGGGATCCCGTCGATCGAGTCCTTCCAACCCTGGTTGTAGTAGCCGTGTGGGGCGCGCGTCTGGTACTCCTGGAGGCCGTCCTGGTCGGTATCGCCATCGCGGGCGATCCATTCGAGGGCGCGCTCGACGTGCGGCCGGATTGCCGCAAGTTCGTGCTCGTCCCCGTTCCAGCGCCAGGCGAGCGCGGCGACGAGGACGTAGAGCGTCGTCGCGTCGTGAGTCCCGTAATACGGGGTGTGCGGGATGAGGTGGAGAGCGGCGAGCTCGCCGTGGCGGATCTCGTGCTCGATCTTGCCCGGCTGCATGTCCCGTCCGTCGTCGTAGCTGTCGGCCTGCAGCGCGGCGAGGGCGCGCAGGCTCCCGAGCGCGAGGCGGGGGGACATCGCCAGGCACTGGAGGGAGACGGCGAGGGCGTCGCGCCCGAAAAGGCTGACGAACCAGGGAACCCCGGCGGCGGGAACCCAGGCGTTGAGGTCGTCGTCGGCCTTTCCGGCGGCGAGTTCGTCGTGGTGGTGGAGGCGGAGCGCGGCAAGGTCGTTAACCGCCTGGCGGAGCGCCGTCGTCACGTTCTCGTTCGAGGTCTCGAAGATCGTCGCCTCGCCGACCCAGCGTCGGCGTGCCGCCTCGACGCCGACGTCGCCGGCGAGCAGCTGGTTGCAGGGACGGGTGACGCGCCGTTCGTCCGCGTCGAGGGCCGCGACCCACCATAGGCAGGTGTGCCAGCGCTGCTTCGGTTCGAGAGCGACCCGGAACAGCAGCCCGCCGTTGGCGAACTGTGGGGGAGTGGCGGCGTTGTGGACCTCGACGAGAAGGGCGCGGCGGAAGGTCCCGTTGCGGTAGCGCGTCGTGAGCACGCCGGCGTCCTCGTCCCACGTGCTGTGGATCGCGCCCCGGCGGATCGGTCGATGCGCTTTGACGTCAAACAGGTCGGCGAAATCCGACTCCAAGCTGATCTCGACGTCGACGACGATCCGCTGGCGGCCGTGGTTCGTGACGTCGTAGTCCTCATGCACGCCCGGGCCGACGCTGCGGTCGAGACGGAGGTGGATCGAGTGCTGCCGCACCTCGGCGCCGTCCGCCCCGGCGATCGGCGGGTTGGTGAACTCGAAGCGGGCGGAGTGATCGGCGATGGCTACGCCGTTGAGGAGGATCGGCGCCCTGCCGCCGAGTTTCAGCCGATAGCCGGAGACGAGGCGCGTGTCGGCGGCGAAGTACCCCTGTTCTTTCGTGCTTGACATCTCCGCCGACAGTTCGCAGACGAGGAACTCGTCGTTGAAATGGGTCGACACGACGGCTGGGCCTACTGCTACCTCCACGCCGCCTCCTTCTCCCGGACTGCCCGCCACGGGGTGGATCACCCGGCCGGGCAGGGCCGCCCGGCTCGTCCCATGATGCCGTCGCGCGCCAGGCCTACGGGCGGATGATCGCCGCCCGGCAGAGGCCGAGGGCACGGCGGGGGAGCGCGAGTCGCCCGGGCCGCGGGCACGACGTCTGGCACGGCGATTGCAGCCGGAACCGGGCCTCGGCGATGATCGTGTATGGCGAGCGACGAGAT
>JBEKLG010000152.1:0-4387 GCA_050010315.1 Acidimicrobiales bacterium
GGCATTGTACGCTGCCTTTTCTCGCACGGGACGAAGGTCATTCTCGCTGACTTCCCCGGTCGGGGCCCTATGGGTACTGATCGGGAAGGTCGTTTTCGTAGAGGACGGCGTCACCGTCGCCGAGTTCGCGCCGCACCCAGATGACCGCGGCAGCTCGTGAGTCGAGCGTGATGACCCGGAGACCCTCTCCGCCGGCTTTTGGCGCCTGGGCCTTCGCCACCCCAGCAAGTAGTGCACGGCGGTTGGTCGAGCCCACGACAACGAGGTCCGTTGCAACCTTCGCCACCTCACCGGCGAATGTCTCGTTCTCGGATCGCTGGCGGTCGCCGAGTTCAATCATCCCGGGGGTGACGACAACGCTCCGCGAGCCGGGGCGGGCGTTCTCGACCAGCGCCGCCAGGGCGAGCCGCGCCCCGGCCGGGTTGGCGTTGAAGGTGTCGTCGAGAACGGTGACTCCCGTCGGCGAGGTGGCAACTTCCAAGCGGTGCTCGACGACCGGGAGCGAGCGCAGGCGCAGCACGATGTCCGGCACGGGCACGCCAAGCGCGAGGGCGATTCCCGCCGCGCAAGCGACGTTCGTCAGCGCGAGCGGCCGCCGGCTGGCAAGGGGGAAAGTACCGGCGGAGGACCCGTCCAGATAGAGCTGTGCCTCGGCGGCCTCCGCGACCACGGCGACGTCACCGCGCCGGTCGGAAGCCGAACAGCGAACCACGCGGCGGCCGGCTGCGGCGAGGCCTCCGGCGAGCCGCGCCAGGCGCTCGTCGTCAACGTTCAGGACCGCGGTGTCCGCAGCAGCGACGATTTCGCTCTTTGCCTTCAGTGTGCGGTCGAGTGACCTGAACCGCTCGAGGTGCACCGGCCCGATCGCAGTGATGGCGGCGACACGCGGCGCCAGCCACGAGACGAGCGCGGCGATCTCACCGGTCCCATAAGCACCCATCTCGGCTACGAAGACCTCGGTCCCGGCAACGAGGGTTTCATTCACCGCCCGGGCGAGTCCGGCGCGGTTGTTGAAGCTGCGGGGGCTGGCGACGACTCGGTAGGTACCCGAGAGCAGGTGGGCCGCGTAGCTCTTCGTCGAGGTCTTGCCGTACGAGCCGGTGATACCGACGACGATCGGGTCGATCCGGCCGAGTTTCTCGGCCGCTCGCTTCACGTAGCGGCGGCTCAGGACCCACTCGAAGGGACGGTCGACGACGAGCGCACTCTCGAGGACAAGCGGCTGACCAACTGCGCCGACGACAAGCACCATCGCCGCAAGCCGGAGACCGCCGACGGCGGCCGCCGTGCCCACAGCTGCCCCAAGCTCCACGGCGGCAATCGACGCGACCGTCGTCAAGCGCCGCGTCCACCGGAGCCGCCCCGTGCGACCGCGTAATCCCAGACCGACCGGTCCCACCGCGACGACCACCGCCCCGACGATCCCGCTTCCGACCAGGAAACCCTCGACGATTACCGAAGCGATCGCGCATGTCGCGGCGACGAAATGGAGCGGATCCTGGCCCCACCAGCGTCGGGCGAAGCGGAGCAGCGATCCGGACAGGTAGTGCTCGCGCTGGGCGACACGCAGCCAGCGGATACCCGACAACACCGCCCCCGTTGCCGAGAGCGAGATCGTGATGACAAAAAGCGCGATCACGGCCGATGGAGCATCGTCGCGTTGCGCAGGGCCGCCGGCGCTGTGGTCGGCACAAAATGGCCGACGCCCGGAAGAACGGTCAATCGGCCCGAAGCGATTGCCGGCAAGGCCCGGCGGGCGACTTCAACCGGTACCACTGCGTCCTCTTCCCCCCAGACGAGCTCGACAGGGCAGCTCAGACGTGCCAGCGAGGCGCGGTAGTCCTCGGTGAGCACGCGCACGAGCACGGCCCGCATGACGCCTCGCGCCTCCCGGTAGTCCCGTGATCCGTAGCGCTCCCGTGCCCTGTCCAGGCGACGCTCGCCGATAAGCCCCACCGGGGCCAGGGCGCGCACGATGCGGTAGCGAAATCTGGGACGCGGCGCCCGACCGACCCGCGTGCACGGCACGCCGGACAGCACGAGCCCGGCCGTTCGATCACCCGCCAACACCGCGAGTTCGATGGCGATGCGGCCACCAAACGAATGCCCGACGATCACGACCCGACCAGCCATTTCGTCGAGCACCGGCCGGATGAAGCTCGCGTACTCTGTCGCCCCCCACGCCGAATCCGGCGCGGCGGAAGCTCCAAACCCCGGCAGGTCGACGGCGATGGCGTCGATCGCCTCCTCGCCGGCAAGTGGGCCCAGCATCGCCGTGAAGTCGGCGTGCGAGCGTCCCCAGCCGTGCAGGGCGAGCACCCAAGGCGTCGCCGTCCCGAAACTCTCGCCGAAGACCTTGCCGTTGACGTACGAGCTCAACATCGCTGCAGACGCTAATGGCTGCCGAGCGGGCCCTTCGAGCCTGTCTCGACCGCAGACGAAACACCACAGCCGGCGAGTACCGTCCCGAGTTGTGAGCTCCCTCGGGCTGGGCCACATTCTCGCCGGCTGTGACGAGCGCCAGCGCGCCGCGATCACCTCGCCGGCCGCGCCGCTCCTCGTCGTCGCCGGTCCCGGGTCTGGCAAGACCCGTGTCCTCACCCGGCGGATCGCCTGGAGAGTGCTCAACGACGACGCCGCTCCCGCTCATGTCCTGGCGCTGACGTTCACCCGCAAGGCCGCTGGAGAACTGCGGGCGCGCCTGCGGGACCTTGGTCTCCCTGCGCCGGTGACCGCGGGGACCTTCCATGCCGTCGCGCTGGCCCAGTTGCGTCTGCGGGCGGTCGACGAAGGCCGCGATCCCCCTGCCATCATTGATTCCAAGGCTCCCCTGCTCTCCAGGTTGCTGCCGACACCCCAGAAGGTTTCGCCCCGTCGCCCGCGAGCCGCCGGCTGGCGCGAACTCCTCGCCTCGGTCGCCGGAGAGATCGAATGGGCCAAGGCGAGGTTGATCCAGCCCGCCCACTACGTCGCGCAAGCGCAGGCGGCTGGCCGGGTACCCCTCGCCGACCTCACGGACGTCGCCGGGTGGTATACGCGGTACGAGCAGGAGAAACGCCGCCTCGGGCTCTTCGACTTCGAAGACCTCCTCGAACGCCTCGCCGACGAAATCGCTTCGGACTCCGCCTTCGCTGCGGTCCAGCGCTGGCGATTCCAGCACCTTTTCGTCGATGAGCTCCAGGACGCCAACCCGGCACAGCTGAGACTGCTCGACACCTGGCTCGGCCATCGCGACGACCTATGCGCCGTAGGTGACACCGACCAGGCGATCTACGGCTGGAACGGTGCCGACCCGAGCGCCGTCACCAAATTCGCCGAGCGCTATCCCGGTGCGACCGTGATCGACCTTGCAACGAATTACCGTTCGACGCCTCAGGTCATCGCGGCCGCCTCTGCGGTCCTCGCCTCCGGCAAGCCGCCCCAGCTGGCCGCGGAAGCGGACGGGACACCGGCGAGCGTGACCGAGTACCCCTCGGACCTCGCCGAGGCGGCTGGCGTCGCCGCCTCGCTCCGCCGCTGCCACCCACCTGGGTCAGCGTGGTCGACGTGCGCGATTCTCACCCGGACAAACTCTCAGCTCATCCTGTTCGAGTCGGCGCTCTCGGCAGCCGGGGTCCCCTGTCGCGGCCGCGTCGGCGGCGCGTTCCTCGCGCGACCCGCCGTCCGTGAAGAGCTCGCTCGACTCCAAGGTCGGGTCGGACGTGACAGCTTCGCGACATGGCTCGAGGATCTCGCGCTGGCGAACGGTTGGGATCGCCTCCCTGATCCGACCGCGTCCCGCCCCGAGGCGGGCCAAGTCGACCTCGACGGAGAGCGTGAGCTCGATCTCGCCACACTGGCGGGCGTCGGCTACGACTACGTGGCGGTCGAGACTGCCCCGTCGGCGAGCGGCTTCCTCACCTACCTGCAACACACGCTGCGCGACGAACCCCAGACCGCGGCGACCGATGGGGTTGACCTTCTCACTTTCCACCGGGCGAAAGGCCTCGAGTGGCGGTTCGTCTTCGTGGCGGGAATCGAGGATGGTCTCGTGCCGATCGCGCATGCAAGAACCTTCGCGGCTCAACAAGAGGAACGCCGGCTCCTTTACGTCGCACTCAGCCGGGCGACGCAAGAGCTGCACTGCTCCTGGTGTCGGCAACGCACCTTCGGTAGCCGCACGTCCCGTCGGCAGCCCTCGCCCTTCCTCGCCGCCGTCGGGGAGGCGTGCGAATCTCTCGAGAAGGCCCGTGCCTTCGAAGTCGACCGGGCGAGGGCGGCGATCGCTTCCGCCCGCTCCCAGCTTGAGAACTCCTCCCCAGCACCGCCCTCGGTCACTGGGCCCGCCGGCCGTGGCTGCACGGACACCTGATCCGCGGTGTGGTCCCGCCCGGCTGGCGCAGTCGCG
>JBEKLG010000153.1:0-4234 GCA_050010315.1 Acidimicrobiales bacterium
GCCAGGCTGGAGCACCCCCGTGCGAGGAGCTTGAAGTCGTTCTGCCAAAGCCAGTGGCAAATGCGGTGGCTCCAGATGGCATGAACGCCCGAGTAGCAGATCGCGATCTCGAGCAACGATCGCGCCGCCGGGTCGCGTTCGCGTGCGGAGGCCAGGTCGCGTCGCAGGGTCTCGAACATGCTCAGTCGCTGAGCCCTTCGAAGAGCGCCGTGGACAAGTAGCGCTCGCCGAAGGACGGGACGATCACGACGATCAACTTGCCGGAATTCTCCGGGCGCCCAGCCACCTTGAGCGCTGCCCAGATGGCCGCCCCTGAGGAGATGCCCACAAGCAGGCCCTCCTCGCGCGCCGCCCGGCGGGCGAGATCGAAGGCATCGGCGTTCTCAACGGTGATGATCTCGTCGATAACGCCGGTGTCGAGGATCGCCGGAACGAAGCCCGCACCGATTCCTTGGATCGGGTGGGGGCCCTTCTGGCCGCCCGAGAGGACCGGCGATGCCGCGGGCTCGACGGCCACCATCCTCACAGAAGGTTTGCGCTCTTTGAGCACCTGGCCGACGCCGGTGATAGTCCCCCCGGTGCCGACTCCGGAGACGACGATGTCGACCTTTCCATCGGTGTCGTTCCAGATCTCCTCGGCGGTCGTGGCCCGGTGGATCGCAGGGTTGGCCGGGTTCTCGAACTGCTGGGGGATGAAGTATCTCGGGTCGCTCTTCGCGAGCTCCTCGGCCTTGGCGATCGCACCGGGCATGCCCTCAGGCCCAGGGGTCAAGATGAGCTCGGCTCCGTAGGCCCTGAGCAGCGCCCGACGCTCCTTGGACATCGTCTCGGGCATGGTGAAGGCGCAACGGTAGCCGCGGGCCGCGCACACCATCGCCAACGCGATCCCTGTGTTGCCGCTCGTCGGCTCCAAGACGATCGTCTCGGGGCCGATCAGGCCGGCCTTCTCGGCGGCGTCGATCATCGAAACGCCGATGCGGTCCTTCACACTGTGCGCCGGGTTGAAGAACTCGAGCTTGGCCACGACCGTGGCGCCGCTATCTCCTGTGAGCCGACGTAGCCGCACGAGCGGCGTGTTCCCGATGAGCTCGGTAATGTCCTCAGCGACCTTCATGCTCGTCTCGCCCTCCTCGCATCCCGTCTCCCAAGCCGAGCCCAGCTTGGAGATGAATTCCGTCATAATCATGCAGTAAATGGCATACAAGACTAAGTCTATAGATAATCTTAATTACGCCGTCTTGTCCAGTCACGGAACCATGAGCCGGATCGAGCGCAACCGGACGAGACCGCGGGTCGCGCAGGCGATGTGAACCCACCCCGGCCCGGGCGCTGGCTCCGTGGCCGTCGGCCTGATAGCCACCGTGTCGCCGATAACGGGCCTCACCCGAATCCATCGCAAGCTGCGTCAGATGCTCGATCGCACCAACTCGCAGCGGATCCGGAGTCGACACCGGTCGCGCGCCGCATCTTCGCCGTGAACCTCGCAGGGGCGAACGACCCCGTTACCTAGTTCAAAGCCACTGGCGAGAGGGTCGCCTCGACCTTGACCGTCATGCCAGAGGGCGCAGGTGGGACGAGGTTGCCCGCAATTTGCTCACCATCGACGAGAAGATTTCGGACCCGTGGCGAATGGCCCTCCGCCTTGCTAACAGTGATCTCGTAAGTTGCCCCCCGCCATCGTCGCCGCACGGTGAAACCACTCCAAGTTGCCGGCATCACCGGGTCGATGCGCAGCCCGTCGAGTTCGGGACGGATCCCAAGGATCCACTGAGAAATCGCGACCAGGTGCCACGCCGCGGATCCCGTGAGCCACGAGTTCTTCGCCTCTCCGAAGGTAGCGGCGTCACGGCCGGCAATCATCTGGGCGTAGACGTACGGCTCGCACCGGTGCACATCACTGAGCGCGGCACGCTCGGAAGGGTTGGTTCTTCGGTAGTAGTCGAACGCCGCATCGCCGTTCCCGAGAATCGCCTCCGCGATCATGATCCAAGGGTTCGCATGGCAGAAGATGCCGCCGTTCTCCTTGTAGCCGGGCGGGTAGGAGGAGATCTCGCCAAGCTCCGGGTGGTAGTGGGAATAGGCAGGCTGGACAAGCATGATCCCGTGCTCGGTCGCGAGCCGCTCGCGGACGCTCGCGAGCGCGGTCGCAGCCCGGCCATCCAGGATCCCGATCCCGGCCATCGCGCACATCCCCTGGGATTCGATGAAGATCTGGCCCTCGTCGTTTCGGTGCGAACCGACGACTTCACCGAAGTGGTCATATGCACGGAGAAACCACTCCCCATCCCAACCGTGCTCATTGATTGCAGCGGTCATCCGCCTCGCATCATCCTCGAAAGCATTGGCGTCGTCGACGCGACCGCAGAGGCGGGCGACGCTAGCGAGCTCGGAGGCAGCGAGGACGAACTGCCCGGCAATGAACACTGACTCTGCGACGCCTCCCTCCCGGTTCTCGGTTGTCTGGAAGGATTCACCCGACGTCACCGAGAAGCAGTTGAGGTTGAGGCAGTCGTTCCAGTCGGCGCGACCGATGAGCGGCAGACCACGCGGGCCGAGTCGATCGAGCGTGTAGCGCACACATCGCTGGAGGTGCTCGTAGAGAGGCGCCTCACTTTGCGACTCGTGGTTGTAGGAAACCGGAACGTCCAGCACCGCGAAGTCGGCGGTCTCCTTCAGATAGGCGGTGACCGCGAGCACGAGCCACAGGGGATCGTCGTTGAAACCTGAGCCAATGTCATCGTTACCGCGCTTGGTAAGCGGCTGGTACTGGTGATACATGCCGCCCGAGGGAAGCTGGGTCGCGGCAAGGTCGAGGATCCTTCCGCGTGCCCGTGCCGAGAGCATGCTCGCGCAGCCGAGCAGATCCTGGCTCGAGTCACGGAAGCCGATACCTCTTGTGATTCCGGACTCAAACGAGGAAAGTGAACGACTCATGTTGAACGTCACGACGCACTGGTAGGGGTTCCAGATGTTCACCATCCGATTCACGTGCTCGTCTGGGGTCTCGACCTGGAACACAGAAAGCAGCTCGTCCCAGGAGTGCCGTAGCGCGTCGAAGGCCTCCTTCACCTTCGCCGTCTGCAGCCAGCGCACTATTACCGGCTGAACATTCGCCTTGTTGAGCGTTTCGGAGCCCGGTGGGTCGAACTTCTCCTCCGGGAGGTTTTCCGAGTAACCGAGTACGAAGACAACTTCGTGGCTGTCCCCCGGAGCGAGAGTGAGGCGAACATGGTGGGAGCCAATCGGTGCCCATCCGCGTGCGATCGAGTCCGAAGCCCGACCGCGTTCGACCGCGACTGGGGCATTCCACCCCCGATACGCACCGAGGAAGGCCTCGCGCTGGGTGTCGAAGCCAGCAAGCGGCTCCGAGCAGGCGAAGTAAGCGAAGTGATTACGCCGCTCTCGGTACTCGCTCTTGTGGTATATGACCCCGTCGACCACCTCCACCTCGCCGACGGAAAGATTGCGCTGGAGATTCGTCGAGTCGTCTAGCGCATCCCAGAGGCAGAACTCCACCGACGAGAACACCGAGAGCACGACCCGTCGTCTCGTCTCGTTTGTCACTCGCAGGCGCCAAACCTCGAGGTCCTCGCCGAACGGCACAAAGTACAGAGTTTCGGCGCGGATCCCGCGCCTCGTCGAGCTGATCTGCGTGTAGGACAGTCCATGGCGACATTCGTAGGTGTCGAGATCACTACAGGTTGGCTGCCAAGACGGCGACCAGTAGTCGCCGTCTTCGTCGTTCCGAAGGTAGAGGTAGCGGCCACCACGATCTGACGGCACGTTGTTCTGGCGATTGCGCGTGAGACGTCGCCGGCGGGCATCACGGTAGAAGGAGCACCCGCCAGCGGTGTTTGAGATGGTGCCGAAGTACTTCTCGGTGCCGAGATAGTTGATCCAGGGGAGCGGCGTATCCGGCCGAGTGATGACGAACTCTCGGCGGTCGTCATCGAAGTACCCGTACTCCACGCTGCCTCCCTATCGGGGCTGAGGGCGTCCGATCTTCAGCCGTGGCCCCGCCAATTCATTTGGGTCCACTTCCCATCCCCGCTCGTCGATGTCCCCATACGTGCCGTTCTGTCGTCAACTAGCCGACCGGTCGTGACCTTCAATACCGCGTCGTCCACCAAGAGCACTCGACGGTGCCGTGCACAGTCCCATGACGAGCGTTCACACCTATCATGCTCGTCACGAGTCACGCCTGAATCGTTGACAACCGAGCCGGTCGTCAGTG
>JBEKLG010000154.1:0-4180 GCA_050010315.1 Acidimicrobiales bacterium
CGTGTAGACGTAGGAGACGAGGCCGAGTATCGAGTCGTTCGCCAGCTCGATCACCTCGGACTCCGACTGGAAGGTGACGATCGGCGCGACCGGCCCGAAGACCTCCTCTTTGAGGATCGGCGACCCCGGCGCCACCCGGTCGAGAACGGTCGCCGGGTAGAAGTAACCCGGCCCGTCGGGGATAACGCCGCCGGTCAGCGCCCTCGCCCCGACTTCGAGGGCGCCCGCGACAAGTGTCGCGACCCTGGCACGCGCCTCGGCGTTGACGAGCGGACCAAGGCCGACTCCGTCCTCGAGGCCGTTCCCCATGCGGATCTCTGCCATTGCCGCGGCGAAGCGCGTCGAGAACGCGGAGGCTACGGACTCCTCGACATAGAAGCGGTTCGCCGCGGTGCAGGCCTCGCCGCCGTTGCGCATCTTGGCGACCATCGCGCCGGCCACCGCGGCATCCAGGTCGGCGTCGGCAAAGACGATGAACGGGGCATTCCCGCCGAGCTCCATCGAGCAGCTGAGGACCCGCTCGGACGCCCTGGCGAGGAGCGCCCGGCCGGTCTCGGTCGAGCCGGTGAAGGAGAGCTTGCGGACCCGCCCGTCGGCGATGACCGCGTCGATGAGCGGGCCGGGTCGCGAGCTCGGCACGACATTCACGACCCCGGGGGGAGTCCCAGCTTCGTCGAGAATCGCGGCGATCGCGAGCGCGGTGAATGGCGTCTCGCGCGCCGGCTTGCAGACGAGCGTGCACCCGGCGGCGAGCGCCGGGCCGATCTTGCGGGTCAGCATCGCCGCGGGGAAGTTCCACGGTGTGACGAGGAGCGCGACACCGATCGGCTGGCGGAGAACGAGAATGCGGTTCGTGCCAGCGGGGGCGGTGACAATCTCGCCACTGATGCGCGCCGCTTCCTCTGAGTTCCAACGGAAGAATTCCGCGGCGTACGCCATCTCAGCGCGGGCGTCGGCGAGCGCCTTGCCGTTCTCCGTGACAACGAGCCGGGCGAGATCGTCGGTGCGCGCCATCATCAGCTCGAACGCCCGTCGCAAGATCTCCCCGCGCTCGCGCGGCGCGACCCGTGACCACGCCTGCAAGGCGTCATGGGCCGCTGCGACGGCGGTCAGACCGTCGGCGGGCGACGCGTCGGCAGCTGAGTCGATGAGTTCACCCGTCGCGGGATCGGTGACATCGAAGCGCCGGCCGTCCTGGGCAGCGCGCCAACTGCCCCCCACATAGCAGTCCTTCTCAACGGGTTTCGCGGATGCGCTCATCGCATCCGAGGATACGCGGTCCCGCAGGTAGCTGAGCGCGCCGACACCGACCGTTGCCTGGCGGCACGCCCCTTTGGAATCAGAGACACTCGACACAGCAAGCAACCGGCAACAATGAAGCCGTGCTCCATCTCAACCGAAGACGCGCCGAAGCGTTCGGCGAGTATGCGGAGGATTACGACCGCTCGCGCCCGACGTACCCGAGCGCGCTCGTCGACGCGATCCTGCCTGCACGAGGTCGCCGGGTCCTCGACGTCGGATGCGGCACCGGGAAAGCGGCGTTGGCGTTCGCCGCGAGGGAATGCAGCGTGCTCGGGATCGAGATCGACGAGAAGATGGCGGCGGTCGCGCGCCGCCACGGTGTCTCCGTCGAGATCGCGCCGTTCGAATCGTGGGACGCGGCCGGACGGGAATTCGATCTCGTCGTGAGCGGGCAGGCCTGGCACTGGATCGACCCGAAGATCGGTGCGGTGAAGGCGGCGGATGTGCTCGCGTCGCACGGCCGGCTCGCGGTGTTCTGGAATTACGAGCACCCGAGCGACGCTGCCCTCGCAGCAGCCGTCGAGACCGCCTACGAGACCTTCGATGCCGAACTGGAAGGGAGCGGGATCGGCCGGTCAAGCCGCCGCCGCCACGATTCCCAGACGGCCGAACACGTGAACTCGATCGAGGGTTGCGGCCGATTCGCCGCCTGCAGGGTCGATCGGTTTCCCTGGACATGGGATCTGCGTCGAGGGGAATTCGTCGATCTGGCGAGGACCCAAAGCGGTGTGGCGCTCCTGCCCGAGCAAAGACGGCGGGCGTTGCTCGACCGGCTGGCTGACGTGGTCGACTCCGCCGGCGAAGTCGTCCGACTCAGCTGCGAGGCGGTCTGCATCGTCGCGGACAAGACGACGTAGCCCCCGAGCACCTCTGGAGCGAACCGCCGCAGATCGTGACTCCTTGTGCGAGCCGTGCCGTGGACCGCGCCCGTCAAGTCGTCCGCGGCAGCGACCTTCGGTCGCTCCTTGAGTGCGATCCCGGCCGTCTGTCGTCCCCGCTCCACAATCTGCGGCACGCCGATTAACGCCCTGAGACGCGCCTGACGGCTCCCCCGACGCGATCGACGACATGCTCGGGCGGAAACGACGGCCCCGTCGCGATCAGCCCCGCCAGAACGCGAAACGCCCTGGCAAGGAACGGGGCGCCGAGACATCCGTCGCGTCGCGAGACGCCGGCAGTGTGGCCGCCCCGCAGCCCGCGCGACGCGGCTTGGGCGGTGGGCCGGATTCGGACCGCGCCAGCGGGTGAATCCGTCAGGACCCTTCTCGTCCCGACGCACCGCCCGAGCCCTTTCCGGACGGGTGCTGATTCACTCCCCTAGGTGGAGACCTCGCGAGTGCAGAAGGCGCAGACTCGCGCGGCGGCAGGGATCGTGCTCGCGCAGTGTTCGCAGGTTTTCGTTGTCGCCGCCGCGTCGCGTTGGCGCCTTGCGATCAGCGCACCGAGCGGCTTGACCACGACGAAGAAGATCACCGCCGCCAGGACGACGAAGGCGACCAGGTAGTTGACGAAGTCGCCGTAGGAAAAGGTGCTCCCGTTCACGGTGAAATGGAGCGAGGCAAAGTTCGTCTTCCCCGGGATCGCGATGAGCGGCGTGATCAGGTCCCGGACGAACGCCGTGATGACCGCGCCGAAGGCGAGGCCGATGACGACCGCGATCGCGAGGTCGATGACGTTGCCGCGCAGAAGGAACGCTTTGAAGTCCTTCACTTGGTTCACCTTTCACCTCGGTGGCGTCTGGCGCGACGGCCATCCCTCGCGCCCGACACCGATTGGTCCCGCCATTGTGCACGCCGGATCGCCTCGCCGCTCGGAAGGTCGGAAAAGGTCATTGCGTTCCGGTCGGCACCGCCGTGGCCAGTGCTCGCCAGCCCCGCCGAAGTCACCTCGAACGACCAGGCGGCGCGAGCGATAAGAATCGCGGAACTGGCGTGTCGATCGGGATATCGCCCCCGTAGCTCAGGGGACAGAGCAGCGGTTTCCTAAACCGCGTGTCGCAGGTTCGAGTCCTGCCGGGGGCGCAGGTAAAAGGCCTGGTACACCCCTATTTACCTCGGTCCTCACGGAGCACACCTCCGTTGGCGTGACCCAAACGTGACCCAACGGACCCAAAGGTTTGCTCCTTTGCGGCCCGTCCAACCCGGTCGAGCGCTTCGTCCAGCTGAGCCTCAAGGACCGGCAACAGGTGTCCGTAACGGTCGAGGGTGACGGTGACACTGCTATGTCCCATCCTCTCCATGATCGCCCGAGGATGAGCGCCCTCAGCGATCAGGAATCCGACGTACGTGTGCCGAAGATCATGGAACCTGAGCGTCTCGGGAAGGCCCGCTTCAAGCACGGCCCGTTTGAAGTGACGGGCGTAGAAGTTGCCGTGGCGGATCGGGCCACCTTCGGGGGCCGAGAACACGAAGTCGTCAGGATCCTTGCCAACCACCATCGTGAGCAACTCGTCGCAAAGGAACCGTGGGACGGGAACGCTCCGGCTCTCGTACGTCTTGGTCGGACCGAACACGAGCCCGATCCCTCGAACTTCGCTCACAGACTCTGCCACCTCGACCTTGGCGTGAAAGAGATCGAGGCGGCGAACACGCAGTGCCTCCACCTCGCCCGCCCGCAGGCCCGTGTAAGCGCAGAAGCGGACGAGCAAGCCGAGATCGGGGAACTCAGTACGCCAGTGCGGAGCTGCACCGTGTCCGCCACGACGTGGCGCTGGGTGAGCGATCGCGTGAGCCAGCTTCTCGACCTGTTCTGCGGTCAGAAAGTGCATCTCCTGTCGTGCCGATCTCGGGACCTTTACGCCATCACAAGGATTAAACGCCAGGGCACGAGCACCGACCGCAACTCCAAGAACCTGACGCAAGACATTTCGGGCGGAGCG
>JBEKLG010000155.1:0-4174 GCA_050010315.1 Acidimicrobiales bacterium
CGCCCCGCGGCTACGTCGCCCTGCTCGGCCCGACCGACGCCGAACACCACTGGCGCCTCGTGCTCGAACCGGGTGAGTCGTTCGAGACGGTCCCGGCGGCGGTCGCCCTGAGCGGAGACGGGCTCGAGGGCACCGTCGGACGGCTGACGCGGTACCGGCGGGTGGCGCGACGCGCGCATCCCGACCACGAGCGCCTCCCCGTGATCTTCAACGACTACATGAACACCTTGATGGGCGAGCTGACCACGGACCGCTTACTGCCTCTCGTCTCCGCCGCGTCAAGCGTCGGGGCTGAGGTGGTCTGCATCGACTCCGGGTGGTACGCGGAGCTCGGGCAGTCGTGGTGGGAGACCGTCGGTGCTTGGCGGCCGTCGGCTAGCCGTTTCCCGAACGGCATTGTCGAGATGCTCGACGCCATCCGCGCCCACGGAATGGTCCCCGGGCTGTGGCTCGAGCCCGAGGTGGTTGGCGCGCACAGCGCCGGGGTGGCACGAATCTCTCCTCGAAGCGCGGTCGCCGCCGGCCAGCGTGCCGTCTTTGTCGTCGACACCGAGCGTCTCAGCTTCTTCGACTGCGACAACGGCAGGGCGATCTGGAACTGAGACGGGGAGAGCCGCCTGCCGGCCGGCCAGGGACGATCCCGCCTCGGCCTCAGGCTGGCGTCGGGGCCCTGCCGGCCCGATCCCGCGGGGCGCCGCCATCTGGAAGGACCCGTCCAGCGGACGAGCGGCGAAATGACGGTGGCGGTCGTCGCCAGACGGGTCCAGCGACCCTTTTGGGTCGATGATCAGTCGGTCGAGATCGGGATCCGTTTCGGAGGCGCGGCGGTCGCGATCGGCACGCGGACCTCGAGGACACCGTCTTTGTAGGTCGCCTTGACGTCACCTTCCGACGCCCCCTCCGGGAGCGGCAGGTCCCGGTGGAACGACCCGTAGCGGAACTCCCGGCGGAGGTAGTCCCGCCCCTCCGTCTTCTCCTCTTCCTGGCGCTCAACGGCAATGTGCAAGATGCCGTTGTGCACCGAAACCTCGACGTCTCGCTCCGGATCGAGTCCGGCCAGTTCCGCCTTCACGACATAGCTGCCCTGCTCGCGGAACTCCTCCACCCGGAAGCCGGCGAATCCTCGCTCGGGCCAGAGGAGAACCGGCCGCTTCAGCATCTCGGGCCAATCGTCGAAGAACCGGTCGAGGAAATCGAATCCCTTAGGGACGATCTCGCCGCGGTGGCTCTCACGCTTCATCATTTCTGTCACCCCTTCTTCGCGACGAGAGCATAAGCCCGGACCTCGCCCCCCGGGCCGCGGCCAGGCGGTTGCCGCCAGCCTAGGAAAATGCTGGTCTATCCACGCCTGAGCCAATCTGCCGGAGCGAATATGCTGGTCACAGTGTTGCTCGTTTCAGCCCGAGCGACTATTTCAACACCGTCCTAGGCGAGCTGTCGCGAAGGTCGTCGCGCCCTTAGTCGCGCCGGGAGGTGGGTGCGAGGTAGACCTCGACGGCGCGGCCGTCGGGGAGTTCATGCACCCCGTGGGCTACGCCGCCGCGGCCCGCAAGGGTGGCCCGGCGGGGATCGTCGAATCCCAAGACGGCCAGCGAAGTGGCGAGCGTCTGGTGGCGGAGCTCGTCGCCCCAGGTGTCGAGCACGGCACCCAAGTCTGACGAGACGACGAGGGCGAGCGAGATCCGGTCGGTGATCACGAGATCGGCGTCGCGACGCGCCTGCTGGACGATGCGCACGAGGTCGCGGGCGGTTCCCTCCGCTTCGAGCTCGGGAGTCACTTGGGTGTCGAGGACGACGACACCGCGGTCGTCGTCGATCACCCGGCCAGAGCCCGGGTCGCGCGGCACGAGGCGGAGGTCGAACTCGCCGGGTTCGAGGACGACCCCGGCGACGGCGACACGCCCGTCCTCGTTCGGCCGCCAGTCGCCCCGGCGGGCGGCGGCGATCACCTGCTGGGTCGCCGGGCCGAGACGGGGCCCGATCTCGGCGGGGACGATAGAGAGGGCGCTCGTGGCCAGGGTCTCGGGTTCGGATTCGAGCTCGACGGCCTTCACGTTCGCCTCGTCGGCAATGAGGGCGGAGAACGGCTCGAGGCGGGAGGCGTCGCGGTGCGCGACGGTCACCTTCGGCAGCGGCAGGCGGGCCCGCAGCCCGCGGGCCTTGCGCACGGAGTGGATCGCCGAGCACACCTCGCGCACGAGATCCATCGACTCGACGAGTGCCGGATCGGCGACGACCTCGTCGGGATCGGGCCAGGAAGCGAGGTGCACGCTGCGCGTCGAAGTAAGTCCGCGGAAGACCTCTTCGGCGAGGAAGGGAAGCAGGGGCGCGGCGACCCGGGCGAGGAGAGAGAGCACCGTGTGGAGGGTGTCGTAGGCGTCGGTCTTGTCGGCGTCGGCCGCTGGGTCGCCGGTGAACGGCCGCCAGAACCGGTCGCGGCTGCGGCGGATGTACCAGTTCGTCAGGGCGTCGAGGAAGCCGGAGTACACCCCCGCCGCCCCGGGGAGGTCGTAGGCGTCGAAGGCCGCGGTGACCTCCTCGAGGAAGCGCCGCGTCTTGGCGAGGACGTAGCGGTCGAGCAACCCGGTCTGGTCGGTTCGGATCCGCCCGACGACGCCGTCGCTGCGGCCGTAGAGCGCGAGGAAGTGCCAGGAGTTCCAGATCGGGTTCATGACGACGCGCAGCGGCTCGGACATCGCCGCCTCCTCGATCACGGCATCGAGCCCGCGCAGCACCGGTGACGAGAGCAGGTACCAGCGCATCGTGTCCGAGCCGTCAGAGGCGAAGAACTCCTCGGGGTCGGGGAAGTTTTTCAGGCGCTTGGAGAGCTTGCGGCCGTCGTTGCCGAGCAGGACCCCGTGCGCGATGCAGTGCGAGAAAGCCGGCCGGTCGAAGAGCGCCGTCGCCAGGACGTGCATCGTGTAGAACCAGCCGCGGGTCTGGCCGACGTACTCGCAGATGAGATCCGCCGGGAAGTGCTCCTCGAAACGTGCCGCGTTCTCGAACGGGTAGTGGAGTTGGGCAAAGGGCATCGAGCCGGACTCGAACCAGCAGTCGAGGACGTCCTCCACGCGCCGCATTGTCGAGCGTCCCGTCGGATCGTCGGGATTCGGCCGCGTGAGGGCGTCGATCCCCGGACGGTGGAGGTCGTCGGGGCGGACCCCGAAGTCGGCGGCGAGCTCGTCGAAGCTCCCGTAGACGTCGACCCGCGGCCACGCCGGGTCATCGCTCTTCCAGACCGGGATCGGGGCTCCCCAGAAGCGGTTACGGGTGATCGACCAGTCCCGCGCCCCTTCGAGCCACTTGCCGAAGGCGCCCTGGCCGACGTGTTCGGGAACCCAGTGGATCTGCCGGTTCAGCTCGACCATGCGGTCCTTGATCGCCGTGACCCGGACGAAGTACGAGGCTACGGCGCGGTAGATGAGCGGGGTCTCGGACCGCCAGCAGTGCGGGTAGCTGTGGACATACTCCTCTCGCCGCACGAGCGATCCCGACCTGGCGAGGTTCTCGATGACCCGTTCGTTCGCTTCGAAGACCTGCAGGCCCGCGAGGTCGGGGACTCGGTCGTCGAACCGTCCCCGGCCGTCGACCGGGCAGACGACGGCGATGCCGTTCTCCTCGCAGAGCCGTTGGTCGTCCTCGCCGAAGCCCGGGGCGATGTGGACGATCCCCGTCCCCTCCTCGGTCGTGACGAAGTCGGCGGCAAGGACGCGGAAGGCGTTCGGCTCGTCGGCGAAGTAACCGAAGAGCGGGCGGTAGGTCCGCCCGACGAGCTCGGCACCGGCGACGGCGCCAACGAGGATCGCCCGATCGAGCAGGTCGGCGTAGACCTCGGCCCGGGACTCGCCGACGAGATAGCGCTCGCCGCGGCGTTCGTAGACGGCGTAGCTGATCTCCGGCCCGACGGCGAGCGCGAGGTTCGACGGCAGGGTCCACGGCGTCGTCGTCCACGTGAGGACGTGCAGCGGGCCCGCCGCGGGGCCGCTGCCGTCGGGCGCGGCGTCGAGCGAGATCACGACGGTGACCGCCGGGTCGACGCGGTCGCGGTAGGCGTCGTCCTGGCGTGTCTCGAAGTTCGAAAGCGGCGTCTCGCATTCCCAGCAGTACGGCAGGACGCGCTGACCCTCGTAGATCAGCCCGCGCTCGTAGAGCGTCTTGAAGGCCCAGATCACGC
>JBEKLG010000156.1:0-4174 GCA_050010315.1 Acidimicrobiales bacterium
GCCACCAGCTGGTCGTCGCTCTGGGCGGTGTGCCCAACAGGAATGAAGGTCGCGTGGTTTCACAGCAGTGACGGTGGCCGCCATTTCAGGCAGTTCTGGTACCCCTTCGGCACCGCAGGCGTCACGCTTGATCCCGTGAGCGGCAACCTTGCCTTTCGCTACACGGGGGTCGAACTGCCGAGCCCCGGCCAACTCCAGCGCACCACCAACGGCGGCACCACCTTCGTCTCGATCAGCCATCTGCCCTTCAACACCGGGACCACCCCCCAAGTTGCCTTCCTGAATGCTGACAGCGGCTATATCCTCAGGTCTCCCACCACCGCACTAGGAGACGGGGAGCTCCTTCAAACCTCTGACGGCGGACGCAGGTGGAGCAAGGTTCTCTTTGAGCGCGCGACTTTGGCGCACATACCTAGCTCCTTCCGGCTCGACACCTCGCCCAAAGCGATTGACAAGCTGCTGGGCGAAGCACAGCAAACAACACAGGGCACGTTCAGCGCCGTGTATAAGGAGACTTACCCTCTCGTGGGAGGCAAGACATATTCGGGCACCTTCTTCTTCGCGCAGCGCTCTGTTCATGACCAGTTCGCGTCCTTTATCTCGCGTTCGTCAGTTTCGGCCGCTGAGGCTACGTCGGAGTTCTTCTCTACCGGACACGGTGAATACTTGTGTGATCGCAGTCGTGCTTCAGCCCGCTGGCAGTGTTCGGGTCCCGGTTCTGGCAATACCGCAACGATGCTCTCCTCCGACTTCGACGAGCCGGTCTTTCTTTATGAGGACCTGAGCTTTGTCGCCTCGCAGTACCCAGCCATCGACATCGCTCCCAGGATTGCCGATGGCCAAGAGGTCCCCTGTCTCGGCTTCGGGTCCACGGCCAAGGCGTGTTTCCTGGCGAGCGGTTTCATCGGCTACTTCTCGACGAGCGTTGCCATCGACAACGGATGGACCGGTACGGCCACGCTGTTGAGCTACCAGCCCCGAGTTCCCACCGGCACCTTCGTTCTCCCCGCCGTACCAAGACCGGAACAGTAGGACTTCCGGGAAGCTCTGCTGGCCGGGCGTACGCGTTCGAGGCCTGAATCGTCGAGCGCGCTCAGCGGGAAGTGGACGCTCGCGGCTCTCGTCGATGGGGCCTCGTGCGGCTCCCCTTTGGCCGCGTCTCGTGTCAGCGGAATGTCAGCGAAACTCCTCAAGACGGCGCGTTTCGACACCGGATAACTTCGCCGTCTGTGCTCCCCACTGACGTGCATTATCGCAGGTCCGCACAGCGCTCAGGCCGACATAGCTTCTAAGCAGTTGGTCGCAGGTTCGAATCCTGCCGGGGGCGCTACCAGGAGGAGACCAGCTAACTGAGGGCCACGCTCTCGAGCACGTTCCTGGAGTCACTTACGGCGCATTGCACGCGCCTGTCGGCCACCATCAGCCAGCCGTCAGAAATGACCTTGGCCCCAACCTGTGACCCCTGAGGAGCATCCGTCGCAAGCGCAATTATGTACGCCCGAAGCCAGTTTTCACTCATGCGCCGACCCGCCCCGAACGCCGAATCTGGCGTCTAGTGCTTCTTGGGACTGAAGGAGCAAGACAAACCGTTACGGCGCGCCTGGACTTCCCCTTGGGGTGACGCCCTTCAAATTCGACGTAGTACTGGAAGCGGCGGTCAGTGTCTGTGGCGTCGAGTGCGTCAGAGGTGTCCGTCGAGTAGCGTCACGCGACTTGGTCACATACTTTGGCTAGGGGCCGGCCCATGGTTTCGGCGCGCAGACGACACAACGAGCTCACGATGCAGACGACACCCCACCGCTCTCGTCTTGCCGTTCGGGCAAAGCGCCGGCAGGCCGCCGCCGTTTACGGGCGCGTGGTGTGCCCGGTAGCCGTGCTGCTGGCCACCCTACTGGGGGCGGTGGCGGGCTCGGGCTCATCGCAGGCGCAAGCGACGACCTCCGGGTTCTCTCCAGTGGTGCAGAGGACGGGCAAGCCGCCGACGGGCTACACGGTGACGTTCCGCTACCGCAACCCTCGCGCAAAAAGCGTGTATCTAGAGGGCGAGTGGTACTTCTCGAGCCCCGGTCATGCTTCGCCGTACAGCAGCCAGGGGCTGCTCCCGACGCAGTGGGAGCCAGGAGACTTCCCGCTTGGTTGGCCGAACATCGGGACGACGGCGGGCTGGCCGCTGAGCAATATGAAGAAGGACCCGCGCACGGGGGTGTGGTCGTATACGGCTCCGCTCCCTTCGGGCGAGTTCAACTACTCCTTCGCGGTCAACTGCACGGACGCAGAAATGGCGAGCGCGACCGGCTGTCCTACGATCTCTGACCCGAGCAACCCTCCGTGGAACGACCGCCATGGCGTCAGCGTTGGCTCAGTTGAGCCGACCAGTCAGGTCTACGTCCCCTCTGACCCTGCCTTCCACACCGTCAATTACTGGTGGCAGGCGCCGACGTCCCCACATGGCGCTCTGAGAGACGTGACCTACGCTGCGTTGAGCGGCACGTCGTCAAGCTCGCCCGGTGCCAACTACCTCGCTGTTTACACGCCGCCCGGTTATGAGCCACACCGCTCGACGCCGTACCCCACTCTGTACCTGAGTGCCGGCTACGTCAGCAACGAGGTCGATTGGAGCACCCGGGCTGACGCCGCGAGCATCCTCGATCATCTCATCGACAAGGGCCAGGTCGAGCCCATGGTCGTGGTGATGACCAACTTCGCGTGGGCCGCTTTCGGTTTGGCCGCCTGCAGCGGCGACGGGTACGACCAGAACTTGATTAGCCGGGTCATCCCGTTCGTGCAGTCACACTACGACGTATCGGCGGAGCCCTCGCAGCGTGCCTTCGCCGGCCTGTCCTGCGGCGGGGGCTTGGCAGTAAGCCTGCTGCTCGACGACCCCAACGAGTTCGGTTACTACGGCGCTTTCAGCCCTTATCCCGGCAACCTGTCCGCGCTCACCCCTGCTCAGGCCAGCTCGATCAAGAAGGTCCAGGTCTTGGTTGGAGGTGGCAAGGACGACCCGATCCACTTTTACGCACAGGAGGACGTCGCAGCCCTGAACAAAGTGGGCATCAAGTTCTTCAGCGACTTCATCAACGGTGGGCATGATTGGTACGTCTGGCGAATCCTGCTCC
This sequence comes from Acidimicrobiales bacterium, assembly GCA_050010315.1. Lineage (GTDB taxonomy): Bacteria > Actinomycetota > Acidimicrobiia > Acidimicrobiales > Bog-793 > Bog-793. Next base: position 3,120 of record JBEKLG010000156.1, read on the forward strand.
ACGATTTCCTGGCGCGGGTGGCATTCAGGCCGACAAGCGTCTGACGCGCACGGGAGGAGCGAGGCGGGCGGTGCCTTGGTCGCGCTGTGCCCCCTGTGACCGCGGTGCGCAGAGCATTCCTTATCGTGCCGCGAGCTTTGGTCTCCGGAGCCCTAGCACAGCGCGTAACGACGGGTCTGGAGCAGTCGGTCGCAACGTATCAGTGGGCGTCTGGAATACCGAACGAGCGTCCAGAACGCTCACCGGACCGGTCCGCTGCCCGGCATACGTACCCTTGCGCAGTGAGTCAGCCAGCGCCGCGCTTCCTGTCGTCAGTGCTCAGCTCAACTGACTTGCCGGGACCCCTGGCCGGCCGACGACCCCGGCGTCAGGCGACGGTGGCACCAAGCAGGTGGCGGTTCTTGGCCACCGAGCCGGGCAGGATGCTGAAGTGAACTTGGCCGTCCGCGTCAACGGCCGCCACCCGCACGACGGCTCGGCCGTAGGGGTTGCCGGCGAGCAAGAAGGTACCTGCCCGAACATTAGTGGGGTCGCGGGCATCGGAGAGCGTGGACCAGCCAATGTCTGCTCCCATGGGCCGGGCCGCGCGTTTCGGTCGACAACCTGAAGTCTGCGCCACCCGTCACCTCGACGCGGGGGCCGAACTCGACATGGGTGTGGAGGTGGGGCGGTTTTGACTCGGCTTGCTCGTCACGATCCGGGTCATGGCTCATCGGGACCCCCCTTCGACACCGGACAACTTCGCCGTCGACGCTCTCCGGCGACGTGCATTATCGCAGGTCCGCACAGCGTTCAGGCCGACATTGCTTCTAAGCAGTTGGCCGCAGGTTCGAATCCTGCCGGGGGCGCTACCAGGGGGAGAATAGATAACTGACGGTTAGGATGCTTGCGCAGCCGCCGATGAGACAAGCCGACACCAGCCGTCACCGACCTAATTGGAGTTGGACTACCAGGCCGGGAAGGCGGCCCGAACGCTGAGGGTTCTGTTCGCGACGCGGCCGAGAACCACGCTGCACGTGAGCGGGAATCCGCGTTCAAGGGCTTCGTTGAGTCGA
>JBEKLG010000157.1:0-4170 GCA_050010315.1 Acidimicrobiales bacterium
AAGTCCCGTCGTTCGTCGCGACGCTCGCCGTCAACTACCTGCTCGCGGGGTACATCCTCGTCACTTCGAATGACATGCAAGGCACAATGCCCGGCACAACCGGGGCCTTTGGCGGGGCCTTCGGCATCGGTAACTGGGCCGAGCCTCTGTGGGCATTAGGAATCGTCCTCCTCGTCTGGGCGTTGCTGAAAGGGACGGTCTTCGGCCTCCACACGACGGCGACGGGCGGTAACGAGCTCGGCGCAGCCGAAGCCGGCGTGCGCGTCCGGCAGGTCAAGGTGTGGTGCTTCATCATCATCGCCTTCATCTCCGGCTTCATCGGTATCATCGACGGGATCCGCATCGGCAGCCTCGACCCCGCAGCACCGGGACTGAACATGATGCTGAGCGGCGTCACGGCCGCGGTCATCGGGGGAACGGCACTCACCGGCGGCAAGGCCACCGTGGTCGGCACCTTGATCGGCGCGGTTGTGCTCGGCGTGCTTGAGGATGGATTCAACATCATCGGTGTCAGTGCGAACTGGTTCATCCTCGTCGAAGGCGCGGTGATCATCGTCGCGATGGCGGTGAACGTGCAGCTCGGAAGGGCGACGAAGAAGACGTTGAGACAGTGAGCGGTGAGATGAACGACGCTGAGACCGGGGGAACGGCCATTACCGATATCAGTCTCAACCTGGACATCGTGGCGGAGGAAACCGTCGCGCCGCCTGCCGCCCGCCGTCGCGACTTCGAGGGCGAGGACATCATCCTTCGCACGGAGGGAATCGCGAAGAGCTTCGGCGCCCTGTTCGTGCTCCGCGACATCGACATCTACCTGAAGCGCGGCGAGGTGCTCGGCCTCGTGGGTGACAACGGCTGCGGCAAGAGCACTCTCGTGAAGATCCTCTGCGGCTTCCACCGCCAGGACTCAGGGAGGCTGTTCGTCGAGGGGAAGGAGGTGAGCTTCCACTCCGTGAAGGACGCGCGGCGCCAGGGTATCGAGACCGTCTACCAGGACCTCGCGCTCGTCCCGGCGCTCAACGTCTACCAGAACCTGTTCTTAAACCGCGAAGTCACCCGCTTCGGCAAGCTGCGGTGGTTGTCGAACAAGAGAATGCGGACGATGGCCCGGCAGTACCTCAACGACATCAACGTCGACGTCTCAAGCGTCGACGCGCTCGTGGAGACGATGTCCGGCGGGCAGCGACAGGCCGTCGCCCTGGCGAGGGCGACGCACCAGGAGGCGAGGATTCTCCTCCTCGACGAGCCGCTCGCGGCGATGGGTGCGAAGGAATCTGCGCTGGTCATCGACCTCGTCAAGGACCTCTCGCACAATCACGGTGTCTCGATGATCATCATCGACCACAACTACACACACCTGTTCGAACTCTGCGACCGGCTGAACGTTCTGCAGGAGGGACGCATCACGCTCGATCAGCGTGTCGAGGACACGACGATGGAAGCGCTGACCTCCATGATGGTCGCGGAGTACCGCCGGCGCATCACCCTGGGTCAGCAAGAGCTCCGAGTCTGAAGCGATCGCGGCCGCCTGCGGTCCGAGTCGATGGCGCATCCCCTCAGGACGGCTCGCGTTAGTTTGGACTGTCTCGGACCACTAAGGAGCGCCAGCATGGAGTACCGCCAGCTTGGCTATACGGGATTGCGGGTCTCGGTTCTCGCCCTCGGCACGATGACCTTCGGCGGCCGCGGCAAGTTCGCGTTCGTCGGTGAGACCGAGGTTGACGAGGCTCGGCGCATTGTCGACCGGGCGCTCGCAGGCGGGGTCAACTTCATCGACACGGCGGACATCTACTCGGACGGACGCTCCGAGGAGATCGTCGGCGAGGTCCTGAAGGGGCGTCGCGACGAGATCGTGCTGGCGACGAAGGCCCGTTACGCGATGGGAAGCGGCCAGAACGACGCCGGTCTGTCGCGCCGGTACCTCTTGTCGGCGTGCGAGGCGAGCCTGCGCCGCCTGGGGACCGACTACATCGATCTCTACCAGGTGCACCAACGAGACGGCCTGACCCCGATGGACGAGACACTCGACGTGCTCGACAGCCTCGTCCACCAAGGTAAGGTGCGCTACATCGGATGCTCCAATCATTCGGCGTGGCACGTCATGAAAGCACTCGGCATCTCCGAACGCCGGGGGCTGCAGCGATACGTCACCCAGCAGATCTACTACTCGTTGCTCGATCGGGACGCCGAGTACGAGCTCATCCCGCTTTCCATCGACCAGCAGCTCGGGGTCCTCGTCTGGAGCCCGCTTGCCGGCGGCCTGCTCTCGGGGAAGTACCGGCGGGGTGTGGAGCCGCCGACGGGCTCGAGGCAGACGACGCCCTGGGGTGAGCCGCCCGTGTACGACAAGGATCGGATGTACGACATCGTTGAGACCCTCGTCGCGGTCGCTTCGGCACGCGGGGTTTCGCCCGCCCAGACGGCCCTCGCCTACCTCCTCGGGCGGCCGGCGGTCACGTCCCTGATCATCGGCGCGCGCACCGAGGAGCAGCTCGAAGACAATCTCCGTGCGGTCGACTGGACGCTCGACGACACCGAGCGCGCCCGCCTCGACGAGATCAGCGCGCCGCGGCTCATCTACCCGTACTGGCACCAGGCGAACACGGCATCGGAGAGGCTGAGCGCCGCAGACGAGTCGCTGTTGCACCCGTACCATTGAGGAGACGGGCGCGTGACGAACCCGCACCCGTGATGAGCTTGCGGCGAACGTAATCAGGTGGCGCTCGTGCGCCGGCTCAGTGGATATGAGCCGGTCGTGGAAGGGGGGCGCTTCGGAGGTAGGTGGCAGGTGGCGATGCGAAGGGCGGGGGACGGGTTCTCGTTCGGCCCGCGGAAGGGCCGGCGGACATGGGGCAACCTTGGCGCCCGTCCGCCCCTGGCTTTCCTCGAGGCGATCAGCAACCTTTTAGGAGCCCGCGGCCGCGGCATTGGGTCGCGCGACGACGATCTCACCGTGTTGCCCGTCAGCGAGGCCTCGTGTCACGCCTTCCTAGCCCGTGACGCCAAGGCGGCGAGCGACCGGGTCGCGGCTTCGCCCTTTTCGGCAAGCCGGGGGACAGTCACCTTCCCGGCGCACCGGGGACCGCGGTCCCGGCCGCAGCGCGAGAGCGAGACCCGCGGTTCCCGGCGCGGGGCGGGTCAGCGATGACGCTGGTCGTGGGCGTCGATTCATCCACCCAGTCCTGCAAGGTCGTCATCTGCGACGCCTCCACCGGAGCGGTCGTCCGCTCGGGGAGCGCGCCGCACCCGGAAGGATCCGAGGTCGACCCGGCGTTCTGGCTTGGCGCGCTGCGCCAGGCCCTCGACGAAGCCGGGGGCTTGGGCGACGTCGCCGCGATCGCCGTGGCGGCACAGCAGCACGGATTGGTCTGTCTGGACAAACACGGCGAGGTCGTCCGACCTTCGCTCCTCTGGAACGACCTGCGGTCGGCGGCCGCGGCCACGCAACTCATCGACGAGCTCGGTGGACCGGACAAGGGGGGTCGGGCGTGGGCCGACGCCGTCGGCAGCGTCCCGACGGCGTCGTTCACCGTGACGAAGCTGCGCTGGCTCGCCGAGCACGAACCCGACAATGCCGCAGCGACGGTCGCGGTCTGCCTTCCCCACGACTGGCTCACCTGGCAGCTGGCCGGCGGCCCGACCGGCCACGAACTCGGGGCGAACGCCCTCGTGACCGATCGGGGTGATGCGAGCGGCACCGGCTACTTCTCCCCGGCGACGGATGCTTACCGTCTCGACCTGCTCGAGCGCGCCTTTCGACGAGTGGTGGCGCTGCCCCGGGTCCTCGCTCCCGCAGAACCAGCGGGCCGCACCCCAGACGGCCTCGTTCTCGGATGCGGGACCGGGGACAACGCCGGCGCCGCCCTCGGTGTGCTCGCGTCCCCCGGGGACGTCGTCGTGTCGATCGGGACCTCAGGAACGGTCTTTGCGGTCTGCGACCACCCGGTGGCGGACCCGACGGGGGTGATTGCCGGCTTTGCCGACGCGACGGGCCGATTCCTCCCCCTCGTGTGCACGGTCAACGCGGCACGGGTGTTCCGGACGACGGCGCGGCTATTAGGTCTCGACGAGCATGAGTTTTTCTCGCTCGCGCTCGAGGCGCCGGCCGGCGCGGGCGGCCTCGTTGTCGTTCCCTACTTCGAGGGAGAGCGGACACCGAACCGCCCGTTC
>JBEKLG010000158.1:0-4149 GCA_050010315.1 Acidimicrobiales bacterium
GACCACCGACCGGCGGCGGTGCAGGTCGATGCCGACGTATTCTCGCTCCATAGGGGCCTCCCTTGTCGTGAGACGGATGTGAGAAGCCCAGTTTCGATCAAGAGACTGGAACCCTCACGGGGAGCGGAGGCCCCGCTCCTTCATCGCATCACTTTCGGGCGACTCATTGATCTTCCTTTCGGCGCGCATTATGGGCTACTCATCCAAAGACTGCACGTTGTATGGGCGGTATCCGTTCCTTCCGGTGCAACGTCTCTACAGAGCAGATCGATCAGACACGCGGGACCGAGACTCCGCGACCTACGGCAGTTTCCGGTCCATGGCAAGGCCTGCTGGACGCGCTGCTGACGTGTCGGCAGGACTTGCTCCATTGCACCACGCTGGTTCTTACCAATACATTCGTTGTGACGAGCCGAAAGGGTGACCGTGGAGAAATGCCTGGAGCCGTCACTCGCGTCGCGAGCTGACGACTGGAGCCTGCGAATCGACGGGATCACGAAGCGATTCGGCGCGCTCGTGGCCAACGACGAGATCACGCTGCGGGTGGCGCCAGGTGAGGTTTATGGACTGCTCGGACCAAACGGTGCTGGAAAGTCCACCCTGGTGCGACAGACTATCGGCCTGTTGAAACCGACGACCGGAACGATCACCCTGGGTCCGTTCGACCTCGTCGCGGATCCCGACGCCGCGCGCCAACTGTGCTCGTACCTGCCTCAGGCGCAGCTGCCGATCGAGTCATTCCGCGTCCGCGAGGCGATCGAACTGGCCGGCCGGATCAGGAGCGGCCGGACGCGAGAGGTCTCGATGCGCACGGACACACTCGTCGAGGCGCTCGACATTGGCGAATGGGGCGACACGCTCGGCAAGAACCTGTCTGGCGGCCTCAAACGGTTGGTCGGATTCTGCATGGCGACCGTCTGCCCGGGTCGTGTCGTGATCCTGGACGAGCCGACGAACGACGTCGATCCACTGCGCCGCCGCCTCCTCTGGGAGCAGGTCCGAGAACTCGGCACCGCGGGATGCGCGGTGCTGCTCGTAACGCACAACGTCCTCGAGGCTGAGAAGTCGGTCGATCGCTTGGCGGTGATCGACCGGGGCCACGTCGTGGCAGACGGGACCCCGGCGTCGCTTAAAGCGGCCGATCGTTCGCAGCTTCGCCTGCAGGTGGCGCTCGCCCCTGGCATCACGACACCAGCCCTTCCGCCTTGGGCCGGGCCGGCAACTCGGGTTGGTCACAATCTCGTGACAACGATCGCAGAGAAGGACGCCAGCGCAGGCATCGCTTGGGCGGCGTCCTTGGTCGATGCCGGCGTCGCCGAGGAATACGCGCTCGGCGCGACGACATTGGAGGACGCTTACATCCGTCTCACCTCCCACATGTCCGGTGACGACGACGAGACTTCCCTGCGGCGGTGACGACGATTGCTCCCCCGATCAATGTGCGACGTGGCGCGGCGCGCTGGTGGCGCGATTACATCTCGATGCTCCGGTGGCACCTAGCCAGCCTGCGGATGTGGTTCGTGACCCTCACGGTCGTGCAGGTGCTAACCGGCGCTGGCTTTGTCCTCGGAATCTCGTTGTTCTTCAAGCACATCCCGGTCCGTGCCGCGCTCTTCGCGTCGACGGGCGTGCCCGTTCTCAATTTGTTGATGGTCGGACTGATCCTCGGGCCCCAACTCGTTGCGGACCAGAAGGCCAACGGAAGTCAGGAATACCTGCGAACGATACCGGTAGGACGCTTGGCAACGGCGGGAGCCTGGTACACGGTGTGCCTCGCCGGCGGGGTACCGGCAATGGTCGTGTCGCTTCTCATCGCGTGGCTCCGCTACGATATCCCGCTGCACGTTTCGGTGATGATCGTGCCTGCTATCGCGCTGACGACATTCACCGGGGCGATGCTCGGCTACGCGCTGGCGCATGCGATCGCTAACCCGATGGCAACTAGGTTGATTACCCAGCTCCTGGTTTTCGTCATCTTCGGGTTCGCCCCGATCCTGTTCCCGATCGCGCAGATGCCGCGCTGGCTCGGCACGCTCAACTGGTGGTTCCCGTTCCGCCACATGGCCGTCGTCGTCCGCGCCGCCTTGACGTCGGGACCGAACTCAGCGGTGCTCGCCGCTTACGGGGTACTCGGGGCGTGGTCGGTCCTCTGCGCCGCCCTGGCGGGGCGGGCACTTGGACGGCGAGCGTGATTCCTTCCGAACTACGGTCCGGCGCCGGATACTGGATCGCCAGTCTGCGCGCCATGCTGCGGTTTGACTACGGCCGGATGCGCGAGTGGGCGGCAATGTTGGTTCTCATCCAGACGATGATGGGTGCTGGAATGGCGCTCCTGTATGGGTTTTTCTACCCGCACATCACTCCATTCCGCGCGCTGTACATCACAACAGGTGCCCCGACTCTCGCGCTCATCCCGCTTGGCTTCGTCATGCTTCCGGGAAGCGTTGGGCAACAGAAGATCGAAGGCACCTTCGACTACATCTGGGCGCTGCCTGCACCGAGAAGTGCCCAGGCAACATCCACGTTCCTCCTCTACGCGCTGCTCGCCTTGCCGGGGACTGTGCTCGCGCTGCTTGTCGCTGCCTGGCGTTACGGAGTGCACCTCTCGCCGTCGCCGCTGCTGCTTCCCGCCGTCTTGTTGTGCGCGCTCATGGCAATAGCCGTGGGGTACGGCATGGCGCTCGCGATATCAGATCCGTTGGTGACAAACCTTGTCACCAACGCACTGATGTTCGTTGTCCTGCTGTTCTCACCGATCGTGTACCCGCCCTCTCAGCTGCCTGGGTGGCTGTTCGCGATTCATCGCGTTCTGCCCTTCTACAACATGGCAGTTGCCATCCGAGCCGGGCTGACAACCGGCGTCGAGACTCAGGTAATGACGTCATTCCTCGTTCTCGCCGCGTGGACCGTGGCAGGTTGCAGCGCGATCGCTTGGACAGTGACTCGTCGGCGCTGAGCACAGGAAGATCTGGCGTCTTCCGCCCCGCCGCCCTGCTCCGCGGTCCCTGACGTGATTGACGCGTGTTGGGCCAGCACGTGGGGGCCGACGTCTCTCGGGAGCGAGGGGATTCAGCGGCTCATACGGGCGGCCTTGGGAGGTCCGTGGCTCGAAGTGCCTCTGCCCGAGACGAGCTGACGTACGCAGAAGACCTATCGGCGAGTCGACGCCAAAAGGGGCGGGTCTGGAACGTCAGCGCGACATACGCTTCGCCTCGTGTGGGGATTCCTGACAGCAGTCGTCGGAGTGGTTGCCACGATCATCGGCGTCGCGCTCGGGGCGCGTCTCAACACACGCGCGCAGGACCGACGGTGGATCGCCGAACAAGAGAGTCTCTACGCGCGTGAGCGCGCCCAACGGCTCCGAGGCCTTTACGCGCGTATGGCCCAGTCCGCGGCGACGTTGCAGGCCGTCGTGTACGAACGCAACTGGGTGACGACCGCGGACGTGACCGTCGAGAAGCGGGACGAGCGCCACGCCGCGATGTTGAAAGAGGCGGAGCGCGTCATCTCTGAAGTTGGCGGCGACATAATCGTCGAGCTCGCTATCGCGTCGGTGCGCGACACCTACCGGCAATTGCGCAAGGCCGTGCAGGAGTACCAGGTGGCCGAGGCTTTGGAACCACCCGGACCCGGACGCGTGAAGAAGATCCGAGACCTCGAACAGAGAATCGGGAAGCTCACGCTCGAAGTCGGCGACCAAGCCTTGGCGCACCTCTCCGAACTCGACGTTCCGCCCGAGATCGAGGCACGCCCGCGCTTTACTGCCTGGCACCCGATTGAGTCGTGGAAAGCCGTGCGGACTGCAACTAGGCAACCCGCGGCGTAGGGCGGATCTGAGAAAACTGAAAGTTAGGAAGGTGTCTTTTACTCGGTCCTGCTTTGACTAGGAGGAACGCCTGTTCGTACATACACCGCATATGCGTGCGGTGCATGAGCCCGTTCCCGGCGAATCCGCGCCTCGCCTTCGCTTAGCGCCGTGGCCAGCTGCAACATCCTCGACCATGGCGCTTGACCCATCGCGAACTGCGGGCTCAGTACGAATCGTAGTAACCGAAGAACGTGCAGGCGGGTTCCGTCGCTCCTCCAGCCGAACCTACGTAGGTACCAACACCGGTAAAGAGATTCACGAACAGGGTCCCGTCCCCGGAC
>JBEKLG010000159.1:0-4124 GCA_050010315.1 Acidimicrobiales bacterium
CCGCCGAGGAGGTCGCTCTACGTGCTCACCGACATCCTGGTCGGGATCGAGGCCGTCGCGTCCTTTGCGCTGGTGTTGTTGATCCTGCTGCACTCGGGGCGGGGTGGGGGACTGTCGGACATGTTCGGCTCTACGGTCGGCTCGGCGGCGGCCGGCTCGACGGTCGCCGAGAAGAACCTCGACCGCCTCACGATCACCGTCGCTGTAGTCTTCGCCTTCTCGACGGTGATCATCGGCCTTCGGTGGGGCTGAGGAAGGCCGCCTCCGCCGCGCTCGGCGCGCTGGTGGTCCTCGTCGCCAGCGGCGCCGCATCGGCCGCATCCTCGTCGACCTCGACGACGCTCGCCGGCCAGGGCGGGATCGAGATCCTCAACGGGGGCACGGTCACCGTCGCCGTGCCGAGCCTGCCGACCCAGTACAACCCGGCGACGCCGTGCGGCTCGAACGCCGTCACCCAGATGGTGATGGAACAGGTCCTGCCGCAGGCTTTCGTCACCGGTCCCGGCATGGAGGTTCGTGCCTCGTCAGGGCTTCTCGTCTCGGCCGAGGTCACGGGGCTGAAGCCCCAGACCGTCGTCTACACGCTGGCGCGAGGGGCACGCTGGTCCGACGGCGTACCGATCAGCGCGGCCGACTTCGCCTACGACTGGCGGCGGGTGCTCTTGATCGGCGCGAGCCTGCCGGCGACGTTCCCCCTCGCCGGGTACAAGGACATCACCTCGGTCAAGGGTTCCAAGGGGGGCTCGGTCGTCACCGTCGAGTTCGCGAATCCCTACGCCGACTGGATGGCGTTGTTCGCCAATCTCATGCCCGCCCACATCGCCCGCCGCTACGGCTGGCAGAGGGCGTTCGCCGGACCGAGACCGGCGCACCTCGTCTCGGGTGGCCCGTTCGCGGTGACGAGGATCGTTCCGGGCAAGAAGCTCGTGCTCTCGCGCAATCCCTCGTATTGGGGCAAGCCCGCCCACCTTGCCCACATCGTCTTTGAGGTCATACCGTCGCAGGCGGCGACCCGGCGGGCGCTCCGAGACGGGTCGGTCGACGTCGCCGAGCTCACCCCGGGGAGCGCGGTCGACGGCCTCGTCGCCGGGAGGACCGACCTCGAGCAGTCGGTCTCGGACTCGGCGACGCTGTGGCAGCTCGACTTCAACCTCGCCGACACGGTCGTCGGGAAGCTCGCCATCCGCCAGGCTATTGCCACGGCGATCGACCGTCCCGAGGTCGTCGCCGATTCGATCGGCCTGCTCGTCGCCGGGGCCTCGACCGCGGACAATCGCCTCTACGTCGCGCACCAACGGGGGGGCCAGAAGAACGACGCTGCGTACCTGCAGGCCAACGACGCCGTCGCGGACCAGCTTGCCTCGACCGCCGGCTATTCACTCGGCGCGGACGGCTTTCTCGTCTCTGCCTCGGGCGCGCCGCTCGTCCTCGTGCTTACCGGGCCGAAGGGGGACCCGACGGTCTCCCGCGCCGAGCGCGAGATCCAGGCGCAGCTATTGCAGGCCGGGATCGAACTGCGGATCCGCAACGTCGACCCGGGGCGACTGCTCGCGACGGTCCTGCCGCAGGGCGGCTACCAGCTCGCGATGGCGCCGTATCTCGCGTCACCGTTCCCGTCGACGATTGCCGGTCTCTACACAAATCCCGTCGGCCCCACGCCGAGCCCGGCCGGGCAGTCGGCGGTCGGCGTCCCCAGCGCCGCCAACTGGCACGGCATCGCCCTCGCGGGGGCAGAGAGCGAGCCTGCCGCGGCGCCAGCCGGAGCCGTGACGCGCGATGTCCTGGGCTACGACGACCCCACGGTCGACGGGTTGTTCACGCAGGCGCAGTCAGAGCTGAACGCCAAGGCGGACGCGAGTCTGTACAACGAAATCGACACGCTGCTGTGGCAAGACCTCCCGACGCTGCCTCTTTTCCAGGCAAGCACGACGCTCGTGCGGCGGGTCGAGGTCGTGAACGTGAGCGAAAGCGCGACCTGGGCGGGGCCGATGTGGGACGCACAGGGATGGGCGATCCAGGTGAGCCCGGCGCCGACGACGTCGACGACGAGCGCCGCGACCTGACCGCGGTCGCCGGGATGAGTCGGCCGCCGGTTCCGGCGAAGCGGCGAGCGGGGGTCGCGCTAGTGTTTTCTCCCTGGCGGGGGCACATTCGGTGTCGCGTCGGAGTGGCGGAATAGGCAGACGCGCCAGCTTGAGGGGCTGGTGCCCGCAAGGGCGTAGGGGTTCAAGTCCCCTCTCCGACACCCTGTGCAACTGACATTGATCGATTACTTCGAGGTCGATGTCTTTTGTCGTAGTCGTTCGTAGGGAGTCCGCCCGCCGACCCCGTGATTGCGGATGATCGTGCGCTTGGAGACCCTTTCGGCGAGCACCTTGCGCCGGATCTCCACCCACACCTGCATGTCGGTGTGCACCCTTCTCCCGTTCTGTTCGCCGTTCCCGTTCGAGGAGCCTCGGGGCCGGAGGGCGAGTGGACGGGGATGTCAGGTGCTGCTGTTTTCGACGATGATTCAGAACCGAACCGGGATCGATCGTCCGGGCGGTGGGTCCCTGGTCCGACGACATGATCACAGAAGGCATCCTCGTCCAAGGCCAATCGCTTGCCACCGTTGAAGACACCTCGACCGTGCGTGTGCGAGACGGTGAGCAAATCCCAACAAGCGGTCCATTTGAAGAGACTGCGGATTACCTCGTCGGTTCGACCTCAGTGAATGTGCGAGTTTCACCGAAGCGATCGAACTCGCGCATCAGTTGACCTGGAGACCACGCCTCACGCTTGCATTGCACCGGGATGATCCGCGCGCAATCCGGACGATCTTGCCGACGGTCGGCTGACAACGTCCGATCGTTGCCAGGGCGCACCGGTAGGTCTACTTAGCCGTCCTGCAGCGGCGGTATCGCGCGTGAACGGATGACGTCAGCGTAGAAGCGAGAGCTCTGCTTCGGGATACGCCGTTGTGTCTCGAAGTCGACGTAGACGATGCCGAAGCGCTTCTGGTAGCCCCATGACCACTCGAAGTTGTCGAGCAACGACCACGCGAAGTAGCCGGCGACGTTCGCTCCCGCTTCGATCGCCTTCGCGACAGCAGCAAGGTGGTCGTGGAGGTAGCGAATTCGTTCGACGTCGTTCACGACGCCGTCCGGGTCAACGTAGTCCTCTGCTGCGCAACCGTTCTCCGTGACATATATCGGTAGACCCGGTGCGCGCCGGGAGAGGTCAACCAAGAGATCGGCGAACGCCTCAGGGTCAACGGTCCATCCCATCGACGTCTGCGCCAACCACTCGGGCCGATACTCGACGACTCCCGGAAGGGGCCAGCGTGACGGCTCCTCGTTGCGGCGTAGATCGTCCGGATCACCGGTCTTCAGGTAGATCGCTGAGTAGTAGTTCACCCCGAGGAAGTCGAGCGGACGGGCGATCTCGTCGAGGTCGCCGTCGGCCACGATGGTCGGCGGTGCCAAAAAGTCTTCGCGGGCCTCAGTCGGGTAACGGCCGTGAAGAACCGGCTCGAGGAATACTCCGTGTAGTTCGGCATCGGCCATCCGTCGCGCTGCGAGGAGGTTTTCGTCCGGAACACCACTCGTGAGCTGAACGGGGTGCATGTCTAGTGTGATACCGACCGGGACCCCATCGGGGAGCAGATCCCGCAGGACGCCGAGTGCCATTCCGTGGCCGAGGAGGAGGTGATGCGTGGCTGCGGCAGCTGCGTGAATGTCGTGCAGGCCAGGAGCGTGAGTCCCGAGTCGGTAGCCGTTGTTGACCACCACTTGCGGCTCGTTGAGAGTGAGCCACCGCGTTACGCCGTCACCGAGAGCCGCGGCCACGATCGCGGTGTACTGGGCGAAGCGCTCAGCGGTCGTGCGCACCGTCCAGCCCCCGTCGTCTTGAAGCTCCTGGGGGAGATCCCAGTGGTACAGGGTGGCGACGGGGGAGATCCCGTGCCCGTTGAGCTCATCGACAAGCGAGCGGTAGTAGTCGAGCCCCTTTTGGTTCACCGGTCCGCGACCACCGGGTTGAACCCGCGGCCAGGAGATGGAAAAGCGGTACGAAGGAAGGCTGAGGGACGCCATGAGGGCGACGTCCTCCCGATACCGGTGGTAGGTGTCGCAGGCGACGTCCCA
>JBEKLG010000160.1:0-4281 GCA_050010315.1 Acidimicrobiales bacterium
GCTGACGGTGAAGGCGTTGGAGTTGACCGCCGTGGACACCCCGCTGATGCTGCTCGGGGTCGCCGTGAACGTGTAGCTCCCGGCGGTGTTGACGACGAGGTTCGTGAAGTTCGCCACGCCACTCGACAGGGCCACCGTCGTCGTCCCGGAGGTGAAGCTCGACTGCGGGCTGCCGGAGTGGATCGAGAGCACGACCGAGCCGCTGGCCGAGGTGACGACGTTGCCGTAGGAGTCCTCGACCGAGACGGCCACGCTCGGGATCGCGCTCCCCGCCACACCCGGCCCGGGGGTCGCCGGGGTGAAGGCGAGCTGGCTCGCCGCCGAGATTGTCGGTACCGGCGCGACCGAGGTGTGAGTCGTGTCACTGGCGGTGATCGTGTAGGGCGAACCGGCGGTCGAGGTGATCTTGAGGCCGCTGAAGCTCGCCAGGCCCGAGGACGCTGTCACCGTGGTCGTGCCGGCGGCGAAGCTGCCCGAAGACAGCGCCACGTTGATGCTGTCGGTCGAGCCGGTGCCCGTCGTCACGACGTTGCCGTAGGAGTCCTCGACCGCCACGCTGAACGAGACCGTCCCGCCGGCGGTGATCGACACCGCAGGCTGCGTTGTGATCACGAGCTCGTTCTCGGCCGCGGGGGTGATGGTCAGCGTCCCGGACGTCTCAGTGTCCTCGCTCAGCGTGGTGGAGCAGCCGCTGGTGGTCCAGCCCTCGGCGATGACGGAGAACTTCGTGGTCGTCGCCGGAGTACTTCCGCTTGTTGCCACGCTCAACGACCACGTGGCGGAGGAGTTGCCGGCGATCTGCACGCACGTCGACGATCCCGGTGTCAGCGTGCTGGTCGCACTGGTGGGCACGCCACCGACAAGAGCCTCGAAATAGCCAGTGCTGAACGAGGTATTCCTCACGGTGATCGTGTACGCCGCCGTGCCGGTGGGCGATAGTGCCCCACTCTGGGAGCTGATCCCCACAGAGCCGCTGAAGGAGCTCGACTTCAGGACCGTTTCCGTCTGCGCACCGGAGCTGAGGCCATTCGCAGTTGTCGTGACGGATATCGCTGCGCCGTTCATGGTCGTGTCGGTCATGTAGAAGGTCCCGACCGAGGAGCCTGCCGGGATCGTGCACGTCGAGGAGGTGCAAGCGGTCGTCGACCCGAACGTCGGGAGGTAGGTCACACCCGAGATCGTGCTGAAGCTGAGAGCGACGGCCGAGGTGGCGGCGACCGGGTTGCCGTAGGCGTCTTGCAGTTGGACCATCACCGCGCCGGAACCGGCGGCGGCCCCCGTACCGGCGACGAACGTCTGAGGTCCTGTGAGGTAGACGAGCCGGGTGGCTGCGCTCGCCGCGACGGTAGTGCTGGCCGTCGCTGGGATAAGCGTGCCGGACGAGGCTGTCAAGGTGTAAGCGGAGGTACTCGCCTTCGTGAAGGAACAGCCGGTGTAGGTCGCGACTCCGTTCGTGACCTGCGTCGGCGCCGTCGTGCACGAGTAACCTCCGCCGCTCGCCGCCAGGCTCAGTGTCGTCGTGGAGTCGCCCGTCTCGGTGTTGCCGTAGGAGTCCTGCTCCGCCACGGCGACCGAGAACTTGGCTCCGGCGAAGACCGAGGCGGGCGGGTTCGGCGTGAAAGAAAGCTGGTTGGCCGGGCCGGGTGTGATGCTGAAGGGACTGCTCGTGGCTGGGACCAAGGAGCCATCGCTTGCGGTGAGGGTGTAGCCGCTGCCCGCAGAGTCAATGCTGCAGTTCGAGAAGGTGACCACGCCGTAGAATTCGTTCTCTACGCAGCCCGTCGACAACGTCGCCCCGCTCAAGTTGGTCGACGGGGTGATCACGAGGTTGACCGTCGACAGATCAGTCGTGACGACGTTGCCGTTCGCGTCCTCGACCGCGACAACCGGCGGTGGCGAAAGGGCCGATGCGCTGACACCGCTGCTCGGTTGCGACAGGAAAATGAGCTGGTAAGACGCACCCGCCGCCGCCACCGGACGAGCGAGGGGATCGTCGACGACGATGCTGATCTGGTAGGTGCTTCCCGCAAACGTGACGGTGATGACATCGAGCTGTGTCGCGTTGGCAACGCAGGTCGAGGTGAACTCCGCAAGCGTGCTGCTCCAGTACTCGGGAGAGATTGTCGCGGTGTAGCCGCTCGGGAGACTGAAGTTCACCCCGGACGCGCCACTGCAGTTTCCCCAGACGGTGGATGATTGCTGCTGGAGTTGGCTCGTCGCCTCTTCGGCGGCAGTCCTTAGCACGGTGTCGATGGTCGCGACATTGCGGTAGTCGGACGAGCCCCAGAGCGAGGTGGAAAAGCCGAGCATGATGGAAAGTGCGGCCACCCCGATCACGACCAGGGCAACGAGCACCTCGATCAGCGTGTCGCCAACTTCCGACGGTCGCGGCTGCCCCGGATCGGCTGGGGATGCCCCGCTCGCAATCAGAAGGCGGCGAAGACGTCTCATGAGCTCAGGAATCCAGACGCTGCGATGACCGACCGTTCACCTTCATTGGCTCGGAGAACTTCCGCAAGAGCTGTCCGACGCGTGAGGTCAGCGGCTACGCCACGGCGCACCTCACAGGCCCGAGGGATCCACGGACGCCGAGCGTGCCGGAACATCGTCTGCGCCGTCATGGCAGGAGCACACCCAAGAAGATCGCCTGGAGTCCGGCCCCATCCAAGATCACGGTGAGCGTCGTCGGCGCCAGGGCCGCGACCATGACGGTACCGGTCTTGTCCGAACTCACCGAAGCTCCGCACGTGACCGTCGTCGTGCCGAGGCCGGTCAAGCCGGCCGGGGGCGCAGAGCCAGCACAGGCATTCCCGTACGGGGAAGTCGGACTGTTAGGCAGGAGATAGAGCGGCTGGTTAGACGTCCATGTGATCGACTCGCCGGTGTCGGTCGACTCCGCGTCCCCGCTCACGAGCTCCCAACTCGTTGCAGCATTGCCGTTCGAGTCCAGCAAGTTGATGTTCGAAAAGTAGACGTACCCAACCGAACCCTCCGAATTTGTATAGAGCGCGGAACCGCCTGGGATGCCCGTGTAGACGCCGTTGTTGCCCATGTAGGACTCACTCACACCGGGGTTGAAATAGGTGGGGATGATGTAGGGGATGACCGCGCCAGCAGATGCCGTCGTGCTGAGGCAGAAGGACAGTACGTAGGGGGTGTTCGCCACAGCCGCTGACATTTGCTGGCAGCTGCTGGGCGCCGTTGTCAACGGCGAGCCAGCTGGATTCGGGTCGACGTTGTACGTGGCGTAGTTGAAAGGGGTGAAATCCACGAAACAGAGCGTCGAGGCGTACGTACCGGTATCTGGCGTGGCGAAGCCACATCCCGTCGTCGACGAGGGTGTACCTACTCCCGAGAGCGGACCCGACGACGAACCCGCCGTCGGGACAGCGTCCAACGTGTACGAGTACTCGCTTGCCGGCTCGGTGATCGAGAACTTGACATCCATCACGCCTACGGTCGTGGCCCATCCGGTCGAAGGGCTGCCCGTGTAACCCGGTACAGAAGCGATTGTCGGGGGCTGTTGGCTGGGCAAGACATCATCGGAGACGGTGGTGCTGCTCGTCGGAGTAGATGAGCCTCCGGACGTGCAGTATTGGCGCACCAGGGAGCGGTTCTGACCCGCCCCCACTGACACATATGAAACGACGGTCTGGTATTGGCCGGTCTGCAGATTGAGGTTCCACTCCAGCCCGAGCAACTGCGTGCCACTTCCGCATTGGGTGGCAGTGGCACTTGTGGTGACCTCTTCAGCGCCCAGAACGTCCTTTTCGAAATAGCTCGAAACGGTCTGGGCATCGGCCGCGTCCGAGATCCTGTTCTGAGCTCCTTGCTGGAGCGAAAGGAGCTCGATGAGCGCAACGGCGAGCCCGCCAATGATGATCGGGGTGATCACACAGACGATAAGCAGTTCGACGAGCGTGAGACCATGCTCATCACGCGTCCGGGAACTGCCGGTGTGCGAGCACAGCGCGGTTCGGACGAACGCTCGAATTGGTTGATGCCTCATGGCAGCTTCACCGGTCCGCACGCGCCGCATGCGGCCGACCCAAGGGCCACCTTGATGACACTCTTGAAAAGGCTCGCGAATATCCAGCTCCCGCCCACCAATCCCGACGGCCCATTGATTTGCCGCATGCTTCCTTTCGACTCGCCATCGTGGAACATGGTAGCCATCCCGAGACACAGGTCCAGTGACCCCACCAATTCACTGCGCCATGCTACCTCACCTTCCCGGGTTTCGGTACGCTCAAACGTGCCACCTTCCTGGCACAAATTGGC
>JBEKLG010000161.1:0-4094 GCA_050010315.1 Acidimicrobiales bacterium
AGCTGCCCGAGCGGCGGGCCGTGGCGAACTACGTGAAGGCCGCCGGCAAGGGCGTACTGAAGGTGATGTCGAAGATGGGTATCTCGACGATCGCCTCGTACACCGGCGCCCAGGTCTTCGAGGCGATTGGGCTCGACCAGGCGCTCGTCGACCGCTACTTCACGGGCACGACGAGCAAGCTCGGCGGGGTCGGGCTCGACGTCGTGGCCGAGGAGGTCGCCCGCCGGCACCACTTCGCGTTCGGGAATCGCGCGGGCGAGCTCGCGCACCGCGAGATCGAGATCGGCGGCGACTACCACTGGCGCCGTGACGGCGAGCACCACCTGTTCAACCCGGCGACCGTGTTCAAGCTCCAGGAGGCGACGCGGGAGAACGACTACCGGATCTTCAAGCAGTACACGCACCTCGTCGACGACCAGTCCGAGAAGCTGGCGACGCTGCGCGGGCTGTTGCGGCTGCGAACGGGCGGGGCGGCGCTGCACCCGCCGGTCCCGCTCGACGAGGTCGAACCGGTGGAGTCGATCATCAAGCACTTCGCGACCGGAGCGATGTCCTACGGCTCGATCTCGTCCGAGGCGCACGAGACGCTCGCCGTCGCGATGAACCGCCTCGGGGCCCGGTCGAACTCAGGCGAGGGCGGCGAGGACCCGTCGCGTTACGTGCCCGACCCGAACGGCGACTCGCGCCGGTCGGCGACGAAGCAGGTCGCCTCGGGGCGCTTCGGGGTGACGAGCGAGTACCTGACGAACGCCGACGACCTGCAGATCAAGATGGCCCAGGGGGCCAAGCCGGGCGAGGGCGGCCAGCTGCCCGGCCCGAAGGTCTACCCGTGGATCGCCAAGACCCGGTACTCGACGCCCGGTGTCGGACTGATCTCGCCCCCGCCGCACCACGACATCTACTCGATCGAGGACCTCGCCCAGCTGATCCACGACCTGAAGAACGCGAACAGGCGCGCCCGGATCCACGTCAAGCTCGTCGCCGAGGTCGGGGTCGGCACCGTCGCCGCTGGGGTCGCCAAGGCGCACGCCGACGTCGTGCTCATCTCCGGCGAGGACGGCGGCACCGGTGCCTCGCCTCTCACGTCGATCAAGCACGCCGGCGCGCCCTGGGAGCTCGGCCTCGCCGAGACGCAGCAGACCCTGGTGCGCAACGCCTTGCGCGACCGGATCGTCGTCCAGGTCGACGGCCAGATGAAGACCGGCCGCGACGTAATCATCGCCGCGCTTCTCGGCGCGGAGGAGTTCGGCTTCGGCACCGCCCCGCTCGTCGTCCTCGGGTGCGTGATGATGCGCGTCTGCCACCTCGACACCTGCCCGGTCGGGATCGCGACCCAGAACCCCGAGCTGCGCAAGCGCTTCTCGGGGCGGCCGGAGTACGTGGAGACCTTCTTCACCTTCCTCGGCGAGGAGGTGCGCGAGTACCTCGCCGCCCTGGGCTTCCGCACGCTTGACGAGGCCGTCGGCCACGTCGAATGCCTCGACGTCGAGTCGGCGGTCAAACACTGGAAAGCGGCCGGGCTGGACGTCCGACCGCTGCTCTGCCGGGTCGAGCCGTACCTCGGTTCGACCGAGCTCCACCAGGTGCGCCCCCAGGATCACGGCCTCGAGCGCGCGCTCGACAATCAGCTGATCGAACTGGCGCGGCCGGCCCTCGAGTCCGGTCAGCCGGTCAAGATCTCGCTTGACGTCCGGAACGTGCACCGCACCGTCGGCACGATGCTCGGTGCCGAGGTGACCCGCCTTTTCGGCGGCAAGGGCTTGGCGCCGGGCACGATCGAGATCACCCTTTCTGGTTCGGGCGGTCAGAGTTTCGGCGCGTTCATCCCGGCAGGCGTCGAGATCATCCTCTACGGGGACACGAACGACTACCTGGCCAAAGGTCTTTCCGGCGGCACGGTCGTCGTCCGCCCGCCCGTCGGCGCCGGTTTTGTCGCCGAGGAGAACATCATCGCCGGCAACGTCTGCGCCTACGGGGCGACCGGCGGGGAGCTGTTCGTCTCTGGACAGGTCGGCGAGCGTTTCTGCGTGCGGAATTCCGGCGCGACGGCGGTCGTCGAGGGCATCGGCGACCACGGCTGTGAGTACATGACGGGCGGCCGAGTCGTCGTGCTCGGTCCGACCGGTCGCAACTTCGCGGCGGGGATGTCGGGCGGCATCGCCTACGTTTACGACCCAAAGGACCTCCTGGAGCGGCGCCTCAACCGGCAGATGGTCGACCTCGACCCGCTCGACGACGAGGACCGGGAGTTCCTGCGCTCGGTGATCGAGCGCCACCGGGCGCTCACCGGCTCGAAGTTGGCCGCGCGGATCCTGGACCGGATGCCAGCGGCCTTCGGCGAGTTCAAGAAGGTCATGCCGCTCGACTACCGCCGGGTGCGCGAGGCGACACGCCAGGCGGTGGAGCGCGGCGAATCGGTCGACGACGCGGTGATGGCGGCGGCCCATGGCTGATCCCCGCGGGTTCTTGAAGTTCGCGCGCGAGGAACCCTCGCGGCGCTCGGTCGAAGTGCGAATCCGCGACTGGCGCGAGGTGTACGAGCCGTTTCCCGCTGAGCATCTGCACGTCCAGGCGGCGCGCTGCATGGACTGCGGGATTCCCTTCTGCCATCAAGGTTGTCCGCTCGGCAACCTGATCCCGGAGTGGAACGACCTCGTCCACCGGAACGACTGGGCACAGGCCGCCGACCGCCTGCACGCGACGAACAACTTCCCCGAGTTCACCGGCCGGCTGTGCCCGGCTCCCTGCGAGGGTGCGTGCGTGCTCTCTATCAACGCCGATCCCGTTGCGATCAAGCAGGTCGAGTTCGAGATCGCCGAGTGGGCGGCTGCGGAACTGAAGCCGCAGACGATCTCGCCGGCGACGGCGAGGCGGGTCGCGGTCGTCGGGTCGGGTCCCGCAGGACTGGCCGCCGCCCAGCAGCTCACCCGGGCGGGCCACGAGGTCAGTGTCTACGAGCGGGCCGAACGTATCGGCGGCCTGATCCGCTACGGGGTGCCGGAGTTCAAGCTGGAGAAGGCGGTGATCGACCGCCGGCTGCAGCAGATGTCGGCCGAGGGGACGCGCTTTGTGGTGCGGACGGCGATCGGCGAGGGAGCGGCGGACGAGGTCCCCGGGGCGGCCGCGCCGGACGCGAGGGTCATCCCCGCCGCCGAACTGCGCGCCGAGGTCGACGCGATCGTGCTCGCCGTCGGCTCGACTCGGCCACGTGACCTGGCCGTACCGGGACGGCAGCTCGCCGGGATCCACTTTGCGATGGACTACCTCAAGAGCGCGAATCTCGTTTGCGAGGGCGCCGCCGAACGTGCGCCGATCGACGCCGCCGGCAGGCGCGTCGTCATCCTCGGCGGTGGCGACACCGGGGCCGACTGTCTGGGGACGGCGCACCGCCAAGGCGCGGCCTCGGTGTGCCAGTTGGAGATCCTCCCCGAGCCGCCCGGAGTGCGGGCGCCGGACAATCCCTGGCCGACCTGGCCGCGCACCTTGCACCTCGCAGCCGCCCATGAAGAGGGCGGGGAGCGCCGTTACTCGCTCGCGACGTCGTCGTTCCTCGACGACGGCCGCGGGGGCGTGGCGGGTCTCGTGGTCGACTCCGTTCGGCCGGTCGACGGTCGCTTCGAGGTCGTCGAGGGCATGCGCGAAGAGATCGCGGCCGACCTCGTACTGCTGGCGCTCGGATTCTCGGGTCCAGAGCGACTGGGCGTCGTCGCTGATCTTGGGCTGGTGCTCGACGGGCGAGGGAACGTCGCCGTCGACTCGAAGTTCATGACGAACGTCGACGGCGTCTTCGCCTGCGGCGATGCGGCCCGGGGCCAGAGCCTGGTCGTGTGGGCGGTCGCCGAGGGCAGGTCCGCCGCGGCGGCGGTCGACGCCTACCTCATGGGTTCGACGGATCTGACGGCACCGCTTTGCCCCGGCGAGGCGGCGCTCGCCTGAGGCTCGCCCGGCGCGCAGCCCGGGAACCGCTCCGAGCCTCGGCGCGGTCTGCTAGCAACGAGCCCGGAATCGACGAGGAGCAAAGAGCGCATGGGAGATCCGGCAGTCTGGCGGCGAACGGCTCTCGGGGTAGGGGTCGCCGCCGCGGCCGTGTTCGC
>JBEKLG010000162.1:0-4024 GCA_050010315.1 Acidimicrobiales bacterium
CGCCTTCCCGTTCAGTCGTCGTCGTTCTCATTTGACGTATCCCCGACATGGCGTTGGAGATGCCGAGGAAACTGCAGAGGTCTTCTGCTTCTGCGACCGTCACTGCCACACCCGATCGCTCGCGATGGCGCTTCCTGGTTCGAGACTCGCGTGCGGCTTTCCGGTTTCTATTGCGGTGGTCCAGACGCAAGCTGCACCGTGACGGTGTGACGTTCGCCGTTTGAGTCCACGTACACGAGCTTTGTCCGCGTGCCAGGCTTTTCTTTCAAGACAATCCTCGTGAGTGCGTTTGGCGACGTCACGTTCTCGCCGTCGAGTGAGGTGATCGTGTCTCCTTCGCTGAGCCCGGCACGCGCCGCCGGCGAACCGTCGATGACCTCGACGACCTCGGCACCCGAAGTCGTCGAACCCTGGCCTGTCGCTCCGAAGCCTCCGAGCCAGTTGAATCTGATCGCCCCAGGTGACTCCACGTCCACCCCGAGGAAAGCAGTCGCGCCGATGTGCACCGCGGCAGAGCTTTTCGCCGACTCGATTTGGCCCGCAATGGCTATCGCCTTGTTGATCGGGATGGCAAAGCTCTCGTTCGCCAGCGAACCGGCAGATTGGAACTCGAAGCTGGAGGAAGCTGCGGTGTCCATCCCGATGACCTTCCGGTTGCTCGTGACGAGCGGGCCCCCGGAGTCACCCGGCTGGATGTCGGCGTTCGTCTCGATGAGGTCGGTAAGTTGCTCCGATGTTCCGTCACCCGAGTCGCTCGCAGTGATGGACTGGCCGAGCCCAATCACGGAACCGCCCGCGTAGCTCGGTGTGCCGCCTTTTCCGGCAGCGTTGCCGATTCCCACAACCGCCTCGCCGGTATGGACGCGCGACGAATTCCCAGGGCTGATCGTCGGAAGACCTGCAGCCCCCTCGAGCTGCAGCACCGCGACGTCGCTCGTGCGGTCGTAGCCCAGGACCTTCGCCTTGTAGGTTCGCCCGTTGCCCACGTCGGTCACGGTGATCGAGGTCGCTTCCTCGATGACGTGGTTGTTCGTGAGTACCTCGCCGTTTGGGGTGAGCACCATGCCGGTTCCGGCCGCTTCCTCGTTCTCGTAGTTCAACGTGGTGTTGACATCGACGAGCCTTGGGTCGACTTCCTTGGCGATCGAGGAGGCGTCGGCGGGTCCGCCCGAGGTGTTCGGCACGCCAGATGCCGGCAAACCGGTTTCGCTCAGGCCCTCGCGTGCCTGGCCAATCACGTCGATCGGGGATGTCGACCCCGCAGGCGGGACGATGGCGACGGCCATGTCGCCGGAAACCATCGTGAGCGACGAGTAGGTGCCCGGCGGGAGGAGCACTCCGAGAGCGCTCCGATCAGGAGGTTGCGTGAAGGCGGTTCCCGGAGAGAAGTGCACGAC
Source organism: Acidimicrobiales bacterium (assembly GCA_050010315.1). Classification (GTDB taxonomy): domain Bacteria; phylum Actinomycetota; class Acidimicrobiia; order Acidimicrobiales; family Bog-793; genus Bog-793. The sequence goes on from JBEKLG010000162.1 coordinate 1,398, forward strand.
CGTCCGGGCGAAAACCGCAAAGGTGACCAGCGCGCCGCCGTCGGCAAGGCGGAAGGCGGGATACGGGCAGTCCGGCGATGACCCGCCGGCGGAAGCCTCGGCCGGTGCCGTCGCCGTGAACTCGGTTGTCACGGTGCCCGTGCCGGCAAAGGGGCTGGCGATCGAATGCGGGTCGGCCGCGTCTTTCGGCCCGAACTGCGCGGTGATCCCCGCCGGCAGCTTGCCGCTAGCGGCTTCCGAGCTGAACGCCGCGGCCACCCGTGCGGCGACCTGGTGCGGCGCGACCTCCAAGCCGTCGGTCGCGGCAGGGTCGAGACGCGTGACGTAGCCCCCGGCCTCAGTCGCTGCAGGCGGCACCGGGACTCCCATGGCCGTCGGACCGAGGATTTCGCTGCTCGAGGCGAGCTTCCAGCGCGTCGAAGCCGACGTCTTCACGTAGGTGAGAAGGTTGTCCGTCGTCGGCTCGGCGGAGGATCGGTCTTCGGCGAGCACGCTGAAGTAGGCCGGGTAGTGGGTTTCTCGGGGAACGAAGGCGCGGCTCGGCAGTTGGTCGAAAGACCCGCCGAGCGTGTTGGAACCGGCTGCCTGGTCGCCGCGATAGGTCGCGTCGTCGAGAACCTCCTGCAGGCACGTCTCGTGGCTGTCCTGGAGCGGGATCGAGAGCAGCGCGTTCGCCCGGTTGTTCGTCGCCGTGTCCGAAGCGACGATCGAGTTGACGTCACGAGGTGCGAGGAGCAGCCCTGAAGATCGTGGGATCGTCGTCGTAACGCCGCCGCCGGCGGCACCGCTCACCGCTGAGGCATTGCCGGTCGAATGCGCGTCCGAACCCGATGTCGACGCTGCCGTCGTCGAGCAGGCGGCGAGCAACAGCGCGACCGCGACGGTGACCCCGCCACGCCCCGCGAGCCTCGAAGCGTCGTGACGCCGATCTCCCATACCCCGCGATCCTAGGAGTCGCGAAGCTGGGATCGGGCGAGCCCTCGACGGGCGCCGTCTCGGCGCGCTCGCCCGAGGTGGGGGCTCTGGTCGGCAGCGTGGGAACCCGTCGCGCTCGTCCGCCGCCGACGACCGTCGGCCCTTGGTGTGCACCGCAGCTGGTCCTCCCCGGCTGTCCGAAGGGCACCCCGCCAGCCCAGACGGCGCGGCCCGATGCCCCTCGGCCCCGAAGGGCACGGTCGCGCCTCGGCGGCTGGGTGAGGCGAACCCGGGCCGCCGGTCTTGCGCGGCGGTAAGCGAGGCCGTGCCGGAGTGTCGGCTTGCCACTAGTGAGGGGCTGCGAGGGACCAGACGACGACGAAGTAGCAGGCGCTCGCGACGACGACCATGGAGTGCCAGACCTCGTGGTAACCGAACACCTCGGGGACGGGGTCGGGCCACCTCGTCGCGAGAACCGCGGCGCCGGCGGTGTACAGGAGCCCCATCGAGCCGAGCAGGAAGAGCTGGAGCGTGCTCAGATGACCGACCGCCTCAGGCAGGGTGACGGCGGGAAGCCATCCGAGAAGCAGGTACGCCCAGGACATGGAACGACGTGTCGCCTCGAACCGGACCGCGACGATCGACACGGCGGCAGCCGCCGAGGACCAGCTGATCCCGAGGACGACTTCCCCGAGCAGACCGGGAATCGCCAATAGGCAGTACGGCGTGACACATGCCGAGATGAAGACGTAGATCATCGCGTAGTCGACCTGTCGCCAGCGTCGGCGGGAGGCGGGCGACGACGCAAGCAGGTGATAGCTGACACTCGCCGCGTACAGGCCGACGAGCGCAAGCGCGTAGAGCCCCACACCGCGTCCGAAACCGTCTCGCCAGACGAGGAGCGCGCTGGCGGGGAGCGCCGCGATGAGGGCCACGAGGTGAACGAAGCCCCGTCCTCGGGGAGACGCGGCGCTGCCGGAGGGGCGCAGCCGACGGTCCGACGAACGCAGGGGCCGTTTCCCCTTGGCGCTCACGGCCTCATCGTCCCGCATTTCGTCGGTCGTCGGCGATACGGCACCGGTCCTTGGACGAGCGGGGCGAACCGGCCTCGGCGCAGCCGGGAAGACGCTGGCAGCGGCGCGGCCGCGCTGCGCTCACCGCGCCGATTCCCGTGCCGCGAATCCTCGGGGGTCCAGCGGGACGGCCCCCCTGGCCGTGCCCTTGAGGCTCGCGCCGCGGCCGTCGAGTCTCTCGGTCGGCCGTGGGATGCGGCAGGCTGCACAGAGGGGCGGACGGCGGCGCCTCGCCGGCGGCGTCGCCGACCGGACATCACTTTCCGTGGTTGTCCGCGTTCCCCAATCTGCCTGGTTGCTGACGCAAAGGCGCCATCGCAAGGGGGTCAAACGGGTCTATGACCCACTCTTTCCAGGGCAGATCATTGGTTCCATGACACGGTACTTCGTGTCGCCCGAACACGGAAAGTGGCCACACAGCAGGCGGTCGTCTGCCGAGGATGCGCCGAGCACGCCCCGTCCCCGGGATCTGCGCGGCCGCGGATCGGCTCCGGTCGCGGTTTCCACCGTGACCGTCAGGCTCCTCGCCGTGGCGGCGATCGGCGCCGCCGCCGTGGCTGGCGTTGCGGCGGCCCCGGCCGCGACTGCGGTGCCACGGGCATCTTCCTGCCGCGTCCTTGCCGGCCACGGCGTCACCTG
>JBEKLG010000163.1:0-3977 GCA_050010315.1 Acidimicrobiales bacterium
GATTGCGTCCCGCGTGATGGTGTAAATCAGCCGAGTCGGAGTGGCTCTCGACGCGTGCAGTCTGTCAGGCCATGATCGCCAGGGACACCCCCTCTCCACCGAGCTCGTCGGGAACGGGTTGGTCGATGAGGCCCATGGACTCTTCTGAGAGGTAACGGCGTTCCGCCACCTCCCACTCGTCGTGCTGTTCGACGAGCACGGCGGTCACGAGTCGCATCACCGAGGCGTCGTTGGGGAAGATGCCCACGACGTTCGTGCGTCGCTTGATCTCGGCGTTGACGCGCTCCAAAGGGTTCGTCGACCAGATCTTGGTCCAGTGCGCCATCGGGAAGGAGGAGAAGGCGAGCAGGTCGGCCCTGGCCTCCTCGAGGAGCTTCGCCACCTCCGGGAAGCCCGGCCGCAGCGTGTCGGCGACCTCGTCGAGCTGGCGGTGGATGTGGGCCCGGTCGGGCTGGGCGAAGATCGTCTTGATCGCCGCCGCGACCATCTGGACCTTCTGTTTTTGCACCCCCGCCAGGGCGTTGCGCATGAAGTGCACCCGGCAGCGCTGCCAGGCCGCCCCGACGAAGACCTTCTCGATCGCCTCTTTGAGCCCGAGGTGGTGGTCGGAGACGGCGAGGCGGACACCCGACAGTCCCCGCTGGCGCAGGCTGCGCAAAAACGCCGTCCAAAACGCTCCGTCCTCGGAGTCCCCGACGTCACAGCCGAGCACCTCGCGGTTGCCGTCTGCGGTCACACCGGTGACGACGACGACGGCTCTCGAGACGACACGGCCACGAACACGGCCTTTCACGTAGGTGGCGTCGCAGAACAGGTAAGGGAAGGCGACGTGGTCCACCCGGCGGGTCCGGAAGCCCTCCATCTCCTGGTCGAGCTCGGCACAGATCCGCGACACCTCGGAGCGGGAGATCCCGGAGCCGACCCCGAGTGCTCGCACCAGGTCGTCGACCTTGCGCGTCGAGACGCCGTGGACGTAGGCCTCCATCACGACCGCGAACAGCGCCCGGTCGATCCTGCGCCGGCGCTCGAGGATTTGGGGGAAGAAGGAGCCCGAGCGGAGCTTGGGGATCGAGAGCTCCAGGTCGCCGGCCTTGGTTGACAGCAACCTCGGGCGGTGCCCGTTGCGGTAGTTCTGACGCTCCTCTGTGCGTTCGTGGGGGCCGGCGCCGATCACGGCCGTCACCTCGGCTTCTATCAGCGCTTGCAGCGCCGCTTCGACGCTTTGGCGGATCAGATCGACGTCGCCTCCGGCGCGGAGCGCGTCGAGCAGTTCGTAGGGATCAAACTCTTGTAGGGCCACCGGTGTGATCTCCTTGTCGTGTCTTTTTCGGGGACACGTCGAGATTCACTCCGGTGGTCCACTAGGTGGTGGATCCTCTGCGCGATTTACACCAACTCATGGGACGTCCCCCTGCCTTAGCGCGGTATACCCACCGCGGAGTGCCCTTAGATACGGGCAGGTCACTGCTTGCCACCCGGGCCTGGCAAGTCTCTCTTCCCGCCGAGCGGCTGGCTACCAGCCCATCTGTAACCTCTCAACCCGCGCTCCGCGGACTCCACCGCCGTGGTCAGGTACGCGTAGGCATGTGCCGCTAGATCGTCGGAGTTATCCCACACGTTGCGCCACACGCATAGCTGACTGGACACACTGGGCTCCAAGACCGCGGATGAAAATGACTCGAACACGATCGGGCCCGTGTAACCCCCCAGCAGCAGCGTTCGCAAGAACGAGGCAAAATCGACATTACCGGAGCCCAGGTAACCGCGGTTACTCTCACCTACATGCACGTATCCAAGTCGGTCACCCGCCATGAGGACAGCACCCTCCATTGAACTCTCTTCAATGTTCATGTGGTAGGTATCTAAATGTAACTTGACATTTGGTCGGGCAATATCTTTCAGAAGAGCGAGGCCCTGTTCCGTAGTATTTACAAGGTTGGTTTCGTAACGGTTTACAATTTCGGAGCACAATGAAATTCCGAAACCGTCCGCGTAGTCCGCGACGCGGCGAAGCGCCGCTACCGAGTTGGCCCGTCCGGTCTCCGTTGCAGGTGATGAATACTTATGGAGTGCGCTACACAGCATTCCGCACAGCTGGGTACCACCGAGCTCAGCCACAGCCCGGACCGCCTTTCGCAGAATCTCTTCGCCCCTAGCGGAGATGGTCGAGTCCTCGCTGCTGATGTCCGACGACGGTGCCAGCGCTGTTGCACCAGTTACCCCAATACCGGCATCCTGAAGAAACACGCGCACTGCGTTAACGTCAATGGCATCAGGATCTGGGAACACTAATTCTAGTATTTCATAGCCAATCGCTGCGGCCCGTATTATCACTTCGCGCAGTTCTTCCGAGCTCGTCCCGCACGTCCAGAGTAAAGCCTGGGCTCCGAGTTTGTTCCTAACCGTCACGGTGAACCCCTTTCGCTTGACACATTGACACCTGGGCAGACTTCGTGGGCCTCGTCGGCAGTGGCGTTGCCTCCTCTCACGGTCGACATGTACCCGCTCTACCGCCTCCCACGGGTTCACGGCTGCGTGTTCCCCCTCCGCCGGGCAATGTGAGCGAGCTCTGCGACAGCGAGATGAGCACCTTGCCGAACTCGTTGGGCGTTCGCACAGCACGCACGGTGTCTGGGAGTTCGTCGAGGCTCAAGCTGTGCGTGATCAGCGGCCGCGGATCGAGCCGTCCCTGTCCGAGCAGGTGCAAGGTGTGCTTGAAGTCCCGCTTGACAGTAAAGTTGCGACATTTGATCGTAACGACATTTGATCGTAATGTCCTTCGAGAGAAGCTGGAAAAGTGCCATAGTCTCCGACTCGAAGTGCAGGCCGACCAGAACGAGGCGCCCGTACGGCGCGATAACCTCGACGGCAGCCTGCAAGACGCCCGGTCGGCCAACGCACTCGATGACCACCTCGGCTGAGCCGCCGAGTTCGCGGGCACAAGCCTCGGTCAGGCTTTCCGCCGTCGGATCGACTACGGCCGTCGCGCCCAACCGAATCGCTAGCAACCGCCGTGAGCCCACAGGATCGCTGACCATGATATCGCCAACCGCGTATTGCCTGGCCCAGAGGACCACCGCCAGGCCGATTGGCCCGGCACCCATCACGAGAAGTCGTTCCAGGCTGTACATTTGCGTGGTTAACCAACTTCAGGCCGATCGCTAACGGCTCAGCGAGCGCCGCGAGATCGCTGTCGACGTTGTCGGGCACCCGGACGGAATGCAGCGTGCTTACGACGACATACTCCGCAAACGCCCCACGGGCTTCATTACCTATGACCCGCGCGCTCGCGCAGTGGTTGGGGTCGCCCGAAAGACAGAAAACGCAGTGGTCACAGCCAAGGACCGGGACGGGACGGCACAAATGCGGTCTCCGATCGCAAAGCCCTCGACGCCCGGGCCGATTGCCTCGACCGTGCCGGTGAACTCGTGACCGAGGACCACGCTGGGCAGCAGGATATCCAAAAAGTGTAGGTCACTGCCACAAATGCCGGCGAAGTCGACGTGCAGGAGCAGCTGGCGCTCGCCGCCGAGCGGCTCCTCGACGTCGGTGACCCTCAGCTCATGTCCCTCTGCCGTAACTGATGCCCTCATGGGTCGTCGACTCCTTGTTGTCTCGCCTTTTTCGGCTGAGCCGCTTGTCGAGTACCACTTTGCCGAAAACTGCCTCACATACGTAGCAAGTGCTCTATTTCAGGATCTGCTTAACCGTGTCGGAGATGCCCTCAGCGTCGTAGCCGTAGTAGTGGAAGAGCTCGTGCGGTTCACCGATTATCGGGAAGGTATCAGGGATTCCGAGCCGCTTGAACCGGCACGACGTCCCTGACTCGGCCAGCACCTCGGCGACTGCACTGCCAAGGCCCCCGGTCGTCAGATGGTCCTCGACAGTGACAACGTGCCCGGTCTCCTTCGCGGCCGCGACCACTGCCTCCGTATCGATCGGCTTCACGGTGTGCACATCGAGCACCCGCACGCTGA
>JBEKLG010000164.1:0-3915 GCA_050010315.1 Acidimicrobiales bacterium
TCGAAGCTCGCCGCGACCGGGAGGGCAGGGCCGCGCTGCACAGTGACCGAGGCATGGGCCTTGCCGCTCCTGGCCCTGAAGGTGAAGCCGAGAGGCTTCGACCACGTGCAACCGTGCTGGCCCTGAAGGCTGCGCGAACACTTGGCCCACCAGTACCACGACGGTGGGGCCCCATAAGGGCTCATCAGGCCAAACGGCCAGATCGGGGCGAGCTTCGAAGACAGGAGGGGAGCCGCCATGAAGTCAACGGGGCCCGTAGGGTCGGTCCCGACGAAGTCCGTGGGTTCGTAAGGGGGGGGCGCGACGACCACGCCGTTCTCTGGCGACGTCGCCGGGTCCACAGTGCCAGCGGAGGTGGCCGTGTAGGTAGAGATCGAGGACCACTTGATGCCGGCGGCGTCGACCGAGCTGACCGTGAGCGTGACTTTCGCGCCAGGCTGCGCCCCACTGACCCGGATGGTGAGGGGGGTGTCAGCCGCCGAGACCCTGGGACTGACCGTGAGCCGCAAGCCTCCCGCGGTCGCCGTAGCCGGCATGACCGCCACCATCGCAGCCAGCACTGCTCCACCACCAGCGATCAGAAGTACGCGATACAAGGTCCTCAAGCCCATGATGCCTCCCCCTTGCTCTCAGCCAGTCAGAGAGGCGTCGACCGACCGGAGATTCGGAGGAACGTGGCGCCTGCATCTCAACTCGCACGCCGGGGTGCTCCGTCGCTGGTCGGGACCGCGCCTGGCGGAAACTTAGTTTTCTGGTCTGTCGATAGCTAGGGAGACCGTGAATCCGCTGCGCAGCTCACCGGCCACCAGCACCATTCGAGAGCGTCAAGCCTTGCGATCGGTCGCCGAAACCTCATGTCGGCACCAACCGGAGATCACTCCGGCCAGGACCTCATCGCGAGTCGCACATTCGCGCCGTGGTCCCGCCGTTGCGAACCTCCGTCTCGCTCGAGCGACATAACGTCCCGTCTGGGTCGGCGCGACGACCGGGCCGCAACGCCTCCGAGCATTCTCGGTCAGACGGGTCGGTGTGCGGTCGGATCGTCAATGGGCCACACCGAACGCGCGTCCCAAAACGTGCAGCCTTGAATCTTGCGAGAGGTGACCCAGATCGCCGGGTAGGTGCGGCAGTACGGCATGTCTGAAGGAGCGGGCCGTGTCAATCCTCGTAGCAGACGGTTCTTCCTCGTCCCGGCGCCGCTTCCCGACGGCACCCTGATGACTCGTAGTACGTCGTTGTGACTGCACATTCTGGGGCAGTTCCGCGGACGCAAATCGCCAAAACTGGCGCGGCCGATTTGTCGTCCGTGAGGGTCTCGGCCGAACATTCTGTGCGTCGCAGTCCCAACGCTACGGGCGGCGTTGACCGATCGATGGTGTGAAAAATCGGGACATCGAGTACGCAAAACAAACGACCAGCCTGAGTCTTCGACTCAAGATCTGGCAGCCCTGGAACCCGTCACGAGGCGTTCTCTATCCAGCATCTTCGAAACGATGCGTAACGCCCGCACGTCGATCGCCAGTAGGACGACGGCAAAGATGAATGCCACCGCGAACGTCGGATGGATCACGCCCACGGCCAGCAGGAGGATCAGTCCCACCGGCGGGAGGCTCGCCAGCATGCTCAGTTGTTGGGCGACACGGACCTCGCTCGCCCTGACCGACACCGCCATCCCGACGACGATGGCCCAGCCCGCTAGCAGCGGCGTCAGGAGGAACAGGGCGAGTAGCACCGGGACTTGGTAGAACACGGCCGAGGCGACGACCGATTTGGCAAACAGCGCCACGGCGGCGAGGAACAGCCCGAACACGGTGTAGGAGAGCATCATCGTCGGGATCATGACAGCCGCTGCCTTGCCCAGGATGAACTCCTGCTGGCTGATTGGCGTGGTGAGCAATGGCTCCAACGTCCCTTGCTCGCGCTCGCCGACAACCGAGTACGCCGCCAGGGTGCTGGGCATGACGCTGGGGATCAGGAGCAGGTAGAGAAGCGGAAGGATGACGTAGGTGTCCGGGCCGGAGATCGCCGTCGTCGTCGGGACGAGGAAGATGGTGACGACGGGCTCAATGAGGAAGAGGAACGGGAGGATCGCCATGGTCACGACGATCGACCGTTTGCGCCGGTAGTCCCGCATCTCCTTGCCCATGACAGCGCGGACGCGTGCGGTATCGAGGCCCGTCATCGTCTGTGGGCCTCGACATCGTCGTCGATCAGCTCGAGGTACACGTCTTCGAGTGAGTGCTGAGCTTCGCTTATGGAAAGAACGTCGGCACCGGCTCTGACGAGGCACCGGGTCACCTCGGGTGCGGCAAGTCTAAGATCGGACACAGAGAGTACGTACGAGCCCGGGTCATCGGATGTCCAACCCTCGACCGTCACGATGTCGTTGAACACCTGGTCAGGGTCGCTCAGTGGCACGAGGGTCCTGACGACCAGCGCGCTCTTGAAGAGTTGTGCCCGTAGCTCTGCGGGCCGGCCGACGGTTCGTAGCGTCGTGTCCAAGATGGCCACTCGGTCGCAGAGTTCCTCGGCTTCCTCGAGCCGGTGGGTGGTGAGGAAGATGGTCACCCCCTTCTGCCGGAGGTCGCTAATCAGTTCGTGGACCTCGCGTGCAGCCACCGGGTCCAGGCCCGATGTCGGCTCGTCGAGGAACATGATGACCGGGTCGCTCAGCAACGTGCGTGCCAGCGCCACCCGCTGGCGGAGCCCCTTGGAGAGCCCGCCGCAGAGATCTCCCGCTCGATCGCCAAGGTTGACGGCCTCGAGGGCATCAATGATCCGCGCCCCGGGCTGACGCAAGCCGTAGAGGCCGGCGAAGTACTCCAGGTTCTCGGTCACGGTCAGCCGCAGATAGAGCCCCGGAGTCTCGGGCATGATTGAGACGCGTCGGCGAATCTCCATCCCGTTCTCGGGGCTGAGCGGGATCCCCGCCACGGTGGCAGTTCCCGAGGTCGGGGCGATAAGTGTGCCGAGAGCGCGAACGGTGGTGGTCTTGCCTGCTCCGTTGGGACCCAGGAATCCGAAGACCTCCCCATGAGCGACTTCGAATGACACGTCGGAGAATGCGATCCGCTCACCAAAGCACTTGGTCAGCCGATCGACAACGAGGGCGGGTGGGCTCTTCGAATCAGAGGGGATTCGCCGCGATGCCTCGTCGGTCTTCAGCCCGAGCTTGGAATCGCCGACCATACCCGATGGTATCGACCTGAGCCCAAAAGGACGGCCTCTGATCAGATTGCCGCATCCCAGTCTGCCGGTCCGTGGCCGTTCCCTATGGCTGTCCGGGTCCGGCCTGTCTTGGCTGGACATCCTGGTCGATGGCCGACTCGGCGTCCTTGGCAGCGAGCCGGGCAGTTCCGTAGGCATCCATGACCAACCTCCGTGGTCAAATCAAGACCCACGAGAGTACGGCTCATTCGATCCCAGAGTGAACATCGCCTCGCTCGGAGCAGTGAGGAGCGCGGATCGACGGGTATTTGCTGTTCGCTGGCCGCATAAGCTCGGTGTCCGGACTATCGCGTGGCGCCAGTCGACGGAAGCCGCCTGACGAGTATTGAGGGCAAGTTGACCGCGGACGACTGTGCTCGAGGCCAAGCACTCCGCGTAAGACCATGCCGATGGGGCCCTACGAGGTGATCCGCACGTCTTACGCGGCTGGGCGCGAGGATTCTGGCGACATGCAGCACCAGGGAGTTCACTACGACACGGGCACCCTGTTCCGGGGCCCTGGATATGCCATCTCGACACGTCGGAAGGCACTCGACTTGTCCTTGGTGCGGCGCGAGCTTGAGATCATCCGGGACGACCTGCACGCCAACGCCGTGCGCATCGGGGGCAGTGACGTGGGACGGATCACGGCTGTCGCCGAGATCGCGCTCGGACTCGGATTCGAGGTGTGGTTCTCCCCGGCCTTCT
>JBEKLG010000165.1:0-3870 GCA_050010315.1 Acidimicrobiales bacterium
CTGGGAGCATTACGAACAGGACGGCGGCAGCGGCGCACTGGAAGAACACGGCCGCGACCGAGACGGACTCGACGCCGTTCGTGAGCCAGTAGAAGGGCACGGTGAGGAACAGCGGCAACGCGGGGTAGTCATAGACGGTGGAGATCGATCCGTTTGCAAGTGCCGTGGGAACGGGTGACGGGCCGTACAGCTGCAGTCCTGGCGCCATCGAGTGGGTGAACGGGTTTGAGCCGTGGAGGAGAAGTCGCGTGCCGTACTGGACGAACGCACCCTCGTCTGTGCTGAACCCATGGCGGGCGAGGAGGTATGCGGCAGCCTCTGTGGAGGTGAGCGCCACGGCGGTAAGGAGCACTGCGAGCGTCACCCAATTGAGGGCGCGAACCGACCTGGCGCTGCAGGCGGCGACGACGAGACCGAGCGCGAGCGCGAAGCCGAGCGGTGAGATTTGCGCCCTCCAGGGCGAACTCACGGCGACGCCGAAGTTGACCTGGGCCAGGATGAGCAGGCCGAGTGCGGCTACGGCACAGAGAACACGCTGCGCGGTCTCCGGTGGGTTGGAGAGAGAGCCTCCGAGGTGACGCGGTCTGTGTGCCGTTCTGCCGAGCAGGAACGGACCGTTGCCGCTTTCAGTTCCGTCCGACGCATGAGAAGTCACTTCGACCTCGGTAGCTGTCTACCCCCGGTCCTTTTGGTGCGACTGATTCCATCTGGGCTCGGCATGACGCATCCGACCGCCGGACCGAGGGCGAAGTCCCCCTGGCAGGATTACCCGGAGCAGATGTGAACGCGCACGTCGGCTGGGTGCTTCCGGCCGACGAGACTAGCTGAAGCCCACGGCGGGGGGCCTGCGTGTCGCCCGACCGGCCGACGTCATGGTTCTAGTATTCGCGCTGCCGAGCGGACAGGGATGCCGGACGAAGGCGCTGGTCACAGGAGCTGCTGGCTTCGGGGCAGCACGCTGGGGGAGTCGCTCGTGGCGCACGGCTGCGAGGTTCGGGGTCTCGACTGATTCACGTACTAATGCCGCCGGCCCGCACAGCTCGGGAACCGGAAAGGGCTTGGGAAGTTCATATCTGAGACCGCCGATCGGACTTCGTACTTGCTGGTCAGGTTGGCGCGAATCTGACGCCGCGCTGGCGCGATTCGAAAAGACAGGGAGGGTCATCATGCAACTGGGCATGGTCGGTCTGGGGCGCATGGGGTCGAACATCGTGCGGCGTCTCCGCAAGGACGGCCACGAATGTGTCGTCTATGACGTCGATGCTGCCGCTGTGACGTCGCTCGCGCGGGATGGGGCGGTGGCGTCGTCGTCACTCGGGGATCTGGTGACGAAGCTCTCCCGGCCCCGGGGGATCTGGATGATGGTGCCCGCGGCCGCGACCGGCTCGACCGTGGAGGTGCTCAGTCGGCTCGTCACAGCCGACGACACGCTGATCGACGGCGGCAATTCCTACTACCGGGACGACATTGACCGCGCCGAGACGCTCGCCAGCGCCGGCGTGCACTACGTCGACGTCGGGACGAGCGGCGGCGTCTGGGGGTTCGAGCGCGGCTACTGCCTGATGATCGGCGGAGAGAGCGACGTCGTCGCGCGTTTCGCCCCGATCTTTCGCTCGCTTGCTCCGGGTGTCGCTGCCGCTTCCCGAACGCCGGGCCGGACCGGGGAGCCAAGCCCGGCCGAACAGGGTTGGCTGCATTGCGGGCCGAACGGCGCGGGGCACTTCGTGAAGATGGTGCACAACGGCATCGAGTACGCGCTGATGGCCGCCTACGGCGAGGGGCTGAACATCCTCAAGAACGCGGATGCGGGCAACGCGGCGCGGACTTCGGACGCCGAGACCGCGCCCTTACAGGACCCGGAGTACTACCGGTTCCACCTCGACCTCGCCGATGTGGCGGAGGTGTGGCGCCGCGGGAGCGTGGTCGCCTCGTGGCTGCTCGATCTCACCGCGGAGGCGCTCTGGGCCGACCCGGACCTCGCCAAGTTCGCCGGACGGGTCTCGGACTCCGGGGAGGGGCGATGGACGAGCCTCGCGGCCATCGACGAAGGGGTCCCGGCGCCGCTGATCACCGCGGCGCTCTACGCCCGCTTCGGTACCCAGGGAGCGGCGGTCTTCGCCGACAAGGTCCAGTCGGCGCAGCGCAGCGCCTTCGGTGGCCACAGGGAGAAGGAACGGTGAGCGCGACGGTCGAGCCGAGGCGGACCGCCGAGTGGCAGAAACTCAGCGAGCGATACCGCAAGGACCGCGACACGCATTTGCGAGAGTTCTTCACGGCGGATCCCGATCGTGGCCGTCGCATGACGATCGAGGCCGGTGATCTCCACCTCGACTACTCCAAGCACCGAGTGAGCAGGGAGACCCTTGATGCGTTGATCGCTCTCGCCCGTGCCGTCGGTGTCGAGAGGTGGCGCGAAGCGATGTTCTCCGGCGAGCACATCAACACGACCGAGGATCGCGCCGTCCTGCACGTGGCCCTCCGCATGCCGGCGGGAGCCGACCTGCGCGTCGACGGGCAGGACGTCGTCGCCGACGTCCAGCGGGTCCTCGCGCGGATGGGGGAGATCTCCGACAGGATCCGCTCCGGCGCCTGGAAAGGCGCGACGGGCCGGCCGATCCGGTCGGTCGTGAACATCGGGATCGGCGGCTCGGACCTCGGACCGGCGATGGCCTATGAGGCGCTGCGAGACGACACCGACGCCGGGATCACGTGCCGGTTCGTGTCGAACGTCGACCCCGTCGACTTATGGGACAAGACCCACGACCTCGATCCCGCCGAAACCCTCTTCGTCGTGTGCTCGAAGACCTTCTCAACGCTCGAGACGTTGACGAACGCCCGCGCCGCCAAGACCTGGCTGCTCTCGCAGCTCGGGGCGGGCGAGGAGGCTGTGGCCAGGCATTTCGTCGCCGTGTCGATGAACAGGGACGCCGTCGCCGCCTTCGGGATCGATCCTGCGAACATGCTCGAGATCTGGGACTGGGTCGGCGGACGGTACTCGTTCGACTCGGCGATCGGGTTCTCGCTCATGGTCGCGATCGGCCGGCAACGGTTCGCCGAGATGCTCCGGGGATTCCGCACGATGGACGAGCATTTCTGTTCGGCTCCCCTGGCGGAGAACATGCCGGTCGTCCAGGGCATGCTGAACCTTTGGTATAACAACTTCTTCGCAACCGAGACCCACGCGGTCCTCCCATACTCGCAACGCCTCGCCCTGTTTCCGGCCTACCTCCAGCAGATGACGATGGAGTCGAACGGCAAGTCGGTGGGGCGTGACGGTGCCGCCGTGGGCATCCAGACCGGGGAGATCTACTGGGGCGCGCCCGGGACGAACGGACAGCACGCCTTTTTCCAGCTGCTCCACCAGGGTCAAAAGCTCGTGCCCGTGGACTTCATCGGGTTCGCCGCCCCGACGCGCGCCGCAGGAGAACGACACGACCTTTTGATGGCGAATTGCTTCGCCCAGAGCGCCGCGCTCGCCTTCGGCAAGACCGCAGCGGAACTCGCCGCGGAAGGTGTCCCAGGGGAGCTGGTGCCCCACAAGGTGATGCCGGGGAACCGCCCGAGCTCGACGATCCTCGCACCCAGGCTCACCGCGTCGGTTCTCGGACAACTGGTCGCGCTCTACGAACACGCCGTCTTCGTCGAGGGTGTCGTCTGGGGTATCGACTCCTTCGACCAATGGGGAGTCGAACTCGGCAAGGTGATGGCGTCTGATCTCGCGCCCGTGCTCTCGGCGAACAGGGAGCCGGACCTGTCGATCATGGACAGCTCGACGGCAGAGCTCGTCGCGTACTTCCGGTCACGGCGGCACGCCTCCTGAACGGCGAAAGGCGCGAAAGACCATCCGAGGCGCGGCCGGACTCCTTTGGC
>JBEKLG010000166.1:0-3865 GCA_050010315.1 Acidimicrobiales bacterium
CTGGCGCGCTAGTCACCGATACGAGCCAGCCGGGGTGGATGACTTGAACGCGGCGCGAGCCAACATTCGAGCCAACAAACCCGTCCCTGAGCGTCGCAAGAAGTTGCACGCCGTGCAGACGACTCGCTGGAAGGCTGATTGGATCCGCCAGAGTGCGACGGCGCGGGACGATCTCACACACGCTGTACAGGCCGACTCGCCGCCACGCTCTGTGGCAGAACCGCGTCAGGCTGTCGTGGGCGGTGTCGTGCTTTCCCGCACCACGAGGTCGGTGGCCAGTTCGACCCGCCGTTTGAGCCCCTCGTTCTCGACGCTCTCGAGCAGGATGCGCACAGCGAGGGCAGCCATCTCCGTCAGCGGCTGATGCACGGTGGTCAGTGCCGGGGAGGTCCAACGGCTGAGCGGGATGTCGTCGAAGCCGACGACGCTCAGCTCCTCTGGGACGCGAAGGCGCGCCTCGCGGGCCGCACGGAGGACACCGAGCGCCGACAGGTCGCTGCCGGCGAAGATCGCGGTCGGTCGCCCCGCCAGCCCGAGGAGCACCTTGGCCTGCTGGTAGCCACCGTTGACGCGGAAGTCCGCCCAGCGCACGAGTTGATCGTCGACCGACAGCCCCGTCGTCTCGAGCGCGGCACGGTACCCGTCGAGACGCGCCCGGCTACAGAGCAGGTCCGGCGGCCCGCTGATGATGCCGATCCGCGCGTGGCCGAGCTCGATGAGGTGTTTGGTCGCGGCCAGACCACCGGCCCAGTTCGTGGCGCCGACCGAGCTCACATCCGGGTCGGGCTCCGCCGTGGGGTCGATCAAGACGAACGGCAGGCGTCGGGCGGCGAGCTCGGCGTGCTGGCGCGACGTCAACTGGGACAGCAGGAGGATAATCCCGCGTGTGCCACGCGAGGTGATGTGGTCGAACCACACCCGGCGCTCGCCAGCCTCTGACAGCGCCGTGAGAGCGACGGTGAGACCTTCTGCCTGCGCGGCTGCCGCCGCGCCGCGCACGATCTCGATTGCCCAAGGACTGTCGAAGTCGCTGAACACGACGTCTATCACTGGAGGCGCGTCAACGCTCGCCGCGCGCTTGCGGTAGCCGCGGCTCACGACTATGTCCTGGACGAACGTGCGAGTGCGCGCCGACACGTCCGGCCTACCGTTCAGGACCTTGGACACCGTCGCCACCGAGAGGCCGCTCTCCTCGGCGATCTGCGCGATCGTGACACGCCCGCGGTCGGCTGAACGCCGCTGCGGCGTGACCCGCACCTCGTGCGCGGACCCCAGGGGCGCGGTGTTGTGACCTTCGGTCATGGAGGGCAAGCTCGCATCATGCAGGATTGTACCGAAAACTTTCGAGGGCGTCAGTGCTGCTCATCGACCGCCACCCGGCAGCGCGACAGTACTCGGCTCCTTGATCCCGCGCGGAAGGAAGTGTATGGTCCTTGTCGCCGTTTCGTAACGATAATGGCTCGAAAGTTTTCGAAACAGGAAATGGCCCGAGCCGACGAAAAGAAGGGGGAGTATTTATGTCCCTGCGTCAACCGACTGAAGGATCGCGTCGTTTGCGGCGACCCGGTTGGGGCATCCTCGTCACGGTGGCGGCGACGGCCCTCGCCGGGACCTTGCTGGCGAGCACAACGGGCGCCGCTACCCAGCGCCCCTCGTCCACCCGAACAGCCCATGTTGCCGTCCCGACCGCTTCCATCACTGTTGAGGTTCAGGACCAAGGCGCCAACACGGATGCCTATTACGTTGCAGAAGCCGCGGCGTTCAACAAGGCCAACCCCGGCGACAATGTCACCATGAACGTCGTCCCGACGAACAACGTCTACAAGCAGAAGCTCCTGCTGGAACTTCAGGGCCAAGATCCCCCCGCGTTGTTCATGACCTGGGGCGGCGGCATCTTCGCGCAGTACATCACCGCCAAGATCGTCCAGCCCTTCGGTGACCCCGGCGTGAACGATGCCGGTCATCCGGCCTGGGAGTCAGACTTCCTGACATCGACTCTCGGCAGCTGCGAATACAGCGGAGTCGATTACTGCATACCGTTCGCCGGCACGCAGCCCGTCTTCTTCTGGTACAGCAAGCCGTTGCTGGCCAAGTACCACCTGACCTGGCCCAAGACACTCCCCGCGCTTCTCAAGATGGTCACATTCCTGGCCAAGAAGAATGTCACCACCCTTGTCCTGGGCAACAACGGCGAGTGGGAAGGCCTCATGTACCTCGAGTACTTCACGGACCGTTACGGCGGCCCGAAACCGCTCCTGAACGTCCAGGGGGGCAAGAAGGGAGCATGGTCCAACCCCGCTTTCACCAAGGCCCTCACCGAGATCCAGCTTCTCGTCAAGGACAACGCGTTTGAGCAGGGCTACAGCACGATCAACTGGGGCACCGGGTTTACTGATGCCCTCATCTACAAGAATGTCGCCGCCGCGGAGCTGATGGGATCCTGGCAGATCGGCTTCTTCACCTCCGTTGCCCCGGGATGGGTCAAAGCCGGCCACCTCGGCATCGGCGCCTTCCCAACCGTCCCGGGCGGAAAAGGCAAGCCAGGCGACCTGGAAGGCAACACGACGACCTACGTCGGCTTGGCCTCGCACATCACTGCCGACCAGACCTATGTGGCTGAGCAGTTCGCCAAGTACGCCTGGGACAGCCCCGCGTACGCGACGTTTCAGATCGCCCAAGGTATCGTGCCTTCGCTCAAGGTCTCGCCAACGGCGTTCAACTCTCAGCCAGCTTTGAAGCAGTACCTCGTTCAAATTGACAACGCTGTCTCGAAGGCGCCGTACTTCCAGTACTCCTGGGACCAGGCTCTCGGCGCGACCAAGGCTCAACCGATGCTCGATAACCTCGCCAAGGTGTTCGAGCTCGAAATGACGCCGAAGCAGTTTGAATCCACCATGAACAAGCTCCAGTAAGGTCCCCGATCCAGGCAACTGGTGAGTATCGCGGAAGGGCCCGGCCCGGCCCCACTTGGGGGGGTGGGTCGGGCCCTTCATGACACCAAGGTGAGCTCGATGGCAAGCACGACCGCGCTACTCCACGAGGACCGGCGAGATCGTCGACGTCAGCGGCATGTCACCGCCCGACGCCGCAACTTCTTGGGTGACCTGGTAGGCGTGTCCCCGACGCTGGCCCTGTATGGCGCCTTCATCGTCATCCCCACGGCTCTGGCCGTCTACCTGAGCTTCACGAACTGGGACGTGATCAGCCCGCCGCAATGGGCGGGGTGGTCGAACTGGAGCCGTTTCCTCTCGGATCCGGTGGCCCATCATTCGTTGATCGTGACTTTCGAGCTGGCTGGGTTCAGCTGGCTGGCCCAGACCCCCCTGGCGATGGCTCTCGGTATATTCATCGCTGGGAGGCAGCGTTACCGTGCCGTCTACGCGGCCATCTATCTGGTCCCTTTGTTGCTTTCGACCGCCGGGCTGAGCCTCATGTGGGAGGACGTCCTTTTCCCTCAGTACGGCGGGTTGGCGTGGCTGGGGATCAACCTCCACATGCGCTTCCTCAGCCAAAACTGGCTGGGTAGCCCTGGTCTTGCTTTCTGGGTTATTGTGGCAATAATCGCCTGGCAGTTCGTCCCGTTCCACACACTCATTTTCCAGGCTGGAAGGCGGGCTATACCCGGTGAGCTGTACGACGCAGCCACGGTTGACGGAGCGAACGTGCGCCAGACTTTTTGGCACGTGACGCTGCCGCAGTTGCGCTACAGCATAGTTACGTCGTCGACCCTGGTCCTAGTGGGCTCGCTCACGTACTTCGACATCATCTACATCTTGACCTTAGGCGGGCCCGGGGACACGACCCGGGTGCTCGCCATGGACATGTACAACACGGGCTTTGTCGAGACGGAGTTCGGCTATGCCAG
>JBEKLG010000167.1:0-3819 GCA_050010315.1 Acidimicrobiales bacterium
ACGGGCGCGCCTGGGAAGAGGTGCCCAGCCCAAACGCGTCCGCGACTGAGAACAATTTCCTGCTCGCCGTGTCGTGCCCCTCCAGCAGCAAATGCACCGCGGCCGGATACCACTACAGGAACGTCACCCTCACCCTCGTCGAGTCCTGGAACGGCCACCGCTGGTCGATCGTGAACAGCTCCAACGCCTCAACCACCGGCCACAACATCCTCTACGCCGTATCGTGCACCTCGGCCATCGACTGCACCGCCGTCGGAACCTCCTACACCCGCGCTGAGACGACGCCCACCAACCGGAACCTGATCGAGACCTGGAATGGCAGCCGTTGGGCGCCAATGCGGAGCCCGAACACCTCAACGACGGAGCGCAACATCCTCAACGGGATCTCGTGCGCCGCGCACCGCGGCTGCATCGCGGCGGGTACCTACTCCAGCCACAGCGACGGCTTCAATCAGACCCTGATCCTCACCGAAAGTGGCTCGGGCTGGAGGATCGCGAGCAGCCCGAACGCCCGGGCCCCCTCGCGGGGCGAGGACAACTGGCTCAACGGCGTGTCCTGCGTCTCGCGCAGCAACTGCACCGCTGTCGGCTACTACACCAACACGAAAGCCGTCTCCCTGACCCTCATCGAGACCTGGAACGGCCACCACTGGACCATCGCCAACAGCGCCAACCCGTAGCAGCGAAGGGCAGCATGTCGCTCGCCAGCTTGATGGGACCACTTCTTCGCCATCGGCATGGGACCGGGTCCCGGGTTTCTTTCAGCGTCGGCGTGGCGATGATGCCGGCCGGCCAGTCTGGAGCGTTGGGCTCAATCTTGGGCATTGGTTCTTGTCTATCTTGCATCGTCTCGACTCTGGGCGCTCCACGGGCGCGAACGGGCGCGTGGCTTGGCCGCGCATAACGCCGTTCGGGCGGGACTTGCTCGCGCTGGCGGGCGAAGAGGGCACGTCGTTCGGTCGCGGCCCAACCCGACGAGCTGGGATAGGCGGCTTCGTCGAACGAGCTCTGTTTCAGTAATCGGCGGTGCACTGGTCAGCCGTGGTCCGCTCTGTACTCACGATGCAGTGTGCTCAACTGGCTCGACCGATATCATGATCATGCAGGGTTTTTATAGTTATCGAGGGAGTGCATCGTGACCGTACCCACGTTTACCTTTAAGCGCCTAGTTGCCATGGTCACGATCGCCTGTGCTGGACTGCTCGTACCAGCGATGGGGCTCGCCGTCGCCGTCTCATCGGCGTCGGTGGCAAGAGCAGCCACCACGGCGAGAGTGCCGCGGTGCGCGACCGTTTCGCTCCGGGTCTGGGTTGGGATAACCACGACGGC
The DNA here is from genome assembly GCA_050010315.1 of Acidimicrobiales bacterium. GTDB lineage: Bacteria > Actinomycetota > Acidimicrobiia > Acidimicrobiales > Bog-793 > Bog-793. The sequence goes on from JBEKLG010000167.1 coordinate 1,330, forward strand.
CATGGGAACCGTTGCCGCTGAGTTCGGTTTCACGAACCACTCCACCAAGACCTGTTCGCTCTACGGGTACCCGCGCGTCCAAATGCTCAAGAAGTCCGGAAAGAACCTGTCGACCACTGACGAGAAGGCTCCCGGGGCCTTCGGCATCCAAAAGAAGAAGGTCGTTCTCGCGCCGGGTAAGACGGCGTACTTCGGCGTCGTGTACCACAACCAGACCGGCTACGCGAAGTTGACCTGCCCGACATCGGCCGCCTTGCAGCTCACTCCGCCACAGGACGTTCGAGCAGTCACGCTGTACGGATCAGTCGCACAGATCGCGCCCTACGGTGGCACGACCGAGCACCTGCACTGCGGGATTGTCCGCGTCACGGCTGTCACCGCCAGGCGTTTCCAGTAGCACTAGCCGGTTCGGGCGGGCACGTAGTCCGGCAGACCGGGCTCGGTGACGCAGACGTCGAATAGCGCCAGGCGCGAGGTTTCACCGCCGAAGCGGCCTCTAGAGGGTACCTACCAAGCGCATTCCATCAGTAGGGCCGCATTGATAACGTCCCATTTTGCGCATCCCTGAACCGCGCGGTCCACTGCCCCCAACCGCCGGGAGTGCGCCTCCCACGCGGCGGCGGTGGGGATCGTGCCGTTCGGCGTGTTTGCGAATCGCTTCATCCAGATCGCCCGTGGTTTCAGGCTTCTTGCTGGCGGCGTGCCATGCGATGGCGACGTCGCCCATTCGAGGCGAGACGTCGACGTTGCTCGCCAACTCGAGTGAGTCAGGTCGCGACGCGTGAGATTGCGATCAGATGGCAGGTGAATGCCGCAATCGTGCACGCGTGGAACAGCTCGTGGTAGCCGAAGATGCGTACCGACAACCTCGGACGTCGTAGCGCGTAGACGACGGCGCCAGCGGTGTAGAAAACCCCCCCGAAGATGACGAGCAGGATCGTGATCGCGCCCGCGAGATGCCACAGCTCAGGGAGCCAGAAGATCGCCGCCCAGCCAAGACCGACGTACATCGCCGTGTAGAGCCACCGTGGAGCAGAAAGCCAAGCGACACGTAGCAGAACTATTGCCAGCGCGGTGACCCAGACGATGCACAGCATGACGATGGCCTGAGAGGAAGGCAGCACGGCGACCCCGAGGGCCGTGTACGTGCCCGCAGTGATCAGCGCGATGTTCGAGTGGTCGAGACGCCGCAGCAGGCCCGCCGTGCGTGGACTCCACTTGCCGCGGTGGTAGACGGCGGACGTGACAAAGAGCATGCACGCCGTGAGCGTGAACACCGCGCACGCGACGCGGTCTGCATGCGTCGTCCCATTGGCAGTGAGCCAGACGCCCGACACGAGCGCGAACGGGAATGCCCCGACGTGGAGCCACCCGCGAAGACGCGGCTTCGGAGGTGCAATCGTGACGGTCACCTCCTCAACCTAGAACCTCTCGAAATTCAGCGGGCGCGGGCACGACGCTCGTTCACGTCGCGTCCAAGCCAAGCGCCCTGGCCTGCCCGATCATTCGTCAGCGAATCCCGGAGTGCCATGCGCGTAAGCGTGCTCGTCTCTTTTTCGATGAGGGAGACCGGACCGAACGTCGTGGGGAGAGAGCGACAGGCGCGGGAAGTGTCGCGTCAGGCACTTCGGGGGTGTACCCGACACAGGACCACCGTGCAGTGAAGGAGGGAGGGCGAAGGCGCGCGAAATGGGATCGCGGCGCTCAGAACCGCTCGAGCTCGCCCCCGTTGAACAGCTGTTCGATGCCAATCGCAGCCCGGTCCGCCGTCATCTCCTCGTCGGACGGCACCGGTGCTGGGTGCGAAGCCGCCTCGAGGATCTGGCGTAGCAGGTGGTAGTCGCTCGACGACGCGAGAAACAAGCCGGGGCGACCGAGCACGTAGTGCACGGCGCGGGCGATCGCGTCGGGGTCGCCGATCGGCTCGTACCAGCTGCGGCGTTCGGAGGGACCGTCCTGCGGCCAGCGCCTGCGGGCGACGGACTTGATGGTCTGTACCGCGACGTTGCGCTCCGCGCACGCGCCGAGCAGCTTCTCGACGTCTGCGCGATAACTCGGGTCGGCGCGCATCGTGAAGTTGTACGGCAGCATGATCGAGTCATAGTCGAATCGCCCGAGGCTGCGGAGGTGCATCCGGGGGATCCGCACCCCGTGGCCGGTGACCCCGATGAAGCGGACGAGTCCTTCGTCGCGCGCGATCGTGAGCGCGGCCAGTGCCCCGTCGGGCGAGTGTGCCTGCACCCACTCGTCCTCTTCGACCAGGTTGTGCAGTTGGATAAGGTCGACGTGGTCGACGCCGAGGCGCGTGAGCGAGCGTTCGAGCTCCGCCCTCGCCGCGAGCCCGTTCCGCTCGCCGGTCTTCGTCGCGAGGAAGTACTCGTCCCGGCGGCCGACGAGCCACGGGGCGATGCGCAGCTCGGAATCCCCGTAGCTGGCGGCCGTGTCGAGGTGGTTCACGCCGTACTCGCGCAGCACATCGAGTACGGCGTC
>JBEKLG010000168.1:0-3802 GCA_050010315.1 Acidimicrobiales bacterium
CGTCTCGGCGTCCGCTCCTATCCCTACCTCGAGGTCGCGCCGCTCAGGGGGGTCGCCGGGCGCTAGCGAACCGCGGCGCGCTCCGGGCCGACGAGAGCCGAAGACACGGAAGCTCGCGAACCCTGGAATCCGTTGGCGCCAGAGCCAACTCCCGTCGCTTGTCGACGACAACGGCTTGGGCAACAAGTGACCTGGTGATCGGCCGTTTCCTGCGCGGCGCTGGCGCGAGTCGCTTGGGGCTGGGTGAGGCCGCGGCACGGGCCCTCCTCGTCTGGTGGCGCGCCGAGCCGACCCATCGCCCGACCCCTGGCGATCCAGACCGACAACGGGCTCCGGCGGCGAGCAAAGCGCTCGAGGTCCGAAGGCCTACCCCGCTCTCCTCGACGAAAGGCGCAGGGGGCCTCGGCGCCACAGAGCCCATCACGACGGGAGGGCTTGGATTGCCGGGGGGCCCCGATGAGGAGGCGGCCACGCCAACCTATGGCTCCAGACGAGGACCCGGTACGGCCCGATCACCTCGACGTGCTCGGGGCGGCCCCAGGTCGTGACCACCTCTCGAATGCCCCCGTAGCCGATGGGTGCCCCTAACACAAGGAAGCGAAAATGACTACCTTCGTACCAGCCGGCGCTCGACAGTTTCAGCTGGCGCTCGATCTGGCCCCCGTTCCCGGCCAGCACGGGGCGCACGGTGACTGCACCGCCGGTCTCGACAGTGGTGATGCTGGCGACCCAATAGCCGCCAATCCCCTCGTGGAGGCCGTCGGTCTCGAGCCAGGCAGCAAGTCTCGTGACCGAATTCGATAGCTGAGGGCCGGACATCGCGTAGCCGAAGCTGGCAACCATTCCCAGGGCCAGTACCGCCCCCGCCAACGCGAAAGCCCGAATCGACCTGGCCGTTCGGAGACTCGTCCCGGCCCGGGCGATCATGCGGCCGGCGAGCACGCTAGCGAATACAACGCAGACCGTGAGATAGCGGATTCCCGCTCCGTCGCGCCCCGCAAAGAAGACGAAAGGTACCGCGGCACACAGCACGGCAATGACGAGGGTGTTGTCAAGACGCCAGGGGCCGGGCTCTCCGTCAACAAGACGGCCCCGCGGGCTTCTGCCGGCCAGTCCCACGACGAGGCTCACGAGGGCGAAGACGACGCAAGCCAGCACACAGAGCGCAGCAGCGGAGTTGACGATACCAAGACCGTGAACGTTCCTTAACTGCCCGAATACTCCTCCACTGGTCACGACGCTGTCCGTCAGACCAAAGAGGCTGGCTACGTAGACCGGCACGTGCCCGAGGTTCGTGATCATCTGACTGGAGCGAATAACAGGCCGCGGTGTAGAGGTCGTGAAGGCGCCGAACGCGGCTAACGCGAGGTGCGTGACCCAGGTGAGCACGACGCTCGCTACCGCGGCCGTGAACTCCACCATGCCAGCCCGCAATCGCCTCTCACGCGCCATCGCCACGCAACCAGCGATCGCCAGCGGAACTACGCCATACGCGACCATCAACAGATCGCCGAGCATCCCGGCACTGAGCATGAGGACCGCCAGGGCCCATCCCCAACCGAACTTCACCCGCCTTAGGGCGATGAACGCCAAGAGCGCGTAGCCAGCCGTGCTGACGTGGAACCCGCGGCCGACGAAGAAGAAGCTCAACGCTGGGGCAGAAAACGCCAGGAGTGCCACTACGGCCACGGCTCCAGCGAAGCCAGCCCAACCGCGGCGGCCCTCACGGGCAAGGAGGGCGCCGACGGCGACGGCAACAGCGCCTGCGACTGCGGGTGTGGCATACAACAGCCCCGCACGAAGGCCGCCGAGAAGTATGGCTAATCCGTCGAACACGGCACTGCTCGTCCAATACGAAGAGACAGTGAGAACCCAGCCATGGAGGAGGACGTGACCGCTAGCGAGCGCCTGGCCCTCAAGGATCACCGTCGCGCCGTCCGAGGTCCCCGCCTGGAAGTGAGCCGACGTGAAATACAGGAGAACCGCGAGGCCAACGAAACCCGCCACGCCGCCGGCGAGAAGCCGAACGACCCTCGCCGGGGAAAGGTTCCTACGGCGAAGCATGACTACGACGCCACAACGCCTTGCCGGCACGCCGCATCCTCGCGCGCCGCTGCACGAGCTCGCACGCGACGTGCCTCGGTTTCGAGCGCGAGCCACGGCGAACAGCCCAGGACGCCCGCCCCATCGCGGCGCTTCGGGAGCACCACGGGTCCGACCTGTCCCACGGCGGACACGGGTACCGCGATTTCGTCGGTGACCGGGCGTCTGTTGAAGTCGGTCCTCCAGTTCGCGTCGTGGGACGCGGACGACAGCGTCACGGCAATCGACGCGACGGACGCTTCCGCGATGACGGCGCTGCCGGCAGGGCCGACTCGTCCCGACAACACCTCGCGAAGCGCTCCAGGCGGGCGGCGGGTGCCCGGCAGCACCAGCGAAGTCACCTATGCCTCTCCCCGTAAGGGCCGGATGCGCGGAATCGACCGACCGGTGGCTGGCAGCGAAGCCGGCGAGGAGACGCCGAGATTGTCAGAGGTCGCCACGACGCTGCGACGGGAGTCGACGGCTCCTGACACGAGGTACTTCACGACTGGCACCTCCCCGAGGTGAACTCAGCGCCCCAGTCGGACAGGTCGCCGGCAGGAGTCCGGCTCCGTCCCCAATCTTGATCTTCACGGGGCGTTCGTCGCGTTCAGCTCCAGCAGAACCCGACGATGTGTCCCGCGTCCTGGGACGCGTCGGGATCCACCCGGTCAACGAGGAACGATCGAGGCGACTCCGGCACCGTCAAAGGCGCGTCGATCATCGGCAGGGTCAACGACGGCCAGGCCCTTTCGTTGCAGGCTCCGCGACAAGGCCAAGGGGACTCCCGAACCTGCGAGGTTTGTGGCCACCGGGGAGCGGCGGGCCAGCCAAGGGTGTCTGGCCCCGTGCGGATGCCCCGGGCCGTGTCGACCATCTTGCCTACAGGCGTTCACCCACGCTGGCGCTCTACTGACAGTTCGCGGCCCAGCCTCATCTGCTGCCGGACGGAGCACAGCCACAGACCTCAGCCGACCCTCGCCTTTTCGTCACCCGCGCAGCCCGCGTTTTGTACTTGTGCTGGCGTGGCTGTTGGACAAGCATGGTTGACGCCTCCGGACCGCCGTGCAAGCTTCGAGAACCGAACAGGGGAGGTTGCCATGGCGGAGAACTCGGCAGCCGATACGCCCTCACGCCCGAGATGGAACGGCGATTCGGACGCGCCGACTGAGGCCGGCTCTCAGGCAGATCACGCCCACCTGACCCCGCATCCCGCAGCACGGCGGCCCGCGCCGTACTGGCGACCAGGTTGGACGCTTGCCGGCACACACAAGTCCGTTTCGGCGCGGAAAAGACCGATTTCCGCGCGCCGGGCGCTCGCCCTTCTCGTCGGTTGCGCGACCCTGTTCGCGGTCATCTACGTGGGTGCTTTTCGCCACGGGAGCACCCCGACGGCGCCAAGCCCGCCAAGTGCCACGCGGGCAATCGGACAGACCGCCAAGGATGGGGACTTCTCCTTTGTCGTAAAAGGCGTGTCCTGCGGCTCTGCAGCAAACGCGGTGGTAGAGAAGAACGGTGAGACCGTTCCAGCCACTGCAGAAGAATGTCTGGTCACGATGACCATCACCGACGACACCGGGACGAGTCAGACCTACTTCGCAGGAGACCAGTACGCCTACGACCCCGCAGGTCGACGGTTTAGCGCCGATGCCACTACCGCCGAGTCTCTGATCGAGGTGGACGACGACACGCGCGTCAATCCCGGGGAGACGATCACCGC
>JBEKLG010000169.1:0-3776 GCA_050010315.1 Acidimicrobiales bacterium
CTCGACCGCCGTAGTCGGCGCGCCAGGCTTCGCCAAGGACGCCGGGCGAGCCTATGCATTCCTGAAGACGACGGCCGGCTGGAAGCAGGTCGCCGAGCTGAAAGGCTCTGACACTGTCGCCGCTGATTACTTCGGCTATTCGGCAACCATTTCGGGCACGACAGCCCTTGTAGGAGCACCGAGCTCCGCCAAGAACGCCGGACGAGCCTATGTATTCCTGAAGACGACGGCTGGCTGGAAGCAGGCTGCCGAACTGAAAGGCTCTGACACCGTCGCGAAAGATGGTTTCGGATGCTCGGTAGCCATCTCGGGCACGACCGCCATCGTGGGTGCACCGGGCCACGCCAAGGGCGCCGGCAGCGCGTACTTGTTCACCGCTACGGCGACCGGCTGGAAGCAAGCCGCCGAGCTGAAGGGCTCAGACACTGTCACCGATAACGGTTTCGGCTTCTCGGTTGCCATCTCGGGCATGACTGCGATAGCCGGTGCGCCAGGCTTCGCCAAGGCTGCCGGCCGGGCGTACGTGTTCGCGAAGACGACGGCTGGTTGGAAGCAGGCTGCCGAGCTGAAGGGCTCCGACACAGTCGCCAGTGATGACTTCGGCTACACGGTGGCTATCTCGGATACGACCGCCCTCGCGGGTGCGCCGGGCTTCACCAAGAACGCCGGCAGGGCGTACGTGTTCACCAAGGCGGCGACCGGCTGGAAACAGGCTGCCAAGATGAAGGGCTCCGACACTGTCGCCGCTGATTACTTCGGTTGTTCGGCGGCTATCTCGCACGCGACCGCCCTCGTGGGTGCCGACGGCCACGCCAAGAGTGTCGGTAGAGCATACGTCTTCGATGCCTGAAAGTCCTGAGTTGGCAGCGCTGCGTCGTGCAACCCGCTCGTACCGTGACATCGCCGCCGCCCTCGACGCAAAGGGCACAAACCCACGGGCCGCTTCCCAGTCAGTGTCAGCCGTACGCTGGCAACGCCGGTCCGAAACTGCCTGGTAAGCACCGGTTGAAAACTGCGCGGTAGGTTCGGCTCCAGAACGACCACCTCCTGTCCCCGATCCTTCAGGCGGTAGCTGTCGCCCTGAAGGACGATCACCTCGGCGTGATGAACGAGCTGATCGACCATCGCCACAGAGACAATCGGCCCCCGAACTTGGGATCGCTCGCTCATTCGGATCGACCGGTGACTGTTTCGACAACAGCGCGGACGCTGCGGCCGTCGCGTTCCGCGAGGGGCCGGACTTGCAGAGCGGAATCCACCTCCTCGAAGATGTCGGGCTCGACATCGGGGTCTTCATGAACAAAGTCGAGGAGCTCCTGACCTTCCTCCTTGGACGCCTCTTCGATGACGTCGGCGATCTAGGCCGGCTTGAATCGCCGCAGCGGTCGGAGAACACGACGGAGACGAGCACTGTCGAGATGTCCGATCAGCGGTTGGAACGCTGTTCAGTCCGAGACGTCGAGATCAGAAGGGGCATGTCTCCAGATATGTCGCCGTCCCGTGTCGATCCCGCTCAGACGCCAACCATCGATCTCACGGCTGAGTACGACGTTGTACGCGCGAACAAACCGCGCAAGAGCAACCTCGATAAGGCGATGCTGGAGAACATCCGCTGTGAGCATGACCTCATCGTCTTGACCTGAAGCTCAGGAAGTCAAATTTGGGTCGCGTCAGTCGATACGGTTCTTCGTCGAGCTCACCCACGGCATCGGCCCGCACGAACACGGTTCGTCCGCTGATGCGGACGTCTAAGCCGATCACCGGAGGGCAACCGTCGGGATGAAGTCGAACGATGGCGTTTGCTACCCGCCCAACGGATTGGTCGCGATTGTCGACGAGCGAGCGGTTAAGCGATGGCAAGGGGCACCGCGCGGCTTGTCGGTTGCGTAAGAGATCGCAGGGGATGCCCGCCGTCGCTCACGGATCGGCCGTTCGGGTCATCGCGAGGTTTATACCTCGTCAGGCTCTAAATGGTTTACCATGCCCTCGGGTAACCCTCGCCCGAGCGAAGCAAGGTGCCACATCGTGGCGGACCATCGGAGGTGAGCCGGTGAAATCGAAACCTCACGATACCCGGCGCCCTCCGAGGCGGCCGAGGAACTGAGCGCTGGGCGAAGCCGACCCACCAATGGGTGGCCGCCCCAGTATTTCTCGGAAAGCACGCTCGGCAGGGCGAAGGAAATCCACAGGACTTCTGTTCTCCGATACGAGACAGAACAGGTGTTCAGCGAGTCGCATCTCATCCCGCTCCAATTTGTTCGTTCTTGTCGCATCGCCGGCACAACCGTGACTGACCGACTGATCGCCCCACGAAGGGAGGGAGATCATGCGCGAGCGCGCGAAGGCACGCTTCCATCTCCTGCGCGCGGGTCGCGGTCGGGCCGCAGACAACCTGGCTTCAACGTCCTCCGGCCCTGACAATTCTCCCATAACGACTTCCGACCACGGGCGAAATGCTGGCGAGTTTCACGAGCTCGGTGCTGTCCTCGATGAGGAGCACGTCGGCGACATCGAAGGCGCCCTCGGAACGATCGCCTATGGCGATGTCGCGGCGCGTCGCTCCTCGAAGGCCAAGCTGTTGACCCTCCTCGCGATCGTCGGTCCTGGCCTCATTGTCATGGTCGGGGACAACGACGCTGGCGGCGTCGCCACCTACTCCCAGGCTGGCCAGAACTTCGGCCCGCACCTGCTCTGGGTGCTGCTCCTGCTGATCCCAGTGCTTTATGTAGCCCAGGAGATGGTGCTCCGCCTTGGCGCGGTCACCGGTGTCGGTCATGCCCGTCTGATCCTCGAGCGCTTCGGCAGGTTCTGGGGCGCGTTCAGCGTGATCGACCTCTTCGTGCTGAACGCCCTGACGATTGTCACCGAATTCATCGGCGTGTCGCTTGCCGCTGGCTATATAGGCGTGCCAAAGGTGCCAGCGGTGATTCTCGCTAGCGTCGTCATCATCGTTACGGCGAGCACGGGAAGTCTTCGACGCTTCGAGCGGACGGCTTTGGCGCTGTGCATCGGATCGCTCGTCGTGATCCCGCTCTCCGTGATGGTGCACCCGCCGGCCGGGGAGGTGGCGCGCAACATCGCGCTCGTGAACCTGCCAGGCGGCCCTTCTCAGCTATCGAACGTGATGCTGCTCATCATCGCCATCGTCGGGACGACGGTCGCACCGTGGCAGCTCTTCTTCCAACAGTCGTATGTGATCGATAAACGGATCACGACTCGGTTCGTGAACTACGAGCGCGTGGATCTCATCCTCGGCATCGTTGTCGTCATGATCGGGGCCGGTGTGTTGATGGCGTCATCGGCAGCCGCGTTCGCCCATACGCCGCTGTTTGGCCACTTTGTTGACGCCCGTCACGTTGCAGCAGGATTCGGGCGGTACGTGTCGCACACCGCGGGCATCCTGTTCGCCATCATTCTCTTCGACGCGAGCCTGATCGGTGCATCCGCGATCGGCCTCTCGACCGCCTACGCGACGGCGGACGTCCTCGGTCTCAAGCACTCGCTGCATCGCTCGTTCCGGCGGGCGAAGGGCTTCTACGGGGTGTTCGTGGGTCTCATGGTCGTCTCTGCAGCACTCGTGCTCACGCCTGCAGTGCCGCTTGGAACCATCACTGAAGGCGTCCAGACCCTCGCCGGTGTCCTTCTTCCGAGCGCGACGGTCTTCCTCCTGCTGCTCTGCAACGACCGAGAGGTCCTCGGACCGTGGGTGAACTCCACGAAGACAAATGTCATTGCTTCGATCATCATCGGCGCGCTCGTGTTGCTGTCGCTCATTC
>JBEKLG010000170.1:0-3756 GCA_050010315.1 Acidimicrobiales bacterium
TCCGTCTCACGACAAGGGAGGCCCAGATGGAGCGAGAATACGTCGGCATCGACCTGCACCATCACCGCCGGCGGTCTCCGCGAGAGCTCGGTCAAGTACCCCACAAAAGTCGAGGTACTTGCGCTCTGTTGTTCTCCTTCGTTGGGCTGTGCGGCACTCGGCCGGCGCTGGCAGACCCGAGCCGAGCTGGCCTCGGCGATCTTCGAGTACATCGAGGCCTTCTACAACCCGAGAAGGCGCCACTTCTCGATCGGCAACCTCAGCCCGGTCGAGTTCGAAACACAACACGCCAACGCCGCGATCGCGGCATGATCACCTCAGCCAACCTGTCCGGAGAACCGGCGGCAGCTCAGATCAACGCATCATCTTCATTTGTCGGGGGTAGTCATGCGTCGGATCCTCGCTCCCCTGTTGGGCGCGTTCCTCGCCGTCGGTGCGTTCGCGGTGGCGGTCGTCTGCTCGGCAGGACCAGCAGGTGCCGACATCGCCTGGCGAACGCAGAGCGAGGTCGCCGGATCGCTTAATACCGGCGGCAACGCGGTGATCAATTCGGTCTCGTGCTCGTCGGCTCGCAACTGCGTCGCCGGTGGGTACTACACAGACAGCTCCGGGAACACCCAGGCCTTCGTCGTCAGCGAGGCCGCGGGCGTTTGGGGAACGCCGAGCGAGGTCGGCGACGACGCGCAAATCGACTCCGTCTCGTGCTCCTCGGCTCGCAACTGCGCCGCCGGCGGGCAGTATAGAGACGGCTCCGGCCACTCCCAGGCCTTCGTCATCGACGAGGTCATGGGCGTCTGGGGAACCATGAGCGAGGTGACTGGATCGCTCAACACCGGAGGTGATGCGTGGATCAGATCGGTCTCGTGCTCCTCGGCCGCTAACTGCGCCGCCGGTGGGTTCTACACAGACGGCTCCGGGAACACCCAGGCCTTCGTCGTCAGCGAGGCCGCAGGCGTCTGGGGAACGCCGAGTGAGGTCGCCGGAGCGCTCAACGCGGGCGGTTGGGCGTGGATTCCTTCTGTCTCGTGTCCCGCGCACGGTTACTGCGCCGCCGGTGGGTTCTACACAGACGGCTCCGGGAACACCCAGGCCTTCGTCGTCAGCGAGGCCGCAGGCGTCTGGGGAACGCGGAGCGAGGTGGCTGCATGGCTCAACACAGATGGTGTTGCGGCGATTGATTCGGTCTCCTGCTCTTCGCACGGCAACTGCGCCGCCGGCGGGTATTACGAAGGCGACTCCGGCCACTCCCAGGCCTTCGTCGTCAGCGAGGCCGCGGGCGTTTGGGGAACGGCGAGGAAGGTCGCCGGAACGCTTAACAACGGCGATGACACGGGGATCAGCTCGATCTCGTGCTCCTCGGTCGGCAATTGTGGTGCTGGCGGGCAATATAGGGATGACTCCGGACAGATCCAGGCCTTCGTTGTCAGCGAGGTCGCGGGCGTTTGGGGAACGGCGAGGAAGGTCGCCGGATCCTTGAACGTTGGCGGCAACGCGTGGATCAATTCGGTTTCATGCTCCGCGGACGGCAACTGCGCCGCCGGCGGGTTCTACCAGGACGGCTCCGGGAACACCCAGGCCTTCGTCGTCAGCGAGGCCGCGGGCGTTTGGGGAACGGCGAGGAAGGTCGCCGGATCCTTGAACGTTGGCGGCAACGCGTGGATCAATTCGGTTTCGTGCTCCGCGGACGGCAACTGCGCCGCCGGCGGGTTCTACAAAGACGGCTCCGGGGACACACAGGCGCTCGTTGTCAGCAGGGAGATGGTCCCTCCCTCCTACGCCGCCACCTTCAGTGCCAATGGCGGCAGCGGGACGATGAGTGCCGAGACGGAAAGCGTCCCGACGGCCCTCACGGGGAACGCCTTCACCCGCACGAGCTACACCTTCACCGGCTGGAACACCGCGGCCAGCGGCTCGGGCACGGCCTACGCCGATCGCGCGACCTACCCGTTCAATGCCTATATCACCCTCTACGCCCAGTGGAAAGTCGAGCCCCAGCCGAGAGAGATCATGACGGTTCACCCGGCGACGGTGCTCTTCGGCGCGAAGGTGCGCCTTCGCGTCCACCTTTTCGGAAGGATGGGCACCGTCTCGGGGAGAGTCAAGGTCAGTTTCGCCGGCAAGACAATTTGCTCAGCCTCACTCGCGAATGGCGTCACGGTCTGCCTGGTGGCTTCGTCGCGGCTTGGACACGGGAGGCATCGGCTCGTCGTGAAGTTCGGAGGATCGAGGTACTACCGTTCGCGGAACAAATCCGTCGTCGTGCGGGTGAGCTAGAGATCTTCGCGTAATGGCGCGCGGGTTGATGTCATGGCTTCAGACCGCAGTGGCGGAGGAAGGCAAGGCAGAGGCGCGCCCCGCCGCTGATCCGACAGGGCCCCTGGTCCTTCAAGTGAGCAGGACATGGTGGCCGAGTTCCTTCGGGCTGAGGCATATTCGGCTCGATTCAAAGCAAATCTTGAACGGTGCAGAGAGCTGGTTGGATTCGTGCCGGTGGTCGGTCGAGACCCGGACCCAGATCGCGGCCTTGGTGGTCATGAATTGGACTTTCATCGACAAGGTCATCGACCGCACCGTCGCCCAGTTGACCAAGCGCGACTGACCGACCGGTACCTCCGGACGCGGTCTCGCGGTTGGTCAACCCGGGTCAGCGGCGCCGTGCCGTCGGTGTATCCGCCCAGTGGGACTCCATTCAGGGTTCCACGCCGTCGTGCGCCGGGCCCTGGTGGAACATCGGCCACGCCGGCCACGCCTCCGGGGTGACGGGGAGCCGGTAGGACACGATCTTGCCGGGGTAGTTGAAGGCGGCGGGACCACCGCAGGCCTCGATCACGCTCCACCCCGACCCGGCGCCGGCTCCCAGGACGTCGGCCACCGCGACGGTGTTGAAGACCCGGCAACCCGGGTCGATTGCCTGATTCACGAACGACGTCCCTAACAGGTAGTCCCCGGTGGCGCCGCTCACCGCGTATAGGCCGGCGCCCGAGCCGACGAGAACGTCGTTGAAGGCTTGGCCCCGGAGCGGCACGAGGACCGGTGAGGCGAAATCGGTCGGGCCGTGGAGGACGTCGGACCACAGCTTTCGGCCGGCACCGCTCCAGGCGGTCATCCGCGAGACCCCGGGGGTCTGGCAGCTGGCGTTAGAAAGGCCGGCGCACACCCAGGAGGTGTCGACCACCGCCGGGGTGCCCGAGCTGTTGATGACCCCGATCGCCGGGGAGCCGAGCGACGGCCCCGAGGTCCGCACCGGCCAGCCGGGCACCGGCGCCCCGTTGTCGGCGTAGTAGGCGTAGAGGCGGTCGGTCCCCGCCGGGAACGGCTGCCAGTAAAAGCCGGTGCCGACGACGACGGCGGCTCGGCCCGTCGAGTTGATTACCCCGACCGCCGGGCTCGACCAGATCGTCTGGGATTCGCAGTGCTGCCAGATGAGGCGTGGCGTGCCGGCGAGATAGCGGTAGTCGCTGACCCAGCCGCCGAAGCAGCCGTGCCAGCCGTGGGCGTCGGCCCCGATGAAGATGGAGTCGCCCCGGGTCCCGGGGACCTGGTAGAGGGCGGGCGAGGACCAGACCGTGTCGGCGTTGTTGATCGGGAAGCCGGGGAGGAGCCGCCCCGAGGGGGTGAGGGCGTAGAGATAGTGGTCCCAGGACCCGAACACGATGTCCGGCCGGGAGCTGGCGGTGAGGGGCCCCACCGCCGGGGTGGAGATCACCCCCACCGCGGTCCCCGGGGCCGCCCCCACGTGGAAGAGGAACCGGACCG
>JBEKLG010000171.1:0-3753 GCA_050010315.1 Acidimicrobiales bacterium
CAGCCAGAGAGAGCTGAACGCCGTCGCGAGAGAACTCAACGAGCGTCCACGCAAGACCCTCGGCTGGATGTCACCATTGGAGGCGTTGAGCGAGGTCGTTGCATCGACCACCTGAACTCAAGGGTGCTGTGATACAGGGAGCGCACCCGCCCACATCTAGCCGTCACTATGCACGAGATCCGTCGATCGGTGCGGCGCCACGACTTCAGCGGCAAAGATCAAGCGCGCTCAGATCAGACGATCGGGCGCACATCAGACGTAGCGGAGGGACGCGTTCCCCGAGTGGCCCATCTAGACCCAACTCGCTGTGAATAACAACGCCGCAGTAGCACAGAGCAGAACTGGACAGATCTTGAAGAAGACGACAGGGGTGCGGGCTCCGGTCACCGCCGTCAGTACGGCGACTGCGGCGAGCATGACGGCTGAGGCCCGGTAGACCCAGTCTGCGAATGCATGGTGCGAGCTGCCAAGCGCGGCGGCGATGATGACGACGGTGGCGATGAACCACATCGTCATCGCCTCGGCGATCCACTCCTGCGTGATGACCAACCGGTTGTCGCGGGAGGTGTCGCTGAAGCCGTGCACGACTCGCGCCGTGGGCAGGGCATGGGCCACTCCCCACAGGCCGATGACCCCGGCGGCGACGTAGGCGAGAACGTCACTCACACGAACATGATGCTCTGCTGTCACCGCAGTACCCAGGGTCAAGAGGCCCACGGGTCTGGATGCCTGACCCGGTCGGTTGGTACGCACCTGGACTGGCTGAGCGCGGACGAGTCAGTCTGCAGAAACAGTGAGCGACGCCAAGAGCGCTTCGACGCGTGTTCTGATCTTGTCTCGGATCGGACGGACCGACTCGATGTCGCGCCCCGCAGGATCGTCGAGTTCCCAGTCTTCGTAGCGCTTGCCGGGATAGAGAGGGCAGGCGTCCCCACAACCCATGGTGATTACGACGTCGACGGCGCGAACGACCTCGTCGGTCCAGGGCTTGGGAAACTCTGCGCGGATGTCGATTCCGACCTCGTCCATGGCGTCTACGACGGCAGCGTTGATCTCCGCGGCAGGCTCGGAGCCTCCCGAGTAGACGACGACACGGTCGCCAGCCAGGTGACGCATCCACCCGGCTGCCATCTGGGAGCGCCCTGCGTTGTGGACGCAGAGGAAGAGGACGTCAGGGACGGCGGATGGCAACGAACCGTCCACCTTTCCGAGCGCCTGAAGTCGCTCGCGTGCGGTCCGCTCGGTCAACAGCGGGAGGAACGCCGTGGTCTTGGCTGTCGCGAGAAGTTGGTCCATCGAGTCGACGACTAACCCTTCTATCATCTCGGGTCCGAACACCCCAGCGAACTTCGGAGCGAGCCTTGCGGAAACCTCGTGGACGAGGTGCTGCTGGTCGTGCGGGAGGTCAGCTAGCTGACGAGCGGTCATTGCCTTTCTCCTTTTGTCTGTTGTGAGTCGAGAGAGTCATCGGGAAGTGCACTGTGGCGCTCCCGATCCTGTAGTGGATGGGGCGCACCGCGTCAGAGTCCTGGGCGCGGCGGTCGAGCAGACCCGGCGATGAGCCCGCGACCGACATTGTGCGTGTCATGCAGTTCCTCGCAGTCTTGGTTGGACTCTTGCCGGGTAGTAGCGGCCTCTGGCCCATAGCGACACGTACACCAGCGCCACTAGGACCGGAACCTCGATGAGAGGGCCTACGACGCCTGCAAGGGCTTCGCCGCTCGTGACGCCGAAGACGCCGATCGCCACGGCGATCGCAAGCTCGAAGTTGTTGCTCGCGGCCGTGAAGGCCAGCGTGGCCGTCCTCTCGTAGGGCAGGCCGATCGCCTTGCCGAGCGCGAACGACCCGAACCACATGACGGCGAAGTACCCCAAAAGGGGCAGGGCGATGCGGGCAACGTCTGTGGGACGCGAGGTGATGGTGTGCCCCTGGAGGGCAAAGAGGATGATGATCGTGTAGAGCAGCCCGTAGAGGGCGAACGGTCCGAGGCGGGGCAGCAGCTTGGTCTCGTACCACTCCCGGCCACGGGCGCGTTCGCCGAAGGTGCGCGTGAGGAATCCCGCCACGAGAGGGACGCCGAGGAAGATGGCGACGGTCTCGGCGATCCGGCCCATTGACAGGTGCAGGCCGACGGTGCTGAGACCGAGCCAGCTGGGGAGCACTTTCAAGTAGAAGTATCCGAGGAGCGCGAAGGCGACTACCTGGAACAGCGAGTTGACAGCCACGAGAATCGCCGCCGCCTCCCGGTCCCCACCCGACAGGTCGTTCCAGATAAGCACCATGGCGATGCAGCGGGCCAGGCCGACGATGATGAGCCCGGTCCGGTAGGTGGGCAGGTCGGGCAGCAGGAGCCAGGCAAACGCGAACATGACCGCCGGGCCGACGACCCAGTTGAGCACTAGCGACGCCAAGAGCATTTTTCGGTCCCTCGTGACCGAGCCGAGCCGGTCATAACGGACCTTGGCGAGCACCGGGTACATCATCACGAGAAGTCCGATGAAGATCGGCAACGACGTACCCGAGGTCACCTGAATGGCGTCGAGGTGGCTGTTCAGGCTCGGGATCGCCCGCCCGAGTCCGATGCCGACAGCCATCGCCGCGATGATCCACATCGGCAGAAAGCGGTCAAGGAACGACAGCCGAGCGATGACCGGCGCGTCCGACGACACCTTTGCTGATGGACGGTTGGACACGACGTTGCTCACTGTCCAGCCCCGCGATGCGTCGCGGCAGCGCTGTCGCCGTCGTTGCGAGCGAGCTGGACTCTGGACACGGTGCACCTCCGGTAACATTGACGACGATCAATGCATCGATTATGATCAATGTATCGACGAATGTCAATAGGAGGACGCCATGGCGAAACTGGTCGCAACGGTTGAACCGACGGGCCAGTGCTGCCCTTCGCTCCTAGCTGCCCCTCTCGACGCTGAGGAAGCCGCCGCACTGGCGAGTGGATTCATGGCCCTGGCCGACCCTGTCAGGCTGCGAGTCTTGAGCATCCTTGCAACTGCAGCGGAAGGTGAGGTCTGCGTCTGCGAGTTCGTAGGGCCGCTGGGCAAGAGCCAGCCGACCATCTCCCACCACGTCAAGATCCTGAGCGAGGCGGGCCTTGTGACCGCAGACAGGCGCGGCAAGTGGGTTTGGTACTCACTTAATCGCCAGCGGCTTACCGACCTTCAGGCGGCCCTCCAGTCGGGCGCGTAGGCGGTGCGCAACCTGTTTCTCGAAGACAATCAAGGGAGCGGAACATGACCACAAACGATTCTCAGCAGATCTACGCCGCAGTACGCGACCGCTACGCCAGTGCGGCTCGCACTGTGTCGAACAGCCCATGCTGTGGGCCTAGCGACACCGCAGCCGGGGTCGTCAGCAGCGATCTCTATGAGAAAGACGAGACCGACACGCTCCCAGCCGACGCCGTAGCGGCCTCGCTCGGATGCGGGAACCCCACCATGCTCGCTGACCTACAAACGGGCGAGGTCGTCCTGGACCTCGGCTCGGGCGGAGGGATCGACGTATTGCTGTCCGCGCGCCGAGTCGGTCCGACCGGCAAGGCGTACGGCCTGGACATGACACCGGAGATGCTGGAGCTCGCCCGAAAGAACCAGGCAGAGGCCGGGTTGACCAATGTCGAGTTCCTCCAAGGCACGATCGAAGAGATCCCTCTTCCCGACGAGTCAGTCGATGTGGTGATCTCCAACTGCGTCGTCAATCTGTCGCCCGACAAGGACTCCGTGGTGCGCGAGACGTTC
>JBEKLG010000172.1:0-3666 GCA_050010315.1 Acidimicrobiales bacterium
CGGCCTCGCCCGACGCCGGGAGACGCGGCTTGCTGTCGACCGTGCCAAGGGCTCGCTGATGGATGACCACAACATGACTGAGCCTGAGGCGTTTGCTTTCATCGAGAAGGCCGCGAAAGAGCGCGGGCAGTCGATCCGCGAGACGGCACAGGCGGTTGCAGAAGGCTCGCTCGCGCCCTAGGGGGCGGTTTCTCGGGGGCCTTTTTCGTCAAGGAGCGGTCATGGGTCCGACCGTGACTGCGACCGGGCGCGTACCGGCAAGCGGCCAACGCCGAGCGAGGATTGACAAGAGGCACGAGGCCGGGTTCTGTCGGGTCTTGGGAGGCGCGCCGCGCGTGACCCACCATCCCGGCGTCGCGGGGGACGGCTGTCGTTGGCATCCCCGGGCGGCGCCAGCGGCGAGCTGTCGTCCTGGATCAATCTGCGTCGAGTCGAAGACGGTTTGGGGCGAGGTCCGAGAACCGCCGAGATGGTCGACTTCGCGTGATCCAGCCAGGCCGGGATCGTCGGTTATCGTCCAGTGCTGATGTTGGCTGCTGTCGCCCACGGCCACCACGGCCACTTCGCGCTCGTCCTGCTCGTCCTGCTCGTCGTCGTCGGTGTCGTCTTCCTCCTCGTTCGGGTAAGTGGCCGCAGAAACGCCGGGAACCGCGATGCACGGGCGGGCCGGGTCTGGGGTCAACGGGACGCCTACTCGACACCATCGCGAGCATTGCCTACGAAAGGAGAGACCGTCTCCGCCTCGCCTGCCGGCGGTCTTCCGCCGCCGGCCCTTTTGCGAGGCGACGAGCGGGGGACACCGTTCCCGGACGATGGTGACTTCACCGGCCGCGAGGGGGAAGGCGCCATCGCGGTACCGGCAGCGGTCCACCCCGTCGTGCCGCCGCCGGCGAGCCACGATGGCGGCTGGGCGGTCGAAACGCACGGGCTCACGAAGCGCTTCGGCAGCAATATCGCCGTCAACAACGTCGAACTCCTCGTGCCGCGGGGGTGCGCCTTTGGCTACCTCGGCCCGAACGGAGCCGGCAAGACGACGCTGATTCGGACCCTACTGGGCCTGACCAAGGCGGACGGTGGCACGATGTCGCTGCTCGGGATCCCCGTCCCGCGCGAGCGCAGTCGTGCTCTCGCGCGCGTCGGTGCCATTGTCGACGAGCCCCGGTTCCACGAGCACCTCACGGGGCGGGAGAACCTGCGTCTTCTGGCCGCGGCGAGGGGGGCCGACACCGGCGAACGGGTCGGTCCGGAACTCGAGCGGGTGGGGCTGACGGCGCGGGCCGATGACCGGGTCGCCTCGTACTCCATGGGCATGCGCCAGCGTCTCGGTGTGGCGGCGTGCCTGCTCGCCGACCCGGAACTGCTCATCTTGGACGAGCCGATGAACGGGCTCGATCCCGCCGGCATGCACGCCATGCGCTCGATGATCCAGGGTCTCGTCGGGGAGGGGCGGACGGTGATGCTGTCGTCGCACCTCCTCGACGAGGTCGAGCGCACGTGTGACACCGTGGCGATCGTCGATCGTGGCCACGTCGTCCGCCAGGGACCGATCGAGGAGCTGATCCACGGTACCGCCAACGTGGTCCTGCAGGTGGACTGCGGGGACGCGGCGTCGGCGGCTCGGCTCATCACCGAGGCGAAGATTGCCATCGACGTCGTGGTCGGAGAAGAGGGACTGATGGTGACGCTCCCGCCGGGTGCGGACCGAGAGCGCATCGCCGAGATCAACCGCCGATTGGTCGAGTCCGGGATCTCCGTCTACAGCTTCCACATCGTCCGCACGACGCTAGAAGATTGGTTCTTGTCGGTGACGAGTCGGTTCGGAGAAGACCGATGACCGACCACGGCGACGCCGCACTAGCGCGGCATTCGTTTCCCGCTGGCCCGACTCCGATCGCCGGGGGCCGAGCTTCTCTGAGTCGTTGGCTCACCAGAGCTGGTCTCCTGGGCGGTACTGGCTCGTGGATCCCCACGTGGGGCCTGATCGCGACAAAACAGCTCGAGCTGCGCAAGCGGCGCGGCCTCATGGTCGCGGTGCTGCTGCTCACGCTGGGTCTGCCCGTGCTCGTTCTCGGCATCCGCCTGCTCTTCCACGCTGTCGATCCGAACAGCTACGGACCGGCGGGAAGCCCAGACGTCTTCGCCGGCCTGTGCAATTCGATGGCGGAATTCGGATTTATCATCGCTGCCACTCTCGGCGCCTCGGCGGGGACGACCGATCTGGCTGCCGGCGTCTTTCGCCACCTGGTGATCACCGGTCGGTCGCGAATCGCGCTCTACCTGGCACGGATCCCGGCCGGTCTGTCGATCCTGTTGCCGCTCGTCGGTGTGGCGTTCGCCTTGGTGTGCTTGGTGACCGTCTACGAAGGCGTTCCCCAAGCGACGTCGCTCAACGAGAACGGCGTCTCGGTCCCGATCCATCTCAGCGAGGCCCAGCTGGAGAGCTGGATCTTGCAGCACCGCGGGCAGGCGGAGCTAGCGCTTGGGAGCGGACCACCTGGCGGCGGCGCAGGCATCCAGCTGATCCGGACCCACATGGCCACGATCTACAGCGACTACGTCGCTGTCGAGGTCACGGCGCTCAACCCGGCGATGAACGAGATGGTCAAGATCGGGCTGTGGATCGAGCTCGAGGCGACGATCGGGTTCATGGTCGGCCTCGGTCTCGGATCCCTCATCGGTCAGCGGACGATCTCCACGATCCTCATGATCGTGCTCGAAATCATCGTCACCCCGATTCTCTCCCGAGTTGAGATCCCGTACTTCCTCAACGGCCAGCGCCTCATCGTGGGCGTAGCTATGGACCAGCTCCGACCCGCCGGACTGGCTGGCAGTATCGCCAACCATGGCGGCAGGGTTATGTTCGGGGCCCGTGGGGTGTTGAGCATCCCTCCCATGCCGACATGGGCGATGGTGACGGTGATTGTGGGCTGGATCGTCGGCTGGTCGGTCATCGGCGCTTGGCGAATGGCGACGCGCGATGCCTAAAGGCGTGCTCTCGGGCGGTTGGTGGAAGGTGTTATCGAACGCCTGAGAAGGCTTGATCCAACCTGGGCCCCTCGCGCCCTCGAGTTGAGCAAACCGGTCGCGGCATCGAGCCTCTGTCCCGTGCACCGCGAGAGGCTTTACCGCTTCGGAGGGAACGTGTGGGCGCGTCGGCATTTCCGTCCTCGCCGCGCTGCCAAGAGCTGCTCGGACCACCGCAGTTGATCGGCACGCCGGTCCCGAGCGCGAGCTCACGTGCTCCGCCGTCTCCTTTCCGGTCCAAGTGGGCGGGTGCCGCAACTTCACCGGCGTGAGATGCGCTTGGCGATCGCCGCGCTCCCACTCGGTGCGGCGAGTCGTGGGTCTTCCCGGTGTGCTCAGCGGCAAGACACAGTCTTCGCGATCGAAGGCTTCGAAGGTATCAGTGTGATGTTCGCAATCGCGAGCCACTGCGGCCGCGAGGCGAGCTCGGTGGTCACGGGACGCATTCGCCGCCCGGCGCCGGGGACGGCCCTGGGATCGCCGGATTAGCGCTGGCAGGCGGCTGTTCCCGCCGAGCACTGGGACACGCTCCACGCCACGAAGGCGCTGGACGACGTCAGCTGGTCCCAGGCGGATCCGGCCACCTCGCTCCGCTTCCTGGCGAGATGGGTCTCGCCTTCCCGTTCAGTCGTCGTCGTTCTC
>JBEKLG010000173.1:0-3653 GCA_050010315.1 Acidimicrobiales bacterium
ACGCGCGCAACACCATGCCGGAGGCTCGGGACGTGACCGGATGAGCGCCGACCGGTCCCGGGAGGTGCCGTACCGCTTCCCCGGCGCCGCCGCGGCGGCCACGGTCGCGGCGGCACACGGCGGGCTCGTGCCCGGCGAGTCGGCCCACGTCGAGGTCACGGTGGCGGGGCGGGTCATGCTCCTTCGGCTCCAGGGCGGCGCCGCCTTCGCCGACCTGCGCGACTGGAGCGGGTCGATTCAGCTGTTCGCCGACGAGAAGGGAACGGCGCGCTTTGCCGAGTTCATCCGGCTCGGGCTCGGCGACTGGGTCGGCGCCACGGGCGAGGTGATCCGGACGCGCCGGGGTGAGCTCTCGGTCAAGGTCGCGGACTGGCAGCTCCTCGCCAAAGCCCGGCGGGGCTTCGGGGACAAGTGGCGGGGCGTGCACGATGTCGAGACGCGCTACCGCCAGCGCGAGGTCGATCTCTGGGCGAACGAGGGGGTTCGGGAGACCTTCCTCCTGCGCTCGAGGGTTGTCCGCTCGATCCGGGAGAACCTCGACGGGCGGGGTTTCGTCGAGGTCGAGACCCCGGTCCTCCAGGCGCTCGCCGGCGGGGCGAATGCCCGGCCCTTCGTCACGCACTTCAACGCTTTGCACTCTGACTTCGTCCTGCGGATCGCGAGCGAGCTCTACCTCAAGCGTCTCGTCATCGGGGGGTTCGAGCGCGTCTACGAGATCGGCAAGGACTTCCGCAACGAGGGGTTGTCTCCGAGCCACAATCCGGAGTTCACCGTGCTCGAGGCCTACCAGGCCTACGCCGACGGTGCCGACATGACGAGGCTCGTCGAGGATCTCGTGTACCAGGCGGCGCTGGCGGCGGGCGGCAGCGGCGTCCTGAGCCACCAGGGACGTGTCGTCGATCTCAGCCCCCCCTGGCGCACGCTCACCGTGGAGGAGGCGATCCGCGAGGTGACCGGCGCCGACTGTTCGCTCGAAGACGGCCGCGCCACGTTGTGCGAGCGCGCCGGCGAGCTCGGCGTCGCCGTCGAGGACCGCTGGGGAGCGGGCAAGGTCCTCAGCGAGATTTACGAGCGGACGACCGAGCACAACCTGTGGGAGCCGGTGCACGTGATCGAGCACCCGCTCGAGGTCTCACCGCTCACCCGGCGGCACCGCGCGAAGCCCGGCGCGGCCGAGCGGGCGACCTCGGTGATCGCCGGCCGGGAGGTCGCTGAGTCCTACAGCGAGCTCGTCGACCCCGTCGACCAGCGGGCGCGCTTCGTCGCCCAGGCGGCGGAACGAGCTGCCGGCGACGAGGAGGCCATGGCCGTCGACGAGGACTTCCTACGGGCACTCGAGCATGGGATGCCGCCGACCGGCGGGATCGGCGTCGGGATCGACCGCCTCGTCATGCTGCTCGCCGACAAGGTGAACATCAAAGAGGTGATGCTCTTCCCGGCGCTCCGCCCGGCGCCGGGCGCGCCGGAGCGGGCCGAAGCCGGCGAAGAGTCCTAGCTCGCGAGCGCTCGCATCGACCGGTCGAGGTCGTCGACGAGCCGTATCCCGAGGCCGCGCAGGGCGCGCCCGACGACGCCGTCGTCGAGGCGGCGGGCGATCTCCCCGGCTTCGATCGCATAGCGGCGGGCCACGTCCTGGGACTCGGAGATGCCGTCGGACTCGGCGACGAGCGTCCGAGCGAGCTCGACGTCCTCGTGGCCGAGCGGCCGGCCGAGGAGGCGGCGTAGTTCGGGGCCGACGCGCCGGTCGACGAGCGCCCGCTGGACGGGCAGGGTGTAGATCCCCTCGGCGAGGTCCTGCCCTGGGGGTTTCCCCGACTCCTCCTCGGTCGCGACGATGTCGAGAATGTCGTCGCGGATCTGGAAGACGAAGCCGAGGCGCTCGCCGAAGGCGGTCAGCGTCTCGGTGTCGCGCCGGTCGAGGCCGGCCGTGAGCGCGCCGATTCGACACGCCGTCCCCATCAGCGCGCCGGTCTTGTCGGAAATCGCCGAGAAGTAGTCCTCGACGCTGCGGTCGATGCGGTAGACGGAGCGGACCTCGGCGATCTGGCCCTGGCAGAGGCGCGCGAGCGTTGTGGCGAGCGTGGCGGCGATCTCGGTTCCGAGCGAGGCGGCGATCTCGGCGGAGCGGGCGAGCAAGAAGTCGCCGACGACGACGGCGAGGAGGTTCCCCCAACGCCCGTTCACGCTGACGACGTTGCGCCGGCGCACCGCCTCGTCCATCACGTCGTCGTGGTAGAGCGAGGCGAGGTGCACGAGTTCGACCGCCACACCGCCGAGCAGGGCGTCCTCGCCGACCGGGTCGCCGTCGAGGGTCGCCGCGGCGAGCGTCAGTGTCGGCCGCAGCCGCTTGCCCCCGGCGTCGATGAGGTGGGTCGCGATCTCGTCGGTGAACGGTTCTCCCGACAAGACGACTCCCCGCAGGATCTCCTCGAGCCGGGCGAGGTCGGAGGCGGCGACGGGCAGCGCGAAGGGATCTCGGGTTTTCATCAGACCAGCACCATACGTCACCGCCGTGCGGAGATGGCAACGACGGCGCCGCACCGCCCCGGCGCCGAGTCGGGGCGAACGCGGTTGGTGGGGGTCCTCCCGATAGACTGGCGGCAGCATCGAGCTTTGAGGAGTGGGATTTGTTCGAACGGTTCACCGACCGGGCACGACGGGTGCTGGTACTCGCCCAGGAAGAGGCGCGTCTTTTAAACCACAGCTTCATCGGGACCGAGCACATCCTGCTCGGTCTCATCCACGAGGGGGAGGGCCTCGCCGCCAAGGCACTGGAATCCCTTGGGATCTCGCTTGAGGCGGTGCGGGAGAAGGTCGAAGAGACGATCGGGCCCGCCGGTTCGGCGCCGACCGGTTCGCCGCCTTTCACCCCGCGGGCGAAGAAGGTCCTCGAACTGTCGCTGCGTGAGGCGCTCCAGCTCGGTCACAACTACATCGGTACCGAGCACATGCTGCTCGGTCTCGTGCGCGAGGGCGAAGGGGTCGCCGCCCAGGTCCTCCAGAGCCTCGGTGCCGACCTGCCCCGTGTTCGCCAGCAGGTCATCCAGCTGCTCTCCGGCTACCAAGGCCGCGAGCCCGTCGGTGCGACGACCGGTTCGTCCGGGGCGGAGCAGGGCCCGGGCAGCTCGCCCGTCCTCGACCAGTTCGGCCGCAACCTGACCCAACTGGCGCGGGAGCACAAGCTCGATCCGGTGATCGGGCGCGAGCGCGAGATGGAGCGCGTCCTGCAGGTGCTCTCCCGCCGCACGAAGAACAACCCCGTCCTCATCGGGGAACCCGGCGTCGGCAAGACGGCGATCGTCGAGGGACTCTCGCAGAAGATCGTCGCCAACGACGTGCCCGAGACCCTGAAGGGCAAGCAGCTCTACACCCTCGATCTCGGCGCGCTCGTCGCCGGCAGCCGCTATCGGGGCGATTTCGAGGAGCGGTTGAAGAAGGTCCTGAAAGAGATCCGGACGCGGGGCGACACGATCCTTTTCATCGATGAGCTGCACACGCTCGTCGGTGCCGGGGCAGCCGAGGGGGCGATCGACGCCGCGTCGATCCTGAAGCCGATGCTCGCCCGGGGCGAGCTGCAGACGATCGGGGCGACGACGCTCGACGAGTTCCGCAAGCACCTCGAGAAGGACGCCGCCCTCGAGCGGCGCTTCCAG
>JBEKLG010000174.1:0-3998 GCA_050010315.1 Acidimicrobiales bacterium
CCCGGCTGCCGCATGCTGTTACATGTTGCCAGACGCCCGATCACGGATGGTCGTGCGACACATTGGTCATTCGAGCCAGAGCGACCTTCCCAACGCGGTGTCGCGGCGGGAGACGTTCTGGTGCTCCGCTGCCCTTCCTTCCCCTGAGAACCGCGGGACGCCCGCGCCGATGCTGGCCCGCATCGCCCGACAAGTCCGGCGAGGCTCAGGGCGTTGCGTCACTTGACCAGCGGCAGGAGGCTCTTCACCCGTTCCAGCTGGTCCTTCGGTACGTCCCGTTGGGCCTTGCAGTTTGGGCAGATGGTGACGTGACGGAAATGCACTGGCAGTACCGGAACGAAGAACAAGGTGAGCCACCGCGCAACCTTGTACAGGCCGAGCTGGCCCGAAGAGCAGTTCTCGCATTGGGAGGCGATGACCCCGAGCTTTCTGCTACGCCGGCGGAACCCGAAGATGATCACGGGCCTCCCTGTGTTGCAGATGCGAACGGACGGCGTAACCGTACCGGCGACGGCCGCGGTCGTGGTGCCATCGCCTCGGAGGTCGGACGCGCCGACGCGCCCAGCCTCGAGCTCTCGAGCAGTGCGTGGCCGCGTCTTTGCTGCGGCAGAGCCTGACCGCCCGCTTTCTTGCCCCGAACCCGCAGAGATCCTGCTCGGTCAGTCGCCGGCGCCCGGGCCCCGGGGATATGCCGGGGCGGCAACGGCGGTGCCATCGCGATCTCTCGACGACCACCTGATCGGGCGGCAGGGGGCTCCCTGGGCTCGCCGTCGATCGAAAACGGCGAGCCGCCGCCGAGCCCCACCGGCGTTCCTTTTGGACTCAGCCGCCAGCGGCAAGACTGGCGTCATGGTTGTGGCGGCGGGCGCGATCGAGAGAGACCTCGATCTGGTCGATGCCGCCGCGCTCAGCCCGAGCGAGCTGTTATCACGTCTCGGGAGCGGCGCGGATGGTCTGTCGTCCGACGAAGCAGCGGAACGCCTGCGGCAGTTCGGGCCGAACTCGCTCGGTACGCACCGGGTGCGTCCCACGGCGGTGCTTTTCCGCCAGCTGCGCAACCCGATCCTGCTCCTCCTTCTCGGAGCGGCCCTGGTCTCGGGGCTGACCGGCGGGGGGACGAACGCCGTGATCATCGCCGTGATCGTCGCCTTGAGCGTGGGTCTGGGGTTCCTCAACGAGTACCGGGCGGAGAAGGCGATGGCGACCTTACGCGCCAAGATCCGCCAGGAGGCCGAGGTACGTCGCGACGGGAAGGCGATCCGGATCCCCGTGACCGATCTCGTGCCCGGCGATGTCGTGTCGCTCCGCCTCGGGGACCTCGTGCCGGCGGATCTCCGTCTGCTCGAGGTCGACGAGCTCGAGTGCGACGAGGGGGTACTGACCGGCGAGTCGATGCCGGTGGCGAAGTCGGCGGCTGCAGTCACCGGGCGCGAGCCGCAGGATCAGCCCGGTTGCGCCTTTATGGGGACGATCGTCCACCAAGGATCCGGCCTCGGCGTCGTCGTCCGGACCGGGAAACGCACCGCCTTCGGGCAGATCGCCGCGGGACTGGCGGAAGGGCATGGCCAGACGGCTTTCGAGCTCGGCCTGTCGCGCTTCTCCCGGTTCCTGTTCCTCGTGGCCGCGGTGCTGACAGGGTGCATCTTCATAATCAACGTGGCGCTCGCCCGGCCCCTTATCGACGCGCTGCTCTTCTCGCTCGCCATCGCCGTCGGCATCGCCCCCGA
Organism: Acidimicrobiales bacterium; assembly: GCA_050010315.1. Taxonomy (GTDB): domain Bacteria; phylum Actinomycetota; class Acidimicrobiia; order Acidimicrobiales; family Bog-793; genus Bog-793. The sequence continues at coordinate 1,728 of JBEKLG010000174.1, forward strand.
GATGATGCCGGCCATCGTGACGGTCAGCCTCGCCGCCGGTTCCAAGGCCCTGACGGCGAAGAAGGTGCTCGTGAAGCGGCTCGTCGCCATCGAGGATCTCGGAAACATCGAGATCCTCTTCACCGACAAGACCGGCACCCTCACCGAGGGGACGATCACCTTCGCGCGGGCACTCAGCGGTGACGGCAAGGCGAGTGAACGCGCTCTGCTCTTGGGGCTGGTGTGCAACGAGGCAGCGGTGACCGCCGACGGACCGGTCGGGGGGAACGCCCTGGACCAGGCCCTGTGGTCGGCTCCCGCCGCGGCGGCGAACGGACCGCTCGCGGCGCAGGCGGCGAGCTACCGGAGACTCGGCGTGCTTCCTTTCGACCACGAGCGGCAGCTGGCCTCGGTGCTCGTCAAGGACCCCGGCGGCAAGTCGCTGCTCGTCACGAAGGGCGCTCCTGAGGTTCTCCTGGACCGCTGCGTGGATGTCCCCGGCGCGGCTCGTCCGACGCTCGAGGCGCTATTCAACGAAGGGGCCCGGGTGCTCGCGGTGGCCTCCCGTCCCGCCGACTCGGCGAACGCTCTCGGCCCAGCCGACGAGCAGGGGCTGGCGTTCGAGGGTTTCCTGACCTTCGCTGACAGACCGAAGGCCGACGCCGGCAGCGCGATCGCGCAGCTGGAGCGGCTGGGGGTGGAGGTCAAGATCATCACCGGCGACAACGGCCTCGTCGCGGCGAAGGTCTGTTCGGAGATCGGGCTTGCCTGCACGGGGGTGCTGAGCGGCGCCGAGGTCGCCGCCCTCGACGACGCCAGCCTCGAAGCGGCGATCCCCAAGGTGACGGTCTTCGCCCGGATCGGCCCCGACCAGAAGTCGCGCATCATCAAAGCAGCACGCAGCACCGGCAAGGACGTGGCGTTCCTCGGCGACGGGGTGAACGACGCCGTGGCGCTGCACCAGGCCGACGTCGGGATCTCGGTGGACTCGGGAACCGACGTCGCCAAGGAAGCCGCCGACGTGGTGCTGCTCGACAAGGACCTCGGCGTGCTGGCGGAGGGTGTCATGGAGGGCCGCCGCATCTTCTCGAACACGATGAAGTACGTCCTCATGGCGACGTCTTCCAACTTCGGCAACATGTTCAGCGCGGCCGGCGCGTCGATCTTCTTGTCGTTCCTGCCGATGCTGCCGTCGCAGATCCTTCTCAACAATCTCCTGTACAACGCCGGTCAGCTGGTGATTCCGACCGACCGGGTTGATGCTGAGGCGCTCGCCCGGCCGGCGGCGTGGGATATGAAGTTCATCCGGCGCTTCATGTCCGTGTTCGGACCCGTCAGCTCGATCTTCGACTTCGTCACCTTCGGGGTGATGCTCTGGTTGCTCCACGCCGGCCACGTCGAGTTCCGGACGGGTTGGTTCGTCGAGTCGATCGCCACGCAGACGCTCGTCATCTACGTGATCCGGACGCGCAGGGTCCCGTTCTTCCGGAGCCGTCCCAGCCTCGCGATGCTGACGGTGCCGACCGGCGCGGCGCTCATCGGCGCGGTCGTGCCGTTCACGGGGCTCGCCCGGCTGCTGGGCTTTACGCCACTGCCGGCGGTCTTCTTCGGGTGGTTGTTTGGGATGGTCGTCTTCTACCTCGTTCTCGTCGAGCTGGTGAAGACGCGCTTTTACCGTGCCCCGCGCGCCCGCAGTCCGCGGCCGGTTTCGGCCCGCATCGGGCGGGTGGAGCGAGACGTTCTCCGCCGGGCGTCCCGCTACGTCCAGCGCCCGAGCCCGGGGGGCCGAAGGTCGTCGCGGACAGCCGGGTCGCCAACCTAGCGTTCCTCGTCAATCGCCGGCCGGGGCGTGCCGGGAACCGACGCCGCACGGGCTCGGCGCGGATAAAGCACCGGCCCGGCGCTGCAGACTGGCCAGCCCGCCGGCCGCCGAGAGCGACGGGCTGGGCCAAGCATGCGGTCCGCCGGCTAGCTGATCGAGGCCCGAGCGAGCACGGAGCCGTTCGCTGCGGTGATCGTCGCGTCGCGCAGGTCGTTCGCCGGGAAAGGAAGCGTGGCCGTCCAGCTCCCCGACCCTTGGTAGAGCCAGAAGCTGCCGATCGTCACGGTCCGGCCCCCCGTTCCGGTCACGAGGCAGGTGACCCGCCCGCTGGTGCCGAGGCCGGTGATCTTGACGACGAGCCGTGGGCTACGTCCCGTCGGGGCGTAGAGCTCGCCGACGGCACGGGAGGCCGTGTGGAGCACCGCGGTGATCTCGCTCGTGGGTTGCGCGGGGGGTGCGGATCCGAGGCC
>JBEKLG010000175.1:0-3627 GCA_050010315.1 Acidimicrobiales bacterium
TACGACGCCCGACGAACAGCGGGCGACACCCACCATGCGGCGCTCAGAGCCCTCGGGAACCGGCTCGTCGGCATCCTCCATGGCTGTCTCGTCAACAGCAGTTTCTACGACGAGCACACCGCCTGGGGCCACCGCTCCGAGAGCACGGTCGCCGCGGCCGCTTGACAAGTTAGGGGCGTGGGATATCTAGACGCGTCGCGCTGGCGCCCTGGTCCGCGCCGCTGTGTCCGGAGGTCTAGCTTCACGCGGTGACCACGGATCGACCCGCCGGCGACTTCGACGGTCTCCTCGACGCCTGGCTCGCCCGCGAGTTCGCCGTGTCCCCGGTGACCGCGACCGTCCTCGGCGCCGACGGAGCCCACGGCGAGATCGACGACCTCTCGGCGGCGGCCTTCTCGGCACGGGCGGTGGACGACACGGCCTGGCTCGCCCGCCTGCGGGCCGTCGAGGCCGACTCGCTCGGGCTCGACGCAAGGATCGACCGCGCCGCGGTCATGGCCGAGCTCCGCGGCCGACAGGTCACGGAGTCGTGGCGCGCCTGGCAACGGGACCCGTCGGTGTACCTCGACCCCTGTTTCGACGGGATCCTCGGCCTCGTCATCCATCGCTCCTTCCCGGAAGCAGAGCTCGCGGCCTACGCGGCGAGCCGCCTGCGGGCGATGACAGGAGCGCTCGAGACAGGGCGGACGAATCTCTCCGCCGAACTCGCGAGCCCGTTGATCGTCGGCCGCGCCATCGCCCAGTGCGAGGCGTCGATCCCGTACCTCGAGGAGATGCTGCCGGCGGAGTTCGCCGACCCGGGGCGGCGCGAGGTCGCCGAGGCCGCCGATACCGCCGCCGAGGCGTTCCGGACGTTCCGGGCGTTCCTCACCGAACTCGTCGCCTCGGCCCGCGGCGGCTTCGCGATCGGCGAGGAGCGCTACTCGGCACTGCTGCGCGAACGGGAGCTCCTCGACTATGGCGCCGCCGAACTGCGCGAGCGCGGCCGGCGCGAGCTCCGGGAGCTGGAAGAAGAAATGGACGAGCTCGCCCGCAGGATCGACCCCGGCGCCGCGAGCTGGCACGGCGTCTTCGCGGCGATGAGCGAGGACCGTCCGGCCTCCTTCGGGGAGATGCGCCGCTGCTATGAGGTCGAGACGGCAAAGGCGCGGGGGTTCCTCGTCGAGCAAGGCCTCGTCAGCTTGCCCGCGGGCGAGGAATGCCGTGTCGAGCCGACGCCGCCCTTTCTCCGACCGATCATCGCCGTCGCCTCCTACGTCTCGCCGCCGGCCTTCCGTCCTGGCCGGGTCGGTCATTTCCACGTGCCCTGGCCCCCGGCCGGAACCTCCCCAGCCGACAACGCCCAGCGGCTCGCCGCCAACAGCTTCCACGTCATCCCGACGATCACCGTCCACGAGGCCTACCCCGGCCACCACTGGCACCTCACCTGGATGAAGGCGTCGGACCGCCCGGTCCGCCAGTTCGTCCACTCCTCGTACTTTTCTGAGGGTTGGGCCCTTTACGCCGAGAAGATGATGCGCGAGCAGGGCTACTTCGCCGACCTCCGGGCCGAGCTCGGGCAGCTGAACGCGCGGATCTTCCGCGCCGCGCGCATCGTCGTCGACACCGGGCTCCACTTAGGAGACCTCGGCGTCGACGACGCCGTCGCCTTCATGGCGACACACGCCGGCCTGCCCGAGCCCGTCGCCCGGGCCGAGGTCAGCCGCTACTGTGCCTGGCCGACCCAGGCGCCCTCGTACCTCACCGGAAGCCTCGAGATCGAAAGGATCCGGGTGCGCTACCTCGCCGCCAGACCGGGTGGCCTCCGCGCCTTTCACGACGCGATCGCCGCCACGGGTTGCCTGCCGCTCGCCCTCGCCGAGGAGGCGCTCGACCTCGAGGCGTGACCGCCCCGCTCAGCCGAAGCGCAGGAGGTGGAGCTCGCGCCGGCCGCGGCGCAGCACGACGTAGCGCCCGGCGATCAGGTCGGACGGGGTGAGCCTCGCCTCGGGCGCCACGCGGCGGTTGTTCACGTAGGCGCCGCCCTGGCCGATTGCCGTCCGGGCCGCGCTCTTCGAGGCGACGAGGCCCGACGCCGCCAGCGCCTCGGCCACATCGACACCGGCGCCGGCGAGGGCGTCAGCCGGCAGCGTCGAGGACGGCGCGTCGGCGAACACCTCGAGGAGGGTCCGCTCGTCGAGCGCCGCGACGTCCTCGGAGTACAGCGCCTCGGCGGCGCGTTCCGCTCGCGTCATCTCGGACTCGCCGTGCACGAGCGTGCAGACGGCCCGCGCCAGGCTCCGCTGGGACTGGCGCGCCTCGGGCTGGCGGGTCGTTGCCTCGTCAAGGGCGGCGATCTCGTCATGGCCGAGGAACGTGAAGTACCGCAGGTACGTGCCGACGACGCTGTCCTCGACCCGGTAGAAGTACTGATAGAGGGCGTACGGACTCGTCTTGCGGGCGTCGAGATAGAGCGCCCCGGATTCGGTCTTGCCGAACTTCGTCCCGTCGGGCTTCGTGACGAGCGGCGTCGTGAGGGCATAGGCCGTTTCGCCGCGCAGCTTGCGGATCAGCTCGACACCCATCGTGATGTTCCCCCACTGGTCGCTCGCCCCCAGCTGGACCCGGCAGCCGTAGCGGTCGAACAAGTGGAGGAAGTCATAGGCCTGGAGCAGCATGTAGCTGAACTCTGTGTACGAGATTCCCTGGTCAGGTCGCTCGAAACGCGCCCGGACCGCCTCTTTCGCCACCATCTGGTTGACGGTGAAGTGCTTGCCGATGTCGCGCAGGAAATCGATGAGCGACAGCCTGCCGAGCCACTCGCCGTTGTCGATCACCACCGCGGCCTGCCCGATCCCGCCCGAAAAGTCGAGGAAGCGTTCGAGCTGCGGGCGGATCCCGGCGAGGTTGGCCTCGAGCTCGGCGGGCGTGAGCAGGAGACGCTCCTCGGCCTTGCCGCCGGGATCGCCGATCAGCCCCGTACCGCTCCCGGCGAGGGCAATCGGCCGGTGGCCGGCGAGCTGCAAGCGGCGCAGGTTGCACAGCTGCAGGAGGTTGCCGATGTGCAGGCTGTCGTCCGTCGGGTCAAAACCGACGTAGATGGACTCGCCCCCGGCGTCGAGCCGCCCGAGCAACGCCGGGTCGCTCACCTGGTGGACGAGCCCGCGAAACGCGAGGTCCTCCGAACATCTCGCCATGGCTTCAGCCTGCCACAGGCGTCGGAGAAGCGGCCGGCCGATCCTGTGGGCAGGAGGTGCGCAGCCCGGGAGGGGCGGACCAGGAAAGCCGGATGACCACGCCTGAGTGGGCTGCCCTCTCCGCATCGCTGCGCCGCGTCGCTTTGCCGAGGGCCTCGAGGCCCGGCTCGCGCAGCCCAACGCCGCGTCGCGCCCCCGACGCCGTGGCTAAAGCCGGGATCGTCACAGCGCGACGCCGATCGCGAAGGCGATGCCGAAGACGAGCTGCGCGGTCCCGGTCATCTCGAGCACGGGCACGAGATCGGGGCCGGCGGCGCCGGAGAGCACCCGCCGCACCGGTCGCGCCGCGATCGGCGCGGCGACAAGTCCGAGAAGGGCGAAGGTCCGCCACGGCGCGACCCCGGCCGACGAGACGAGCGCCACGACGACGACGGCGACGTACAAAAGGCGC
>JBEKLG010000176.1:0-3624 GCA_050010315.1 Acidimicrobiales bacterium
AACACGTGCGCGGGCACCTCGTCAACCGCCTCCAACACGCGGCGTACGTCGTCAGCTAGCAGGTCCGGCTCGGCGTCCTGGTCGGGGTCGTCGATCGTGCTGCGGGCGAAGCCTCGGGGGTCGTAGGTCACGACGGTGTATTCCTCGGCGAGCAGTCGCGCGATCGGGGCAAACCCCGAAGCGCCCATGGGGTGGCCGACCAGCATGAGTGCAGGGCCTGAGCCTTGCACCTCGTAGTGCAGGCGCGCGCCGGGGACGTCCAGCGAGTGGCTCGTAGGTGGCGAAATCTCCACATCCCTCCTATGTCGGGGTTCGGGCCATTCTGGCAGGTCGAGGCCGTCCCATAACGTTCAGCGCTCCAAAGGTTCCGGTGCCCCCAACCGCCGGGTAGATGACTCGACTTGGCGCGAAGATTGCTCCGAAGTCGTGAGGTAGCGCGAGCAAATCCCACGGGAGTGCGAGGAGACTCACGTGAAGATCTCATAGATTACGACCGCAATTGTGCTCGGCGCGGTTTCGTTGACGACCACAGGGGCCGTTGTCCGAGACCCATCGAGCGCATCCGTCACCGTGCCACAGAAGACGATCAACGCATCGCTTCTCACGTACCCGCCGAAGTCCGTCCTCCCTGAGCTTCCTTTCGGCACCCTGCTCAGCCTCAGCCGAACTTCGGGGTTCTCCTTTGCGAATGCTTCGACGGGGTACGCGATCGGCAGCAAGAACCTATTCACGTACGTCCTGAAGACGACCGACGGCGGTCGCATCTGGCGAACAGTAGGACCCGCCTTCACTACCGGCGGCGCCGAGGCGACGGCGGGGATCGGTGCCGTCAACGCGGTGTCGGCGAGCGTTGCCGTCGTCTACGGCGCTCAGGCCACGACCCCCGTGATCGCCGTAACCGAAGACTCGGGGCAGCGCTGGTGGGTGGCCGACCTCGGAGATGTACTTCTCACCGAAGCTACCAAGGGAAGCGAGATCTGGGCGCTCGTCTCTGGGCCGGCGCCAGGAATCGGACCGGTGCGTCCTCCCACTTGGTTGTACGAGTCGTCAAACGGAGGGAGGACGTGGCACTTCCGCTCGACGGTGCTCAACATGGGCGGTTACAGCGCTGACCTCTCCTGGGTGTCGAAGAACATCGCGTTCGCCCTCGTCGGGGGTGTTCTTGACGCGATGCCGTGGTGGACGATCGTCGAGACGACCGACGGGGGCACGCACTGGTCGAGGCTTGGCGATCCCTGCGACATGCGTTTCGACGATGCGAGCGTCAACTTCGTCGAACGACTACAAGCAGCGTCCGCAAGCTCGCTTTGGCTGCTTTGTGGGAGTCAGCCTGGGATCGGCTCGCAAGTGAAGCTAGTTGAGCGTTCGAGCGATGGCGGGCGGAGCTGGGTAAGGACGGTTGCAGTTGGACCCGGACCCGACTTCGTGCGCGGTTTTCCGTACATGGATTACCTCGAGGGAATCGGGTCACTGAACTACCTCTTCGTCACCTCGCCCACCGACGCCGCGCTTCTCCTTGCCGGTTCGCTTCCGGATCCGGTGTTACGAACGACCGAGGGCGGAATTCGATGGGCGGGCTCCCTCCCGACAAGGATCGCGGATCAGTTCCCGCAGATGATCTGGGTTGGTCCTGATTTCGTTTACGTGAAGACGCAAAACGCGCTCTGGTTCTCGCGTGGCTGGACTCGATGGATACTCATCTACGGATCGTTGAAACCGTACTGACGGTCGTAGGTACGACAGAGTGCTCCAGATCCACAGCTACCCGGGACTCAAGGTCTGCGTCGTCCGTCGAAGTGTCCCAATAACCCGACTGAACCCGCTCTCCGGGTGACCCCGATTGCCGGGTAGGTGCGGCACCTTCTGGTCCCCAGATCGTCAAGTGCTTGCTGTCGCGAGCGGCGCACCCCGCTTAGATCCGAAGTGCCGTGAACTTCAACCGGCCGACTTCGTGCACGAATCGCGCACGTCGGTCAGAGGATGGCATGACCCGGCCCGTCTAATAGGCCGCTGAACTGCAATTATATGTGGAGGCGGCGCCGGGAATCGAACCCGGGTCCGGGAACCTTGACGAACGACTTTCCGGTCGCGCCCCGCGTCCACGTCGCTGCGATCCAAGGTCGCCGCCGCTCGGCGGTCGCTTACGTTGGGTATCCGGCGACCCGCGGGACGATCACGAGTAGATCCTGTGCTACGACCGCAAAAGCGCGAAGTTGTCGAAGTCCGCGATCGTGCCGTTGACTTCGCTGGACGTTGCCTGAACCCGCAAATCGATCTTCTGACCCGCGAACGCCGACAGCGAGACCGACTCGGTGGCCGGTCCGCGACCGGAGCAGCTCGTAGTCATGCCCTGCAAGGTCGGCGGCGAGTAGGTCAGGACCTTGTGGACGAGTTTGTCGCGAACCGTGACGATGCTGATCGTCACCTGCACCCGATCGAGGTTGCCCCACGTACGGAACGTGAGGCGGCCGGGCTTCTTGGGCACAGTGAGCCGCTGCTGCACGTAGCCGGCCGCACCTCCAGGCACATCGATCGAGAGGAACGGCTTCGTGCCCTGGGATCGACCGCATCGGCTCATCCAGGACCAACCAGGGCTGTTGGATGTCACCACGGCAAACTTCGGGTAGCCCGCGAACCCGCCAGCGGCTACGACTACAGAGGACCACCCAGAAAGTCCGGCGGCAAAGTTCCCGTTCATTATCGCGTTCTTGCTAGGCGCGGCCGAAGCGGTCACCGCGTTCGCAATCGGCACGCCCGCCGCGACCAGGACAGCCGCCGTGACCGTCCACCGGCGCCATGATCGTGCGTACGCACTGCGAGAAGTCGTTTCCCACGCGTCACTCACTGGTCGCTCCTTTAGCCTGGATCTCTTGGGCTTAGAGACTTCCCCTTTTACCACAAGGGGCGGGTCTCTTCTGGGTGCAGATCTTGCGGGCGCAGCCTTGCCCGTGTCATTTGCGCAAGGCCACGGCAGCTTGATGGCGCACGGGTCTCCGCAGGGGCGAGCTTGCTTGCGTTCCACCGCCGTCAGCTTGGACGCGAATCGGGTGCGACAGCCTGGTCGTGGGACGAGGGTGAGTCCGAGGACGATCCGCAGCCTCACACGTCATCTACTGGGAACGTTATTGAGGCGGCGCCGCGAATCGAACCCGCGTGCAGGGCTTTGCAGCGCGTTCCCGAGCCTCTGTGCTGACCAACCCGTCCATCGGATCGGCCGCCTTCTGGACCTTCGTCCACGGGTGCCATCCGAGTGAACTGGACCTGCCTGGAGGTTATGGGACGAATTATGGGACGAGGTCGCCCACCAGTGACCGCACTTCCGGCCCCGGCACCGGCTTCCGTCCATGTCCGCTGGGGCCATCATGTCGTCACCGGGCAGCAGTCGGGGACTTGATTGGCTCGAACCGTGCCTGAAAGAAGCGCAGGTAGTGAGGCTCGTAGGTGAACGCGAGGCCGGTCGCCCGGCCCCGTGCTGCGTAGACTGCCTCGACCGCTTCAGCAATGACGTCCATGTGGGCCTGCGTGTAGACGCGGCGGGGGATGGCGAGGCGAGTCAGCTCGAGCTTCGGTCGGTGATGTTCTCCGGTGTTCGGGTCGCGCCCGGCAGAGACAATGCCGCGCTCC
>JBEKLG010000177.1:0-3623 GCA_050010315.1 Acidimicrobiales bacterium
AGATTCCCGAGACGGCAACGAAGGCAGGCGAACTGCGGGAACACCTCGAGCCCCGGGGAAAGAACGTCTGGCGAGCCAAGGTCTACCCCGGTCGCGGCGGCAACGGCACAAAGCGTTACGTCACGAAGACCGTCCGGGGGACCAAGCGCCACGCCGAGGACGTCCTCACCGAGCCCGTCGCCGAGGCGGGCGCGGGGACGCACGACGTCACCGGGGGAACAGTTCGCGAGCTAGCCGCGCGCTGACTGGAGATGAGCCGGACGAGCCTCTCGCCGACAGCCGTGCGTGAGCACGAGCGACTGCTCGACACTCTCATCCTTCCCCGCTTCGGTTCGGTGCGGCTTCGCGCGCTCCGCCCGCAGTCGATCGATCGCTTCTACGCCAAGCTTCTCGACAACGGCGGACAAGGTGGGCGGTCGCGAAGCGAGTGTTCGTCGTCGCCTATTCAACGAATTCCCCCTCATCGAAGTGGGCGGTGGTCTTGGGCCAAGCCATAGAAGCGTCGACACTGCAATCTCCGCTCAACCGGCCGGGCCTCGGCTGGGTGGGCGCCCCAAGGAGTTCGCTGAGGTGCGACACGGCCCAGGAGTCGCTTCGCCCAAAGTGAACGTTGCCGATGCCGTTGCCGAGGAGGATAACAGGACGTCCGACCGTTGCCGAGGCTACCTGAGCTCCGCCTAGCGTCGTCAGAGCGATGGCAGATGCGATTGCGAAGCCACGCACCCACGGATCATCGCATCGGGTCGCCCAACGCGCTCGGCAATGGGAGGTCCCGCCCAGCGGTTAGTACGTCCAACGGTGTCTAACCCGGACTCATTCGTTTGGGCATCGAGAGTGGGGCAAGAAACGGGAGCTTCCTTGGTGCCGTAGCCACCCTGAGAGGCGAGAGCCAAAAGGGGCAAGGGGGACGGCAACGAGCGGCGTGAAGCTGAGCGATACGGCCGAACGGCGACATCGATGAGCGGGTTGACAGAGGCGGAATGTCTCGAATGCTGTTCTTGTTGGATACTCCAGCCACATCTAGTCTGCCCACACAATTTCTAACGATTGAGAAGCTGATATGCGCAGGAGTTGACTACTTGTCGGGACAATTATGCTTGGGGTAGCAGTCATTGGTAGCAGGTTATTTGGTGGCGTATCTGCGTGGGGGTCGAGCACCCCGAAGGGCGCCACCATCTACGTTTCACTTACGCCGAACAACGGAGCAACGTATCCGGTCGTGGTCGTCGGAGTGATCGCCGAACACGGCACGGCGACAACAATCGATCAGAACGGAAGGGTCGACTCGAACGGCCACTACGTCAATATCGTGCTGAAGCAAGGTGGCTTCGAGATCAATTCCACGACCCTCCACCAGAGAGCGCTCGGCTCCTCCAACAATGAACAACACAACGACCTGCTCGTTCTCGTTCACGGTCTCCGGGCCAGTTACGCTGGTTAACGGCAGTGGCTCGTGCAAGGGTATTTCCGGCACGGTAGAAATAACCGAAAGTTACGACGCGATCCTTCCGCGCATTGCGACTGGTAAGCACAAGGGTCAGTGCAACGAAAGCAGCAGCGCGACCCCGGTCGCATCTGTCGGGAACATCAGTGGTTCAGGCAAGGTCAGCTTCAGTTAGCGGCTATTACTGATCGAAGGACTGAGCGAACAGCCCGGCGCTTCGGTGCCGGGGTTGTTTGTCCTGCTGCGCCAACACGTTCGCCGAGATTCGACAAGAGCCAGTCTGCGGTCCGCCTCCGCTCATGAGCCGATACCAGGAATTGCCAGCGACTGGGCCCATGATGTGCGGGCTGGCCTTATCCATAAAGTGCTGAAGGGCGACGCAATCCCGGCGGTAGGGGACACTCGTCTTCTCCCTGTAGTTTGGAAGGATGAGCCAGCGACCGCCAAAGGTTTTGGTCTTCCCGGGCGTTCTCTTGATGCCGTCCTCTGCCAGCGGCCCCCGATCATGACTGCAGCCGGGTTGCCCGGCGATGGGCGCTGATTCACTGCCGCTATGACCGACGTTCGATCATCGCGCCTTCAGCTGCATGCGATCGATGTCGCAGAGGCCGAACGTATCGTCGCTCGGAGTGCGGGACCGGCCGATGCGTGGGCCGACGATTTCCCCTTCGAGGGCGACGTTCGCGCAGTCGGGGGGTTCCTTCGCGCCACCGCCGCGCTTGGAGAGCAACGGCCGTTCGGCTACTACCGGATCACCCGCCTGGCCGACGGGCGGGCAGTCGGGGGGATCGGCTTTAAGGGCCAGCCAGATGGCGGCTGCGGCGAGATCGGCTATGGCCTCGCTCCCTCGGCCCGCGGCCACGGCTACGCCGCGGAGGCGGTCATCGCCCTGCTGACCGTGGCCGCCGACCACGGACTGTCCAGGGTGATCGCCGACACGACTCTGGACAACATCGCTTCGCAACGGACCCTCATCCGGGCCGGATTCCGCCTTGTGAGTACCGACGCTGAGCTCCGCCACTACGAGGTGCTCTTCAAAGGGGGCACCGCCACGTAGCCAGCGGTAGGAGATATCCCAGTGATATTCGCGTACCAGGAATTGATATTCGCGCACCAGGAATCGCGCTCAACCGCAGTTAACGTAATGAATCACCAGCCGAACGGGGAGAACAGCCATGCACGCCATCGTGATCCACGCCAAGATCACCGACCTGTCCGAGGCGAAGAGGGGCCTCGATGAGCAGGTACTACCAACCATGAAGGGAGCCCCTGGTTTCCTCGGCGCTTACTTCGTGGCCGTCGATGACACACACGGGGTCTCGGTCGAGGTGTTCGAGACCGAGGAGCAGGCCCGCGCTGCCGCTCCTCCCGAAGGTGCCGAGGCACCCGGCGTGACGCTCGGCACCCTCCAGTTCGGCGAGGTCATCGGTTCAGCCTGAATGCCTGCGGGGCGCGAAAGGCCCGTAGCACGCAACCGCAGATTGCCACCGAGGCGCCGTACTGTCGCGCCTACCCGGCGATGGGGGGTACCCCTCCGAAGGGATTCGATGCACCCGACGATCCGAGGCTCTGCCAATCCACCGGCTATCCAGGCGAGGGCCGGGTCCTCCATGATGCACGGCCGCAACGAGGGGAGAATGATTGATTCTGCACACCAACAGCACTCCAACCAGGACCGGGGAGCCCATGGCGAATGAGGCACAGGCAGCCAGGCCGACAGGCCGATCGGTGCAGCACCTCTCTATCGAGGAGAGGACGAAGATCGGCGAGGAGGCTCGTATCCGGGTTCCTCGCTCATCTCAAGCGGAGTTCAGCCCAGGGGTTGACCGCCCGGACCCGGTCGCTTTGCTTGAACGCCAGGCCACCACCCGGGTGCCCGAGCTGGTCCCTATCCGCTACGGGCGAATGCTCGTCTCACCGTTCACCTTCTTCCGGGGTGCGGCGCTCGTGATGGCTTCAGACTTGGCCACAACTCCTCGGTCGGGCCTCAAGGCCCAGATCTGCGGCGATGCCCACTTGTCCAACTTCGGACTGTTCGCTTCGCCTGAACGGGCTCTGAGGTTCGACGTCAGCGACTTCGACGAGACAGTGCCCGGCCCCTGGGAGTGGGACGTCAAGCGCCTGGCTGCGAGCGTGGTCATCGCCGCGCGCGACCGGGAGTTCACCGCGAAAGAGGCTC
>JBEKLG010000178.1:0-3568 GCA_050010315.1 Acidimicrobiales bacterium
CCTCGAGCAATCGCGCGGCCCAGCGGCCGGCGACGGGCCGGTGACCGGGCGCGGGACGCCTCAGCCGCCCCGCAGCGAGGCGGAATTGCGTGCTGCAGACCAGACGCTGCAGCTGCTGCGCAGCCTCATCGGCCAGCGCGACCAGCTGCTCACCTCACAACGCGAGCAGGCGGCACTGGATCGCCTCGCCCGCCGCCGGACTTCGCAGGCGGCTCGGCCCAAGACCGCGGTCGCGCTCGTCACCACGGCCTTCGCCGCCACCGTCGCCGTCGCCGTCGCCGAGTTCGCCGGCCATCACGCGACGCTCGGGGCCGTGAGCGTCCTGGCCGCACTGGCGCTTGGCGCGACCGCGGCGCTGCTCGCCGCAGGTTCCGGCGCGGCGCGCCCCCCGGCCTCGCCTGGCTCAGACGGCGAGACCGTGGCGTCGGTCGACCCGCAACGCCTGGCAACGGAGATCGGACGCGCCGCCACAGAGCTCGGCCTCGCCGCGACGCCGGTTCTCCCCGAGGTCGACGCCGTCGCCAGTCGTCTCGCAGGAGAAAGGGAGGACCGGCGGCACGCCGACGAGATCGACCACGCCCTTTCCCAGATCGACGCCGAGCTCGCCAAACTCGCCGAGGCGCACCGACGGGTGTTGCGCGCCGTCGAGTCCGAGTCGGCGTCGATCGGCAGCTTCGAGGATGCCGTTTGGCAGTTGGCGTCGGCGTGCGGCCTCGACGCGGCCGGGGAGGCCACCGACGTCTGTGCCCGACTCGTGTCCGCCCTCGGTGCGGCGGAGAATGCCGCGGCGGCTCGGCGCAACCTCCTCGCAGCGATCGACGAGGCGAACGCCGATCTCACCCAGGCCGCCGGCCTCGGCCCGGATGCCGAGCGACTTCGGGCGGAGCTCTCGACGGGCGAACTGGCCGCCTGGGGCGCCGAGAGCGCGGCAACAAAAGATCAGGTCGCCGCGGCCGAAAGCGAATACGAAAAGTCGCGTGACGACGAACGTGGCATGGAACAAGAGCTCGAGCGTCTCCGCTCCTCGGACGAGGTCGCCTCCCTCGAGCTCGAGCGGGCGGCACTCGCGACCCAACTCGATGACGCCCTCGAGCAGTGGACGGTTCTCGGTCTCGCGCGCGCGCTCCTCGAGGCAACCTTCGCCCGTTACGAGCGCGAGAAGCAACCCGCGGTGATCGCCCGCGCGAGCGAGCTCTTCGCCGACGTGACCACCGGCCGCTACGTCCGGCTCGTTGCGCACGAGGACGACCGCGCCGCACACCACGGCATCGAGGCGATCTCGGCGCGGGACGAACGGATCGATTCTGGGTCGCTCAGCCGCGGCACGGCCGAGCTGCTCTACCTCTGCCTGCGGCTCGGGCTCGCCGCGGCCCACGCCGAGCGCACGGTCCGCCTACCATTCGTCCTCGACGACGTGCTCGTCAACTTCGATCCCGGACGAGCCGTTGTTGTGGCGCGGGCGATCGCGACCCTGGCGCGATCGCATCAGGTGCTGGCGTTCACCTGCCATCCACACGTCGTCGAGGCCTTCCAGCGGGCTGCGCCCGGATGCGCCCTGATCGAGCTGCCGCTCGACATCGCGACGGGCCCGAGACCGGGTTCGTAGCCGCCCGTCAGACGGTCATGCTCAGTCTTGCGCGACCTCACGCGCGAACGCCGTCGTCTCGTCCCACCCGGTGACGACGGCGACGAAGATGACCAGGGTGAGGATGTGGACCCCGGTGCACCACAGGCAGATCTTCCCTATCTCATAGAGCTCGGCGTAGAGCAGGTAGCAAACGAAGCCGATCCCGGCCACGGCAAGCGCGAGGCGCGCCGGGGCGACAAGCACAGAACGCGAGCGCCACACGGCGGGCAGCGAGAACACGATCATCGCCACGAAAAAGGGAAGTCCGAGGACGGCGACGGGGACGCCGAACAGCACCGATTCAGCACTCGCCGTCACGGCGGAACAGTCGACCGTTCCCGAAGGCGGGCAGACGAGCGAAACAACCGTCGTGTAGTGGGCGAGCGTGAGGTAGGTCGCGATCCCAAGGCCGGCGATCGACGACGCGAGCACGATGGCTAGGCGCGCGCTGATCTTCGGGCGCGGCGGTTCCGCTCCGCCCGGCGCGGCCAGCCGGCGCGGGACTCGCGAATGAAACCCCCGCCGCGCCGTCGAAGGCGGTGGCGGAGTCACGATGCGGCGACCGCGCCCCGGGGTCGGCGACTTCGGCACGACTACGAGATCTTCTTCGCCGCGGCGATCACCTTCTCCGCGGCCTTCACGCCCGGCGTCGCACAGACGCTTGCCGGCTTGCCGCCGTCGGCTCGGCAGATCGCCGCGGTGATGTAGTTCGTCTCGATGACGAACTCCCTCGCGTCGATCGCCTTGCCGATCGTCGAGGACGGGTCGGCGATCGCCTGCGCGATCCTCAACACACCCGGACCGCCGCCCGCGATCGGGTCGATCGTCCCGCCGAGGGCCGCGGCCCCCGACGAGACATCCCGGTTGGCGATGTCAAGGAAGGGAATCCCCGGCCCTCCCGGGTCGAACTTGCTCGCCGTCGTGCCCGTCAGCGCGCCGTCGTAGGTCGTGTAGAGCTTTTTCACGTCCTTTGGCAGCACCTCGAGGGTTCTCTCGTTGCGGTCCCCGGTCTCATAGGGCGAAAAGACAAAGTACTTGGTCGTGTAGGTCGCCCCGAGGAAGCTCAGCGTCGGGATCGGCGGCACGTCAGCAGACGACGAGGTTTCCTTCAGCCCCTTGAAGGTGCCGAAGCGGTCGAGCGCGGCGACGAGCGACCAGCGCATCACGGCGCAGTACGGGCAGTACTCCGCACCGACGTAGACGACCCGGGGAAGTCCGTGCTCGGTGAGGCTCGGCTGGTCGGCCGTCTCCACGAACGGGTCGGATTCCGATCCCGTGCCGACCGCGTTGTACGTCGCGGTCGGGACCTTCGCCAGCACGGCGACGACCGCGGCCGGGGCCGGGGCCGGGTCGCGGCCGGAGGCGACGCCGCCCGTATCCGAGCTCTTCGAAGCCGTAAGTTTCACGACGATTAAGACCGCGACAACGATGAGGACGACGCCGACCGCCAGCCAGCCGAGCCGCGACGATCCCTGGCGGTGGGACCGCTGGTAGCGACGGGCGGCGCCCGCCGAGCGCGGCGTCGTCTCGCCACCGAGGCGCCGCGGTCCGGACGGTTGTTGCGGGCGGGTGGGGCGACGCGAGCGCTTCTTGCCTGAGGCCATGTCGTTGCCTTCCGTATCGAGACGGTCGGCATACTACCGGGCGAGGCTGGGTGCGACCTGGTCAGCAGGTGGGCGAAGCCGAGAGCCTCGTCTGTTAGGTGTCGCGGTCGCCGTCGCCGCCGGTTGCGAGATCCCCGAGGGTCTCGCGGATCTTCCCGACGACTTCCTCGGAATTGTTCGCGTCAGGCCCTTTTTGCGCGAAAAGGACCTGACGGTCGGCAGCGGCCTCGGCCTCGGCGCCAGCGTCGGCAGCAGCGAGCCGGGCGTCGATCCCCTCGGCAACGATCCTTCCCGCCTCGGTGACGAGGGCTTCGACCATCTCTTCTTCAGGGACGAC
>JBEKLG010000179.1:0-3562 GCA_050010315.1 Acidimicrobiales bacterium
TTGAAAAGGACCACCCGGTTCCCTTCGGCGAGTACGTGCCGCTGCGCTCACTTCTCTCCCGCATCGCCAGCTTCACCGCGGTGCCGAGAGACGTGATCGTCGGCGCCAACGACGGAGAGCTCACGACCCCGGCGGGACCCGTCGCGATCCTCAACTCCTTCGAGGCCTTCTTTCCGGACCGGGCCCGCAGCGGGGTGCGGGCCGGGGGTGAGCTCCTCGTCGTCGCGACGAACACCGCCTCGTACGCGACGGACGTCGTCCCCGCCGCCGAGCTTGCCGCTTCGCGGCAGCAGGCGATCGCCGAAGGCCGCGACCTCGTCCAGTCCGCCACAACCGGCTACTCGGCTGTTATCTCGTCGGACGGGACTGTCACCAGACTTAGCGGGCTGGGAACCCCGGACGTGTTGCGGGCCACCGTGGCGCTGCGGACGGGCGCCACGCTCTACGAGCGGTTCGGTGACCTGCCGGTCCTCGTTGCCGCGGCGCTCGCCCTAGCCCTCGGATGGGCGGTGGGCCGTGGCGCGAAATCCCGCCTAGGTCCCAGCGCGCTCCAGACCGACACCCTCGGACACGCCGTAGCCCCGTCGACTAGACGGTGCTGAGCTCGTCGGCGGTCAGACCACCGCCTCCCGGGCCGACGTCGTCCGCGTCGGGGACGACCTTTGGCGCGTTGAACAGGTAGCGGTTGAAGATCGTGAACTTGCCGACCCACAACACGCCGTAGGTGAAGAAGTTGGCGAATTCGACGAGGATGGTTACGCCCATCTTCGAGTGGGTGACGTGGTGCGCCTCGACCGCCGCGTAGTGCACAGCAGCCGTCGAGAGCAGGACACCGATGATGGCGATCGTCCAGAAGGGCACGACCTCCCGCATCACGTGCGACTTGCCCGTCTTGCCCCAGGTCCAGGTGCGGTTGAGGTAGTACGCCGGCGCAGTCGCGATCGAGGTCGCGAGCAGGTTGCTCTCCGCCGCCGTACCGACCTTGAGGACGCGAAAAAACACGTAGAGCATGCCGAGGGTGATGACCGTCGAGACGACGGAGACGAACGTAAAGCGCCAGATCTTGGAGAAGTTCGGATGCTTGGTCAGTTCGCGCGCGAGAACAAGCGGATGGAGAAGCGCTTTACGCATGACCGCCCGAGTGTACCGTCTCAGCGTGGCCCCAAAGACGGCGCAGCTTCTCGACCTGCTCGAACTCGAAACTATCGAGGAGAACATCTTCCGCGGCGTGAGCCTCGACGAGACCCGGCGCCGCGTTTTCGGGGGTCAGGTCGCGGCGCAGGCGCTCGTCGCCGCGGGCCGGACGGTCGATGAGCGTCGCGTCCACTCGCTCCACGCCTACTTCCTGCGCCCGGGTGACCCGCACCGACCGATTCTTTACGAGGTGGAGAGGATCCGCGAAGGCCGCTCCTTCACGGCCCGCTGGGTGATTGGCATCCAGCGAGGCAAGCCGATCCTGGGGCTGATGTGCTCGTTCCACCGCGACGAGGTCGGCCTCACCCACGGGGACCGCATTCCCGACGTGCCCGGTCCGGGTGAGCTCCCGACACTCGCCCAGGCGCTCGCCGCCCGAGGCCAGGAGCCGTCGTCGGTCTTCGCTAACACCTATGGCCTCGACGTCCGTTTCGTGACCGAGTACCCGTGGGAACGCGACGGCTCCCCGTCGGAGCGGGAGCAGCTCTGGCTGCGCGCCACCGGCCCGGTCAGCGACGACCCGCTCATCCACGCCGCCATCCTCACCTTCGCCTCGGATCTGACACTCGTCGACACCATCCTGCAACGCCACGGCTCGACGCCTTTCGACGAGCACTTCGTCGGCGCGAGCCTCGACCACAGCCTGTGGTTCCACCGACCCTTCCGTGTCGACGAGTGGCTCTTTTACGACCAAACGAGCCCCGTCGCCTTCGGCGCCCGCGGGCTGGCGCGGGGCCTTTTGTATAACGAGGAGGGCCACCTCGTCGCGAGCGCCGCGCAGGAGGGGCTCGTCCGGCTGAAGGCCGCCCAATAGCTCGCGGCCCGGCCGGACGACCGGCAAGCGCCAGACAGGGTCTCGATCCCTGCGCCGGCCACCGCCGGAAGGACTTGTGGCCTCGCGGTTCGGAGAGCTCAGCTCGCTGGGCCCGATGACCGGGCGCGGCGGGCCTTCACGACGCGCTTCGTGACGCCGGTCACTACCCCGATCCGTCTTGCCGCTTGCCGCGCGGCGCGTCCCGCCTCGGGCGCGAGCACGCCGGCGACGATGCCGGCTGTTTCGAAGGCGCCCGGGTGGGGGGACGCCGGTTTCACCTTGGCCTCTGTCACCGGGCTGGGCGCCCGGACCTTTTCCCCGTAGAGCGTCGAACGCTCGATCCACAGCACGAGGAGGGCCACCCCTTCGGCAAGCGTCACTCCGGCGACGTGCAGGCGCGCATACTCGAATGCCGGCGCGACGATCAGCACGGCCGCGACGACGAAGTCCCCAACATGATGGGCACGCCGACCCAACAGTCCCACCGCGCTCAACCGGCCGACGGTGACGACGTTCAGCACCAGCAGCAGGATGCCTGCCGCCGCCAAGGCGATCTCTGCCCCGCCGGTCAGGTGGAAGCCGACGGCGATGAGCGCGATCGCCACGACGTACTCGGCAATTTGGTGGCCGAAAAAAGAGACACGCCGACGCGCCGGGGCGGGTTTCGCCCCCGCGTCAGCGGCCTGTCGCCCGGGGCGCATCGACGGAGCCGTTTACGGCGCCGCTACCGGTCAGCTGTCGCTCGAGTCCTTCGGTGCCTCGGAGTCCTTCGCGCTTTCCGCGGTCTTGGCCGCTTCAGCCGCCTTCGAGGACTCCTCACCTTCGGCAATACCCTTCTTGAACTCGTGTGAGGCGCTTCCGAGGCCGCGGGCGAGCTCGGGCAGCTTGCTGCCACCGAAGAGCAACACGATGACGACGACCGCAATGATGATGAGGCCGTCCGGCCCGAAGACATTTGCGAGCACGCCTGCAGACACAGGCCCTCCTCTCGTTGCGCCTTCAATGCTAGACCGCCCCGTCGGCGCGCGGTACGGCCCCCACCAGGCAACACGCGAGTGGGCCAGCGGGATCGGTAAGGTGGCCGGATGCACGCGGGCGCCCGACGGGACCGAGCCGGGGGAAAGCGGTGACGCCTGAACTGGGGGGAGCAACGATCGACCGTGGCGCCGCCGATGCTCTCGGATCGTGACGGGCTGCACGACCGGCAAGAGGAGCCCGCGGCGTTGACGGTCGCGGCAGGTGCCGACCGCGCCCCCGGTGCGCCGACCTGGCGGGGGATCTCCGTCGCCGAGGCGATCGAGGACTACCGGCTCTGCTGCCTCGCCCAAGCCGTCGACGAACGCGAGGCCACGTTCCACAAGCAGGGCGCGGCGTACTTCCACGTCTCGGGGGCAGGTCACGAGGCCCTCCTCGTCGGCCTGGCGCGGTCACTCCGGGCCGGCTACGACTGGTTCTTCCCGTACTACCGGGACCTCGCCTTCGTGCTCGCCCTCGGCGTGACCCCCTACGACGTGCTCTTGCAGTCCGTCGGGGCGGCCAGCGACCCGGCCTCCG
>JBEKLG010000180.1:0-3550 GCA_050010315.1 Acidimicrobiales bacterium
CTGCTTCGCGCTCACCGCGGCGTTCATCAAGACCGTCGCTGACGAGTGGCCCCACGGAGTCGTCTACGTCTTCTCGCATCCCGCGGCCTATGCGGTCGCGGTTACCGGACTGATCGGGCTTGTCATCAGCCAGCACGCCCTCGACGCCGGCCCGGTTGCCGCGTCGCAGGCGGCACTCCTCATCGTCAATCCGTTTTCCAGCATCGTCATGGGCATCTGGCTGTTCAAGGACCACGTCCACGCCACCGGGTGGCGGGCGATCGTGGAAGGCGTCTGCCTGGGGCTGATGTTCTACTCGCTGCTCTTACTCAGCCAGTCGCAGCTCATCTCGTCGAGCCGCGAGGCGGAACAGCTCTCGGATCGGCAATCGTCGTCCGACGTGCGCGCCGGCGGGTCCCTCGCCTGAGGTCCCGCCGCTACGCTCGCGCAGGCAGCGGCGATGACGAGGTGGGCGATGACCGACGAGGGCCTTGATTCCTGGGACGCCATTCGCTTCCGGATGGAAGACGCCGCGAGCCTCCTCGGGCTCGATGCGGGCCTCACCCGGATCATCGTTGCGCCGGAGCGGATCCTCGAGGTCGCGATCCCGATCCGCCGCGATGATGGGCGTGTCGAGGTCTTCACAGGCTGGCGGGTCCAGCACAGCACGGCACGAGGACCGGGCAAGGGGGGGATCCGGTTCCACCCCGCCCTCGACGCGCACGAGGTGATGGCGCTCGCGGCGGAGATGACCATCAAGTGTGCCGTCGTCGATATCCCGTTCGGCGGTGCCAAAGGTGGCGTGGTCGTCGATCCGTCGTCGCTTTCGGAGGCGGAGCTCGAACGGCTCACGAGGCGTTATGCCTACGAGATCTTGTCGCTCCTCGGTCCGGATCGCGACGTCCCCGCGCCGGACGTGAACACCGATGCTCGGATCATGTCCTGGATCATGGACACCGTCTCGATGATGCGGGGGAACGTGACCCCCGGCGTCGTCACCGGCAAGCCGATCGCCATCGGGGGGATCCCGGGGCATGTCGGCGCGACGTCGTCTGGCGTCGTGCTGTGCGCCCAGGCGACATTCCGGGAGCTCGGGATGGCGGTCAGCGGCGCGCGCGCCGTGATCCAGGGCTACGGCAAGGTCGGCGCGCCTCTCGTCTTCCTCCTCTCGTCGCTCGGCGTGCGCGTCGTCGCGATCGGCGACCTGGGGGGCGCGATCTACAACCCCGGCGGGATCGACCCCGCGGCGCTCGCCGATCACTTCGCCCGCGTCGGCACGGTCGCGGGCTTCGCCCAGGCCGACGCCATCGACCCGTCGTCGCTTTTCTTGATCGCTTGCGAGCTCGCGATCCCCGCTGCGCTCAACGGGGTGATCACCGCCGACGTGGCCGCGTCGTTTGGCGGCCGGGTGCTCGTCGAGGCGGCGAACGGGCCGACGACGCCCGAGGCCGACTTGATCCTCGAAGAGCGCGGGATCACCGTCGTGCCCGACGTGCTTGCCAACGCCGGCGGCGTCGTGGCGTCGTACTTCGAATGGGCTCAAGCCCGCCAGGGCTACACCTGGGAGTCGGGCGTGTTCTCGACCCGGTACCGCGAGACGATGGAGCGGGCCTTCGACGCGACCTGGCAGAAGGCTGCCGGCCTGAAGGTATCGCTGCGACGGGCCGCCGTGGTCTTGGGGCTGGACCGTGTCGCCGAGGCGACGCGGCTGCGCGGGCTGTTTCCTTAGGAAACGGGGGAGGGCGCCACCATGGGACACAAGGCCGTCTGGCGAGCGATGTTCCTCGCTGCCGTGCTCGCCGCGGGCGCCGGCCTCAGCGCCTGTGCCAGTTCGGGGAACAAACCTGCGGGCCGCCACCCCACGACGACGACGGCGAGCGCGACGACGACCACTTCTCAGCCGCCACAGTCGACGGGGACCTCTTCGACGACTGCGAGCGCGTTGACCTGCTCACCGGGCGTGCTCGGCATCACGTCGTCGCCGGGCGGTGTCGCGGCCGGCACGTCGTACACGGTGTTCACGCTGACCAACAGGGGTTCGGCACGGTGCGACCTTGAGGGCTACCCGTCCCTTGAGTTCTTCGGACCGTCGGGCGCTTCCGGAGCCGGCGCGGGGCCGAGACTGGACATCACGGCGATCGACGGAGGCCGGGCTCCAAGCCTGGTGACGCTCGCGGGCGGAGGATCGGCGGAGTTCATCGTCGTCATCAACGACGTCCCGGTCGGGGGGGTGGGGTGCGCAACGGTTGCGTCCGTCAACGTGTCGATTCCCGGGACGAATGAAGCGATCGGCATCCCGGTCGCGATGAGACCGTGCGGCGGATCCGTCTCGGTTTACGCCTTTGGGCCGCCGGATTCCGAAAGCCCGTAGGACGACCGGCAGTCCGAGGCGGACGTCGTCCGGGTGAGAAGATTGTCGGAAAGTCAACAGTTTGCCGGGGTAGTCGAGTGTCTTCAGGTCGCCGTGGGATCAGCAGCGGGACGGGCGCTTAGCTCAGGAGGTCAGAGCAGCTCGCTTACAACGAGCAGGTCGGCGGTTCGAGTCCGTCAGCGCCCACAAAATGCCATCTGATTAGGAAGTATGTCGCAGTTGACCTGACCCCCTGAAATCGGTCCACCACTTGTGAGAGTCACGACGCCCACTATGTGGGCAGGAGGTGACTTTCATGAAGGGCAAGCGACACACACCCGAGCAGATTGTCCGCAAACTCCGAGAGGCCGACCGGCTGCTCGCCGAAGGAGCTGACGTCCCGGCCGTCTGCAGGCACTTGGAGATCTCGGTCCCGACCTATCAACCCTGGCGGGCCCAATACAAGGCCATGCGACCCGAAGATGTCGTGCGCTTGAAAGGCCTCGAGAAGGAGAACTCGAGGCTGAAGCGCATCGTGGCCGACCAGGCCCTCGACATCGCCATGTTGAGGGAGGTGTCCCGGGGAAACTTCTGACCCCGGAGCGGCGGCGCAGGGCGGTGAGGAAGCTCTGCGACCGCTTCGGGGTATCGGAGCGTCGGGCGTGTCGGGTCGTTACCCAGCACCGCTCCTCTCAGCGTTACTGCCGCTCGACCGTCCCCGACGAGGCGGCACTGCGGGCGAAGCTCAAGGCGCTGGCCATCAAGTACCCCCGCTACGGCTATCGGCGCATCCACGTCCTGTCCTTCGAGACGGCTGGGCCTGTAACCGCAAGCGGGTCCAGCGCGTGTGGCGCGATGAGGGGCTGCACGTGCCGGCTCGCACTCGGCGCAGCTGGCAGGACGCAGAGCTCCGGGCAGCGTGGTGGCCGAGCGTCCCGATCAGGTGTGGGCCATGGACTTCGAATTCGACGAGACCAGGGAGGAAAGACCGATCAAGATCCTCAACGTCACCGACGAGTTCACCCGGGAGTGCTTGGCTAGCTTCCCCGCCCGTTCGATCAATGCGGACTGCACAGTGTCGGTCACGAGGAGCTCGTCGAGTGGCGAGGCGCACCGGCCTATGTCCGTTGCGACAACGTGCCCGAGCTGGTCTCCGAGGGGCTGAGGGACTGGTGCCGCTTCGAGCGTGTCACCACTTCGTACATCGAGCCCGGGGCTCCC
>JBEKLG010000181.1:0-3502 GCA_050010315.1 Acidimicrobiales bacterium
AGCCGGCGCACCTCGTCGAGGGGGAGACCTTTCACCGCGGCCGACATCATCGACGCCGACGACTGGCTGATCGAGCATCCCCGCCCGGTGATTCGCAGGTCTTCCAGGATGCCGTCGCGCACTTGGAGGTAGATCACGATTTCGTCGCCACACAGGGGATTGAAACCCTCGACGCGGTGCGCCGGCGGGACGGGCAGCTCGCCGCGGTTGCGGGGTGAGCGGTAGTGGTCGAGGATGATCTCGCGGTAGAGATCTTCGAGCTCGTTCATCTGCACCGCGCCCATCTTCCCTTCCTGATCGTTGTCGTGCCGGGGTGCCGGGGTTTCAGGAGAAGAACTTCCGTACCGTGGCAAGCCCTTCGACGAGGGCATCGATGTCGGACTCGTCGTTGTAGAGGTAGAGCGAGGCCCGCGTCGTCGCCGAGACGCCGAGGACGCGCATCAAGGGCTTGGCGCAGTGGTGGCCGGCGCGCACGCAGACTCCCGCCTGGTCGAGCACCTGGGCGACGTCGTGGGGGTGGACCTCGTCAAAGGCGAACGAGATCACTCCGGCCCGGCGATCCGGGTCCGGTGCCGGGCCGAAGACGCGGATCTCGTCGTAAGCCGCGGCGAGGCGATCGAGCGCGTAGTTGACGAGCGCGGTCTCGTGGGCACCGATCCGCTCGAGCCCGATGGCTTCGAGGTAGTCGACGGCGGCGCCGAGGCCGATCGCCTCGGCGATCGGCGGCGTACCCGCCTCGAACTTCCACGGCAGCTCGTTCGGCGTGAAGCCGTCGAGCGTGACCTCGCGGATCATCTCGCCGCCGCCGAGGAAGGGCGGCATCGCCTCGAGCAGCTCCATCCTCCCCCAGAGCACCCCGATGCCGGTCGGGCCGAGCATCTTGTGGCCGGTGAAGGCGAAGAACTCGGCCCCCATCGCCCCCACATCCACTTTCCGGTGGGGGACGAGCTGCGCCCCGTCGACGAGCACCACCGCCCCCGCGGCGTGCGCCGCGGCGACAATCGGGGCGAGGTCGACGACGGTGCCAAGCACGTTGGACGCCGCGGTGACGCCGACGAGCTTCGCGCCCTCGACCAGCCGGTCAAGCTGCGACAGGTCGAGGTGGAAGTCACCGCCGAGCGGGATGAAGCGCAGCTCGACTCCGAGCTCCGCCTTGAGCATCAGCCAGGGGACGAGATTGGCGTGATGCTCGATCTCGCTGAGCACGACGATGTCGCCGGGGTCGAGGTTGGCGCGGCCCCAGGCGTAGGCGACGAGGTTGATCGCCTCGGTCGCGTTCTTCGTGAAGATGACCTCGCGGCTCGGGTTCGGCGCGCCGATGAACCGGCCGATCTTCGCCCGCGCCGCCTCGAGCTGGCGGGTCGCCTCCTCGGCGATCGCGTAGACGCCGCGGTGGACGTTGGCGTGGGTGGTCGCGTAGTAGACGTCCATCGCGTCGAGCACGGACTGCGGGCGTTGAGACGACGCCGCGGAGTCGAGGTAGACGAGCGGGCGGTCGCCGGAGGTGCGGGCGAGCAGCGGGAAGTCCTTTTTCAGCGCCTGCACGTCGATCGGGCCGGTCACGAGCGCCACGATTCGTAGCCTTCGCTGTCGAGCCGCGCCGCGAGCTCGGGCCCTCCGGAATCGACGATCCGTCCGTCGATGAGGACGTGGATCACGTCGGGCATCAGCTCGTCGAGGATCCGCCGGTAGTGGGTCACGACAACGACTCCAAGGCCGGGCCGGCGGGCACGGACCTCGTTCACGCCGCGGGCGACGATGCGTACGCCGTCGATGTCGAGCCCGGAATCGGTCTCGTCGAGGATCGCGAGGTCCGGTTCGAGCAGCGCCATCTGGAGGATCTCGTTGCGTTTCTTCTCCCCGCCCGAGAAGCCGTCATTCAGGTAGCGCGAGGCGAAACCGGCGTCCATTCCCAGTCGCTGCAGCCACTCGTGGATCTGAACCCGGACCTCGATGACGGAGACGTCGGTGCCGCGTCGCGCCGCGACGGCCTGGCGGAGGAACTGGGCGATAGGTACGCCGGGAATCTCCTCGGGAGACTGGAAGGCGAGGAACATGCCGCGTTGGGCGCGGGTATCCGCTTTCAGCCCGGAGATGTCCTCGCCCTTGAAAAGGACCCTGCCCTTGGTGACTGTGAATCCCGGGCTGCCGAGCAGGACGTTGGCGAGCGTCGACTTGCCCGACCCGTTCGGCCCCATGACCGCGTGGAGCTCGCCGGATCGCACGACGAGGTCGACTCCTCTAAGGATCGGTTTTCCCTCGGCCGAGGCATGGAGATCCTCGACGAAAAGGAGCGGATCGGCGGGTTCGGCTCCCGGGAAGCCGCTGGAAGGGGACACGGCCCCGGTGCTGGTCACCACCGTCGTCATATCCCTATGTTACGTGCTCACCCTGATTTTCACTACACGTATAGGGGAAATGTCCTTTCACCAACCGCGCCGGATCCACTCGGCGAGATGAGGGCGCTCATTGCCGATCGTCGTGTCCGCGCCGTGACCGGGCATGACGATCGTCTCGGGCGGCAGGGGTGTGAACAGTCGGGAATCGATCGAGGTGATGATCTGGGCGAAGTTCCCTCCCGAAAAGGTTGTGTTCCCGGGCCCACCCGGGAACAGGGTGTCACCCGAGAACACGACGGGCGAGCCCTCGACCAAAAAGCACGTCGAGCCGGGGGTGTGCCCCGGTGTGTGGATCGCGCGGATGCGCAGTTTTCCGACGCAGATCGCCGCGTCATCTTCGATCAGGAGGTCGTAGGCGGGGAGCATCGCGGCGTCCCCGGCGCTCACCGCGACCTCGTAGCCGGCGTCACGCAGCGCCGGAACCGCCTGGATGTGGTCCCAATGGCCGTGGGTCTCGACGATCTGGCGGACGCCGAGGGCGCGGCAGGTCTCGAGCAGGCGATCCGGCTCGTTCGCCGCGTCGACGAGGAGCGCCTCACCG
Organism: Acidimicrobiales bacterium; assembly: GCA_050010315.1. Lineage (GTDB taxonomy): Bacteria > Actinomycetota > Acidimicrobiia > Acidimicrobiales > Bog-793 > Bog-793. Next base: position 2,941 of record JBEKLG010000181.1, read on the forward strand.
GTCGAGGTGCAGCGGAGAATGAAGACGTTGTTGTCGATCGGTCCGACGACAAGGCGATGGATCGCCACCTGGGCGTCCTCGTAGTGAAGCGACACGCCTCACCCTATCGCCGGGCAGGCGAGGCGGGACTTGGCACCCGAGAACGCCTCGTGGCCGGCAGGTGGTGGAGCGATGAAACGCCTAGCCCAAGGTCGCTGGCAGGCGGTTACCGGCGCGCAGGTTGCCTCCCGCGCACGACGACGCGATTCGCACCCCACGCCTCCGCCTCGGTATGTTCCCCACACCCGCATTCTGACCCGGCGGTCGGTCGTTGCCGCGGCTCGTGGCGGTTGGCAGTCGGCGGTTCGGGAATCGGCGCGGACGAAGGCCAAAGGAGGCCTAGGGCGATGGACGGGTCTCGGTCGGTCATCGGAGGCGTTGTCCGCTTGCTCGTCGTGAGCGCGCTGCTCGCTTCTGCGGCAGCCTTGGCGTGGCCCTGGGTACCTGGCGCAGAAGCGTCCAATTTGCCAGATTTCTCGGTGATTGCCGGAGGGGCGAGCGCGACGACCGTGCCGACCTCAGG
>JBEKLG010000182.1:0-3501 GCA_050010315.1 Acidimicrobiales bacterium
GAGATCGATCAGCCTCCCCGGCGTCGCGACGACGACGTCGAGGCCCCGGTTCACCATGCGGACCTGTCCGTCGAGGTCGCTACCCCCGTAGACGGCGCCGACGCGACGATCGACCGCCACTGCGAGGGGGGTGAGCACCTCGGTCACCTGGAGCGCGAGCTCGCGCGTCGGCTCGAGGACGAGTGACGTGGGGAGGCGGGACTGGGCGGCCGGGGTCGCCATCAGCATCGGAAGGCCGAAGGCGATCGTCTTGCCGCTGCCGGTCTTCGCCTTGCCGCAGACGTCGCGGCCGGCGATCGCGTCGGGAATCGCTAGCGTCTGGATCTCGAAGGGTCGCTCGATGCCGGTAGCGCCCAGGGCTGCGACGAGCCTGGCATCGACGCCGAGCTCGGCGAAGGTCGGTGTCTCGGTCACGGCCAACGAGTCTTCCACCGACCCGAGCCCGGTCGCCCGCGGGCGGGATCACCGCCGGTCGGCCAATTGGGCCCTGTGTATCCTTCGGACGCAACCGGCGAGACAAGGAGGAGTTGTGGCAGAGCTCATTGCAGGCGACAGGGCCCCAGCGTTCAGCCTTTTGGACCAAGACGGCAAGACCGTTTCGCTCGCCGATTTCTCCGGGCGCAAGGTCGTCATCTACTTCTATCCTGCCGACGACACCCCGGGATGCACGAAGGAAGCCTGCCAGTTCAATGACCTCCTTGCCGACTTCGCGGCGCTCGGCGTCGACGTGGTCGGCATCTCGCCCGACGGGGGGGACTCCCACCGGCGCTTCCGGACGAAGTACGAGCTCGGCCTGCGGCTCGCCTCGGACCCGTCGCACGCGACGATGAAGCGTTACGGGGCGTGGGGTGAGAAGACCCTCTACGGACGGGTGAGCATTGGTGTCATCCGCTCGACGTTCCTCGTTGACGCCGAGGGGCGGATCGAACGGATCTGGCGTCACGTGAAGGCCGACGGACACGCGGCCAAGGTGCTGGCCGCTCTCGGGAACTGACAGCGTCGATGCTCCCGGAGAAACCGCAATGGGCTGAACTGTTCACCGAGGTCGTCACGTCCGGGCTGTGCACCGGATGTGCCGCCTGCGTCGTCGCCTGCCCCTACGACGTCCTCGGCTACGACGCGACCGGGGGGCGTTACCGGCCGTTCCACGTCGATGACGCCGGGGGCCCCGAGAACTGCACGCATGGCGAGCGCGGCTGCACGCTGTGCACCCGGGCTTGCCCGCGCTTTTGTACCTGGGAACCCGAGATCGACTCCTTCCTCTTCGGGAGGGCGCGTCGCGCCGAGGAGGTCTCCGGGGTCGCCGCCGAGATGCTGCTCAGTCAGGCGACAGACCCGGAGGTCGGCGCCGCCGGCCAGGACGGGGGCTTCGTCTCGGCGCTGATCATCTGGGCGCTCGAGCACGACATCGTCGATGCCGCCCTCGTCTCGTATCTCGAGGGCGACGGAAGCTCCTGGCGCGCCGTGCCGGGGATCGCGCGCAACCGCGCCGATGTCCTGCGGGCCGCCGGCTCGCGCTACACGTACTCGGCAAACCCGCTCGCCTGCCCGGAGGCGGTCGCCACCGGCGCCGAGCGGGTCGCGCTCGTCGGCATGGGCTGTCAGGCCTCGGCACCGGCGGCGATGGCGGCGCGCAAGGCCGGCAAGGTCGCCCGCCGCTTCGCGCTCACCGTCGGGCTGCTCTGCTCGAAGACCTTCGACGACGCGATCTTCGCCGAGTTGTTCGAGGCGCGTTACGGCCTGCGCCGCGCCGAGATCGCGAAGATGAACATCAAGGGCGTCTTCCAGATCTGGACGCGGGACGGCGGCTACCACGAGATTCCCCTCAAAGAGGCGCACGCCTGGACGCGCGAGGGTTGTCGGCTGTGCCCGGACTTCGCGGCGGAGCACGCCGACATCTCGGCTGGTGGGATCGGTGCCGACAACGACTGGACGCTGACGATCGTGCGGACCGGACGAGGTGCCGAGATCTTCGGCGCGATGCGCGCCGCCGGCGCCATCGAGGTCCGTCCGGCCGCCGACGACCCGACCGTTGAACCGCTCCTCGCCAAGCTTTCCCGGGTGAGTCGCCGCCGTTGGCCCGAGGGTGCCGACCCGGCCCCGCGGCTCGTCCCCGTTACCGCGCGCTAGAAGTCTCTTTCCGTCCGCTGGGGTCGGTCACCGCTGGCGTGAGAGGTGCCGGGCGTCGAGACGCCGGCTCCCCGGCCGGGACTGGCAGCGGATCTCGCAACACCGAGCCTTCCAGGGCCGTCACGTCGATCGCCCGGCGCACCCTTGCAGCGCCCGGTGTCGCCTCGCCGCCCGGGGGACCCGGAAGAGAGCGGGCTAGCTTGGCAACTGTGGTGTCGAGGACCGGGAGCGGGGAGGCGACGTACCTGTTGTTCGTTCGGCATGGCACGACGCCGACCACCGGCAAGGTCCTCCCTGGCAGGGCGCCGGGTCTCCACCTCTCGGACGCCGGGCGCGCAGAAGCGCGCGAGGTCGGCACCCGACTCGGCGTTCTCGGCCGAGTGCAGGCCCTCTATTCCTCGCCGATGGAGCGCGCGTTGGAGACTGCCGAGGAGATCGCACGCTTCGTCGGGCTTCCGGTCGAAATCGAGCCCGGATTGATTGAATGCGATTTCGGGGCATGGACCGGGGCGGGACTGGCCGCGATGCGCAACAGACGGGTATGGCAGGCCATGCTGCGCCACCCGGCCGGCTTCCGGTTCCCCGGCGGTGAGTCCTTCGTCGAGGTCCAGGCGCGCGCCCTGGCGGCTGTCGAACGGCTGACCGCGCGCCACCCGGGGCAGGTCGTCGTCGCGGTCAGCCACGCGGACCCGATCAAGGTCGCTCTCGCCAGTGTGCTCGGCAGCCCGCTCGACCTGTTCCAACGGATCGTCGTCGGGCCTTGCTCGACGAGCGTCGTCGCCTACGGTGACCATTCACCACGAGTCCTCGCGTTGAACTCGTACTGCGACCCGGCGCTCGTCGGCGTGCCGGCCAAGACGGCAAATCGGCGAGGAGCCCGCTCCGGGCCGCCCGGAGCGGTCGGGAGTCGGCAAGGCGCGCGCCGCGCCGGCGGCGGGACACGAGCGACGGGCCCAGGGCCATCGGCGTGAGCGGGTTCTTCGAACTGCGCCAGCCGAGCCGTATCACCTTCGGCGCGCTCGGGCCGGTCGGCCAGCGCGTCTTCGTCCTGCAGGCCCGCGAGGGTTCCCAGCTCATCACCGTCAAGCTCGAGAAGCAGCATGTCGCGGCGATCTCGCGTCACCTCGGACAGCTGATCCAGGACTTGGCGCAGCCCGGCGAGGTCCCCGAAGACGACCTTGAGCTCGAACCGTTCGGAGAGCCCGACTTCGTTGTCGGAACCCTCGCCGTCGCCTACGACTCGGCCGAGGACCGTGTCGTGATCTTCACCGAGGAGGCCGTGGCCGAGGGTGAGGAGGGGGATTCGGCACGGTTCTCCTGCACCCGCGCCCAGGCGGCGGCGCTCGCCGTCCGGGGAACCCGCCTCGTCGA
>JBEKLG010000183.1:0-3495 GCA_050010315.1 Acidimicrobiales bacterium
TCGTAGACGTAGACACCGGCAGCCGACCCGCTCACCTCGACGAAGAGCGCCAGGCCCTCGGGGTCGGCTTCCGCGGCGCGGGCCTCGAGGATCGAAGCTCGCGCCGCGTCGGTGACGGTGAGCACCGCCGCGGAGCGCACTCGATCGTCGGTCGCATCGGCCATGCCACCATGGTAGGGGCGAAATCCCCTCGGACGAGCGCCGCGGTGACGCCCTGCGACAAGCCGTCATGCTGATCGGGTGGCACCCCTCCTCCTCGTCCTGCCGTCGTCGACGCCGCGGAGACGGCGTTGCCCGCCGCCGGGGGGCGGCCCCGTCTTGGCGAGCCGTAGTTCTGGCGCGCCGAGCCGACCCGCCTCCAGCTCGCCGGCTCGGCGCGGCGCCGATAGCGTTCGTCGAGTGTCCATCCCGAACGACGCCCACGAATGGGTGAGCTTCGCCGACCCGAAAGAGGACCGAACCTGGGTCTTCGACGTGACGTTCCTTCTCAGCGCGTGGCGGTGCATCTACAACGCGGGCTGCCAGGGAGTTCTCACCGGGCCGGCGGCGGAGCTCGCCGAGGGCTGCTGCAGTTACGGCGCCCACCTCTCGGACCCCAAGGACGCCCGACGCGTCGAGGCAGCCGCGGCGAGACTCTCGCCCAGCCAATTCCAGCACATCCGGCGAGCGCGACGTGTCGGCGTCATCAAGCACCAAGGCAAGGAGCTGACGACGCGGCTCGTCGACGGGGCCTGCATCTTCCTCAACCGGCCCGGCTTCCCCGGGGGCCCGGGGTGTGCGCTCCACCGGGCCGCCCTCGAAGCAGGCATCGCTCCACGCCGCTACAAGCCCGACGTCTGCTGGCAGCTCCCGGTCCGCCGGGAGGACGCGACGGACGAAGGCGGCCACGTCACCTCCACGATCACGCAGTGGGAACGGCGACACTGGGGACCGGCCGGCGACGAGTTCCACTGGTGGTGCACCGAGGCTCCCGAGGCCTTCGTCGCGGCCGAGCCCGTCTATCTCGGCCTTGCCGACGAACTCCGCGCCCTCGTCGGCCCGGCCGTCTATAAGACGCTCGCCGGGTACCTCGACGAGGCACGGGCCCGAGGCGCCCCTCTGCCGCATCCCGTCGTCCGGCGGGCGAAGGGTCAGGTCAGGTCTTCGGCGTCCTCCTCGGGTTCCTCGGACTCGTAGAGGCACCAGGCGGCGTGGTCCTCCTCGGGCCCCGCGCCGCACTCGGGGCAGGGTTCCAGGACGACCTCGACGGCGCGCTTCAGGCTGCGCGCCTCTTCAAAGCGTCGGTGCCGTCCCTTTTTCACGAGCCACTCCCCGGATGAACCAGGACGCGTCGTCCCCGGCCTCCGGGGACCCCTTTCCGCAACTTGACGTCGGATCCCACCTCAGGACGCTGTTGCGACGTGCAGCATACCGCCCGAGCACTTATTCGACCCGCCACGGCGGCGGGATCGCGGCCGCCGGTAACCTGGTCGGGTGCCCGAGGTTTTCGATCCCGGGGCGATGGTGGCGCGGTTTCGCGAACGCGCCGCGGCGGTACGACGGCGGGGCATGCCGCCCGTCGAAGGTCCCGAACGCCGTCGCATCGTCGAGCAGATGGAGCTCGACTACATGGACTTCGCGATGCTCGGCGACGCCGACGCCACCCTCGCCGGAGGGATCCTCACCTTGACGATCGACCTCCGGCCACCGCCGGCGGCCGCGCCGCACCGAGACAACGAGAACGACTAGTCGATCTCGCCCGACGAGCGGGGGGACGGCGACAAGCTCGCGGCGTCGGTGTCCGGTGCACCTTCCGCGGCCGACCGGACCCCGGTCGTCGACCCGGCGATGAACCTTCGCCGGCGACAACGGCGGTTCTTCCTTTTTGTGCGCTCGCCGCCGATCCAGTCGCCGCGGCCGGCGGACCGCGTCCCGCGCCCGCAGCTCCCGTCCCGAGGTCACCCGACTCGTCTCGCGCGGAGAGGCATTGCCGTGCCCGCGGGCCCGATGCGCGTTCTCTCGCCGCTCCCCACCTCGGGCGTTCTTTTGGCCAGCCCCGAGATCGGCCGTTGCGAAACGCCTAACCCGGCCAGCGCCGGTGGGAACGCTCCTCGAGGACGAGCGAGCCCTCCTCGAACGCGAGCGCGGCCCGTCCGGTGGCGAGGCGGACGAGCGGCTCGCCGACGATCTCGTGACGCCAGGAGACGGTGAGCCGGCCTTCCGGCGGTTGCTGGAGGAAGGCGACGACATCGGCACGCGTCGCGAGCAACACCGGATCGATGTCGAGCTGGCGGGCGAGCTCGCCGGCGAAGGCGAGCGCCAGCGCCACGGCCGGCTTGCTGACCGAGTTGCCCACGGGGCCCGGCGGGAGGCGGATTGCCGCCGGGTCGAGTTCGGCCCCCGCGGCAACGGCCGCGAGCAGTTCCCCAACGACGGTTTCGCTGAAGCCGCGCAACTCGAGATTGCGCACGTGCTGGAGGTCCGCCCGGCTCCTCGGCGGCCGGTGGGCGATCGCCGCCAGCGCGAGGTCCGAGAGGATGAACCGCACCGGCCGGTCGAGCGTCTGGGCGCGCCGCTCCCGCCAGGCCGCGACCGACTGGGCAACGCCGCGTTGGACTCCCCGCAGCTGACGCGCCTGGCGGAGCTTCCACCAGGCCTCCTCCGGGTTGAGGGGAAGACGCGCCCGCTGGAGGAGGGCTGCGCACTCCTCCTCGGCCCAGACGAGCCGCCCGTTCGCCGCGAGCCGGTCGGCGATGACCGAATGGAGCTCGAGCAGATGGGCGACATCGTGCGCCGCGTACTGGCACTGCTCGTCGGATAAGGGCCGACGCGTCCAGTCGGTGAGCTGGTCGCCCTTCTCCAGGCGCAACCGCAGCAGGCGCTCGGCAGCCGCGACGAGCGAGGGCGTCGACATGCCGAGGAACCCCGCGGCGAGCTGGGTGTCGAAAAGCCGCGACGGGGTCACGCCACAGGCGCGCTCGAGGACCTCGAGGTCCTGGTCGGCGGCGTGGGCGACGGCGAGCGCCGGCCGCGAGAGGACCGCGGCGAAGGGCGCGACGTCGACGGCGAGCGGGTCGACAAGCGCCATCCCGCCTCGCCAGGCGACCTGGAGCAGGGCGAGCTGGGGGAAGTAGGTCCGCTCGCGGTGGAACTCGGTGTCGAACGAGTACTCCTCGACGCTGCCCAACTCGTCGATGAGCGCCGCCAGCGCGGCGTCGTCGGTGACGTGGCGCGGCTCGACCCGTGCCGGCCGGTGCGGGCGCGCCGTCGACCGCGGCCCCATTGCCATTGCGCTCAACCCCCGTAGCTCATGCGGGTGTCCTCGAGACGGAGCACCTCGGCGTCGCCGCCCGAGGCGTCGGGCCCGAAGGCGGCGTCGACGACCTCGCCGACGAAGAGCGAGTGCGAGCCGAAGGCGACGGACCGCTCCAGCCGGCAGTCGACGAAGGCGACCGCCGCGGTGGGGACCGGCGCTCCGGTCACCGGCGTGTCGATGTAGGCGACACCTCCCAGCGT
>JBEKLG010000184.1:0-3445 GCA_050010315.1 Acidimicrobiales bacterium
CCGCGGCGCAGAAGCCCGCCGTCGGGCAGGAGACGGAAACCACGCTGTACCCAGCGTCGATGCTATCGGGCGAGGACCACGAGCTGCCGTTGTAAGTGAGGATGTTGCCGACGCTGTCCACGGCAACACAGAAGCCCGCCGTCGGGCAAGAGACGGAGTACAGGCCACCCACGTTCGGGTCGATCTCGTCGGGCGAGGACCACGAGCTGCCGTTGTAGGTGAGGACGTTGCCGTCGTTATCCACCGCGGCGCAGAAGCCCGCCGTCGGGCAGGAAACGGAGTTCAGGCCATCCCCGCTCGCGTCGATCGTCTTAGGCGACGACCACGAGCTGCCGTTGTAGGTGAGGGCGTTACCGCTGTAGTCCACGGCAACACAGAAGCCCGCCGTCGGGCAGGAGACGGAGGACGGGCTGTTCCCCGCGTCGATGCTCTCGGGCGACGACCACGAGCTGCCGTTGTAGGTGAAGGCGTTACCGCTGTAGTCCACCCCGACGCAGAAGCTCGCCGTCGGGCAGGAGACGGAGGACGGGCTGTTCCCCGCGTCGATGCTCTCGGGCGACGACCACGAGCTGCCGTTGTAGGTGAGGAAGTTGCCGTACGCGTCCACCGCGACACAAAAGCCAGCCGTCGGGCAGGAGACGGAGTTCAGGCTGTATCCAGCGTCGATCGCCTTGGGCGAGGACCACGAGCTGCCGTTGTAGGTGAGGACGTTGCCGCTATAGTCCACCGCGGCGCAGAAGCTCGCCGTCGGGCAGGAGACGGATTCCAGGATGATCCCGGCGTCGATGTCGTCGGGCGACGACCACGAGCTGCCGTCGTAGGTCAGAGCGTTGCCATTCCAGCCCACCGAGGCGCAGAAGCCTGCCGTCGGGCAGGAGACGGAAATCAGGCTGTATCCAGCATCGATGCTCTTGGGCGACGACCACGAGCTGCCGTTGTAGGTGAGGATGTTGCCGACGCTGTCCACGGCAACACAGAAGCCAGCCGTCGGGCAAGAGACTGAAATCGGCTCTCCTGCCAGGGGGTCGATCAGCGCCCCCGATGACCAACCGGCCGTCGAAGCCGCCGCCGGCGAGGGAAACCCGGCAGCGAGTATCGCCGAGGTCGTAGCAAACAGCAGCGCAACGGCAGCGAAAAGACGAATGGCAGCCAGTTTCGGCATCCCGCCCCCTCAAGGTTGGAAACTTCGCAGAACGAGAGCCAGGTGACCGTTGCGTCCATACCGCTGCGACGACCGATGACCTGCCAAGCTCGCTGACACACTAGGTCCAGGGGAGCGGTCGCGTCCCTGGAGCCGGGCGGTGAGACGTAGGCCGTGTGGGGATTGGCCTTGTCCCCACTCAGAGAGCGCCCGGTGTGGGCGATGACGTCACCCGTCTCGCTTGGCCGTTGCACGAGCCCACAGAGCTGCCGCTAGGTGAGGCGCGCCAGGGTACAGAACAACGCCTTTGTGCCCGCGCCGGTTGACGTAAGCGCCGCGCCGGAATCGGCGTTCCGCGCTTTGACGAGTGCCCCAGAACGCTCGACAGCTGGTGTGGTTGAGGGTCGCCTCGGTGTGCCGTTGCGGGGCAACGATCGCAAGCGCGGGCAGGTCACCGTGAACGCACCCCACTCATTTCCGAAGGGCCCGCAAAATGGACCGCATGGAAGGGTCAGGCACTCGACGAATCGTCAGCGCCACGCCCGATCGGGACGATGTTCGACGCTGGCTCGAGCGGTGCCTCGACGGCGCGCAAGAGCGCTCCGAGCTTGTCGGCAATGGCCCTGTCGCGCTCCCTCGTCGCGTGCTGGTACCGGAGGGCGATTTCGGGCGTCGAGTGCCCGAGGCGGTCCATCAGCTCCCGGACCGTGGCTGCCGCGTGACCGTCGCCGTCCTGACCCGGCGGATCGGTCGGCGGCGCTTGGTAGTCCGATCTCGCCGGACGGCCGGCCGGTGGATGCGAGGTCACGCGATCCGGGTGAGGGCTTCCGTCGTGGCAAGCGCGATGGCACGAGAGGAGCGGGACGAGCTCAAGCGATGGCGGGCGATAGCCGCGCCCAAGCCGGCGGCGAGTAGGCAGGTCGCCGCGCCGACGAGGAGGCCGATCCGCGGTTCGGATTCGGCGATCACCCAGCCGATGAGCGGACCGCCGATCGGCGTCGTCCCCTGGAAGGCGAGCTGCCACAGGGCCAGCATGCGGCCCCGCATGCTCCGTTCCGTGCTCAGCTGGATGGTCGAGTTCCCGACCGAGACGAACGAGACGCTCGCCCAGCCGACGAACGACAACCCGACGTAGGCGAGGACGAGGTCCGGCGAGAGCGCCGTGAGAAGAATCGCCAAGCCGAACCCCAAGCAGGCGAGGATCATCGGCCGCAGCCCCGTACGGCCCCGGGCGGCGGTGAACAACCCCCCGACGACGGCGCCGATCCCCATCGCTGCCGTCATGAAGCCGTAGACCTCAGAACCGCCGTGGAAGGTGCGGGTCGCGAAAAACGGGAGGCTGACGGAGAACTCATAGGCGAGCATGCCGACGAGCGTCATCATCACGAGCGGCACGGCGATCTCGGTGGTGCGAGCTGCGTAGGCGAGCCCTTGGCGGAGCTGACCTCTTGCCCGGGGCTCGGGCACGCTCGGCCGCAGGGCGGCGCGGTCCATGATGACGAGCGAAGTGACGACGGCCCCGAAGCTCGCGGCGTTGATCACGAAGCAGGCCCCATCCCCGACCGTGGCGATGAGAATCCCAGCGACCGCCGGGCCGACCGCCCGGGCAGCGTTGTTCATCACCGAGTTCAACGTCACGGCGTTACGGAGCTCGTCCCGGCCAACCATCTCCCGGATGAAGGCCTGCCGCGAAGGCATCTCGAAGGTGTTGTTCAACCCGAGCACTACGGCGAGGGCGCAGATCTCCCAGAAGCACACGACGCCGGAGAGGGTCAGCAGGCCGAGGGTGAGCGCCTGGAGGCCCATGAACGTCTGGAGGACGACCATCAATCGGCGCTTGTCCACCCGGTCCGCGATCACCCCGCCATAGGGGGCGAGGACCAGCACCGGGATGGTCTGGAGGGCGACGACGAACCCGAGGTCGGTGCTCGAGTGGGTGAGGCTGAGAACGAGCCACGCCTGGGCCGTGATCTGCATCCAGGTGCCGATGAGTGAAACCGACTGTCCCGCGAAGTACAGCCGGTAGTTGGGGACTTTCAGCGCCGAGAAGGTCTTCCTCCTGATGCGGCGCAGGCTCTTTCTCACGGGCGCCGGCCCTTCAGGCGGTCAGCGAGGGTTTCGAGCACCGCCAGACCGGCTCGCAAGGTGCGTTGCTCATCAGTTGAGAGCAGGACGAGCGCCGCGGACAGGGTGTCGCTGCGTTCGGCGCGGATCCGGTCAAAAAGCCGCCTGCCGGCAGGGGTCGCCTCGACGAGGGCCGCGCGCCGGTCGACCCGGTCGGTTCTGCGCAGCACGAGGCCCGCT
>JBEKLG010000185.1:0-3972 GCA_050010315.1 Acidimicrobiales bacterium
GGTTACACCTTCACCGGCTGGAACACCGACCCGGGCGGCTCGGGCACGGCCTATACCGATCAACAGAGCATCACGATCTACGCCGATCTGACCCTCTACGCGCAGTGGAGCGCGAACAGCGACACCGTCACCTTCGATGGCAACGGGGGCAGCGGGTCGATGAGCCTCGAGTCCTACACGAGCGGGGTGGCAAAGGCCCTCACCCGGAACAGCTTCACCTGGCCCGGTTACACCTTTGCCGGCTGGAACACGGCGGCGAATGGCACGGGCACGGCCTATACCGACGGCGAGAGCATCACGATCTACGCGACCGTCACGCTTTATGCGGAGTGGGAGGGGATGGCGGACACTATCACCTTCAACGCCAACGGGGGCAGCGGGTCGATGAGCTCCGAGTCCTACACGAGCGGGGTGGCACAGGCCCTCAACCCGAACAGCTTCACCTGGCCCGGCTACACCTTTACCGGCTGGAACCTTTCGGCGGACGGCACGCAATTGTCGTATACCGACGGTGAGAGCGTCATGTTCTACGCGAACCTGACCCTCTACGCGCAGTGGAGCGCGAACAGCGAGGACGTCACCTTCGAGCCCAACGGGGGCAGCGGGTCGATGAGCCCCGAGTCGTACACGAGCGGGGTGGCACAGGCCCTCAACCCGAGCACCTTCACGTGGTCCGGTTACACCTTTACCGGCTGGAACACCGCGGCGGACGGCACAGGCAGGCATTACGCCAACTTCCAGGTCATCACGATCAGCGTGGCCATCACCCTCTTCGCGCAGTGGAGCGCGAGCAGCGAGGACGTCACTTTCAAGTCCAACGGGGGCAGCGGGTCGATGAGCCCCGAGTCCTACACGAGCGGGGTGGGCAAGGCCCTCACCCCGAACGCGTTCGTCCGGACCGGTTACACCTTTACCGGCTGGAACACCGCGGCAAACGGCACGGGCGGACATTACGACAACCGCCAGGTCATCACGATCGACGCGGCCATGACGCTCTACGCGCAGTGGGCGGGGAGGACGGAGAGGGTCACCTTCAAGTCCAACGGGGGCAGCGGGTCGATGAGCCCCGAGTCCTACAGGAGCGGGGTGGCCAAGGCCCTCACCTCGAACACCTTCGTCCGGACGGGTTACCGGTTCACCGGCTGGAACACCGCGGCAAAAGGCACGGGCAGGCATTACGCCAATGGCCAGCGAATCACGATCGACGCGGCCATGACCCTCTATGCCCAGTGGGCGGGGAGGACGGAGAGGGTCACCTTCAAGCCCAACGGCGGCAGCGGGTCGATGAGACCCGAGTCCTACAGGAGCGGGGTGGCCAAGGCCCTCACCCCGAACACCTTCACCCGGACCGGTTACACCTTCGCCGGCTGGAGCACGGCAGCGAGGGCGACAGGCAGGCCCTACGCCAACGGCCAGCGAATCACGATCGACGCGGCCCTGACCCTCTACGCCCAGTGGAAAGCGAAGCCGGTATAGCCGGAGGTCGCTATCACCTCGACGGAGGTGACGATTCAGGGACCGGATGTCGCGGTCGGCCTCGCGTGTGGGCGAGCAAACTGCTCCGGCGAGGCCGAGCTGTCCGGTTCGACCGGGGCCAGGACGACGGACAGTCAGGGGACCAGCGCGCAGCGAGAGCGCGTCGCCCTGGCGGTGGGGAGATACGAGCTCACCGAGGGATCGACGGCGACGGTGCTCGTCCCGCTCACTGGGCGCGGACCTGGCGTGATTGCCGGCGCGTCCACACACCTGCTTCCGGAGACACTCGCCGTGACCGTGAGGGGAGGGAAGAGGGTGACGGAGGCCGTCTGGGTGCTCTCGGCCAGCAGCGCGGCCCGCTCGCTGGTCGCGGGGACGCGCTTTTTCGTCCCGGCACCGCTCGGTGGAGCGGTTCGGCAGGACGCCGGCCTCAAGTCACAGGGAGACCTGAGAGACGCCGCCCTGGTGGGCAGGATGTTGGCGACGTCACACGCGGTCTGGTTCGGCGGCGAGACACCCCAAGGGGGGACACAGACCCCGCAGGAGGTGCAAGCCCAGGTCAGCGGGATCATGCGCGAAGCGGCAAGCCGCGGTTCTGTTCCCGTGCTCGCCACCTTCAACATTCCTGGCCGGGACTGCGAGCCTGCAGGCGCCGTCGATGAGGCCGCCTATGAGAACTGGATCGGCGCCTTCGCCCGGGGCATCGGCGGGGGCAAGGCGGTCGTGATTCTCGAACCAGACTCGCTTGCCAATCTGCCGAGTGACTGCTTGAACAGCGACTCCTCGCTGGACGCGACGAGGTATCCGTTCAGCGACGCGGGACGATTGGCTGAGATCAACTACTCGGTCGCCGCCATCGAGAAAGACCCGCACGCGAGCGTCTACCTGGACGGGGGGAACAGTGCCTGGCAGCCCGTTGGCACAATTGCTGCGGCGCTCGTCCGTGCTGGCGTGGAGAACGCCCAGGGCTTCGTCCTGAACGTCTCCAGCAATCAGTACACAGCGAACAGCATCGCCTACGGCACGTGGGTCTCCGACTGCATCGCCTACGGAGTCTTCGTCAAGCCCGGCAACTTCAGCGGCTGTCCGAACCAGTACTGGAACGGCGGGCCAGGCGGGACAGAGATCGCCAAGCTGCTCCGTGCCTGGCATGGTGTCGCCCTCAATTCGTACGGGGTCTGGAGCGGCTCGACGACCACCGCGGACCTCAACATCTCGGGAATCGACGCACGCTATGAGAGCTTGCTCGGATCGACGAAGCCGTTCACGCACTTCGTGATCGACACGAGCCTGAACGGCCGGGGAATGAACGACATGGCGGCCTACGCCTCGGCGCCCTACCACCAGCCGGCCAGCGTGATCAGCGCTCTTGTGGGCGGCAATCTCTGCAATCCGCCTGGCAGCGGTCTTGGTCTTGCCCCGACGACGGATACCGGCGAGGCGCTCGTCGACGCTTATCTGTGGGTGAGGAACCCGGGTGAGTCCGGAGGTCAGTGCGACTCTGCAGGGAGCACCCGGGCGTGGGACTTCAGCGCCTACAGCAGACCTGGTTGGCCGACTTCGGTGGAGGCTCGAAGCCTCTTCGACCCGCTGTGGGGCAGGATCGACCCTGCCCCGGGTTCTTGGTTCCCTGAGCTCGCGCTGCAGCTCGTGAACGACGCCGTCCAGTCCCGCAAGGCGCCAGAGAACGAGTGAGCCGGACGCATCACCGCTTGTCCAGAGCCGAGACGGCGAGTAACGCGACAACATTGTTGGCCGCGATGAATCGAGATGCGCAAAGGGTGCTACCGACGGTCTTCCCTCCGGATCGTTGACCGGCCGCCCGCGGTGGAGACTGCGACCTCGGTCGTGGCCGTCATCGCCGACCGGTCAAGGGGATAATTGCCTGGGTCGGTGTTTCGACCGGACCATCGCCGGAGCACCAGGCGGACTTGAGAAAGGCGGGGACGGAGACATCGGGGGGACGGAGACATCGGATCGAAGGCTCATATTTCGTACCGACTCGTGGCAGGCGCGACGCTGCTCGCCACGCTCGTTTTTGGCGTCGGCGCAGGCTCGGTGGCGGCAGCCTCCTCGCACAGCTCCGATGGTCCCTTTGGACACGTAAGCGGACGTCTCGTGCGTGTCGGCGGGATGGCGCCTGGTGCCGCAATGGGCATCCCAGGTCGGGTCGTGCTGTCTCTCGTTGGAACGAGCGGCACGTTCACGTACGCGACCGAACCGAGCGACAGGTTCAACGTGCCTGTGCCCGCTGCCTTCACATATCGGGTGACGGGTTACAGCCCGAAAGTGCTGACCAATGGCCGTGAGGAACCCTGCGCGGCGGGCCACCGGGCGAGAGTGCCGAGCCGAGCGGGGCTCAATGGGTCGATCGTGGTGCGTGGCGTCCAGGTGGTCTGTCGGATCAGTTAGTCGTCACGTCGGCTGATGATCGCACGAAGCCGCGCGAGAAACTGCATCCGTAAAGTACTGTGCCCGTATCCGGCGATTAGGAAT
>JBEKLG010000186.1:0-3423 GCA_050010315.1 Acidimicrobiales bacterium
CTCACCGAATCACCTTCGGTCGAAACGTATTCGACGATCGTCGCCGCCGGCAGGACCCCCTATTGGGACCCGGCGTCGCAGACAGTGTGGACGCGATTCCGGGTCGGCGCGACCTGGCACGAGACCTGGTACGACGACCCGACGAGCATCGCTTTGAAGCGTGCCCTCGCGGCCGAGTTCCACCTCGCCGGGGTCGGTGTCTGGGCGCTCGGGTTCGAGGGGGGGGCGACGGCGATGCTCACAGCGCTCGACGGCGGATCGCCACCGAACCGGGCCGCCGGCGCCTCGGGCTGAAGCGGGACCGTCAGCTTCCTGCGGGCTGCTGCGACCGGGCGACGGCACGCATCAGCCGTGACTTGCGGCGGGCAGCCTGGTTGCGGTGAATGACTCCCTTGGCGGCCGCCTTGTCGATACGCCGCGCCGCCGCGGCAACCTTGGTCGCGACGTCGTCGGCACCGTCCTCGGCTGCGTACAAAGCGCGCTTCGTGCGCGTCTTCAGCTCTGAGCGCACGGACTTGTTGCGCGCGCGACGAGCCTCGTCCTGGCCGATGCGCTTGATCTGACTCTTGATGTTCGCCATGGATTCCTTCACCCGTGCCGCTGATTTCGTTCCAGAACGGGCGATGCATGGTACCAGGCCAGGCCGGATGGTCGGAGCGCAGACCCGGCGAGCGGCGGAGATGGCACGATGTGGCCATGGCTGAGGCGTCAACGATCCGGAACTTCTCGATCATCAGCCACGTCGACCACGGCAAGTCGACGCTGTCGGACCGCATCCTCGAGCTGACCGCTGCCGTCGACCCTCGCGAGATGCGCGAGCAGTTCCTCGATTCGATGGACATCGAGCGTGAGCGCGGCATCACGATCAAGGCCCAGAATGTCCGCGTCTACTGGCGCGGCCACGTGCTGGACCTCATCGACACCCCCGGCCACGTGGACTTCGGCTACGAAGTCTCACGCAGCCTCGCCGCCTGCGAGGGCGTCGTCCTCCTCGTCGACGCCTCCCAGGGGATCCAGGCACAGACCCTCGCCAACTGCTACCTGGCGATGGAGAACGAGCTCGAGATCGTCGCCGCGCTGAACAAGATCGACCTGCCGGCCGCCGATCCCGACCGCTACGCAGCAGAGATCGAGAACGTGCTCGGGATCCCGGCCGACACGGTGCTGAGGATCTCGGCCAAGACCGGCGAAGGAGTGCCGGAACTGCTCGACGCCGTGGTCGCCCGCATCCCAGCGCCGACGGGCACCACCGAGTCGCGCCTGCGCGCCCTCGTCTTCGACTCGTACTACGACCAGTACCGCGGGGTGATCAGCGCGATCAGGGTCGTCGACGGCACTTTGCGCTCCGGCATGCGGATCCGCTTCCTCCAGGCAAACGTCACCCACGACGTCGAGGAGATCGGGGTCCGCTCGCCGGCACCGACCCCTGTCGACGCGCTCGGGCCGGGCGAAGTGGGTTACGTCGTCGCCGGCGTGAAGGACATCGGTGAAGCCCGCGTCGGGGAAACGGTCACCGACGCGGCGCGTCCAGCCCACCAAGCGCTCGAGGGCTACCGGGACCCCAAGCCGATGGTGTTCTGCGGGATCTACCCGATCGACGGCGACGAGTTCCCGGACCTGCGTGACGCCCTCGAAAAGCTCCAGCTGAACGACGCGAGCATCACCTACGCGCCGGAGACCTCGACCGCCCTTGGCTTCGGCTTCCGTTGCGGCTTCCTGGGGCTGCTGCACATGGACATCGTCCGTGAACGACTCGAGCGCGAGTTCGACCTCTCGCTCATCGCGACGGCGCCGTCGGTCGGCTTCGTCGCTCACCTGGCCGACGGGACCGTACAGTTCGTCGACAACCCCTCGGCGCTGCCGCCGCCGCAGAGCATCGACCACATCGACGAGCCCATGCTGCGGGTCACGATCCTGACGCCGGTCGAGTACGTCGGCGCGATCATCGACCTCTGCCAGGTAAAGCGCGGGAGGCAGGAGCGGATGCAATACCTGTCCGCCGAGCGGGTCGAGCTCGTCTACACGGTGCCGCTTGCCGAGGTCGTCATCGACTTCTTCGACCAGCTGAAGAGCAGGACGAAGGGCTACGCGAGCCTCGACTACGAACCCGCCGGCACCGAAACGGCGAACCTCGCCAAGGTGGACATACTGCTCAACGGGCAGCCCGTCGACGCGTTCTCCGCGATCGTCCACCGCTCGCGCGCCGAGGACTACGGGAAGAAGATGACCGACAAGCTACGACGGATCATCCCCCGCCAGCTGTTCGACGTGCCGATCCAGGCCGCTATCGGGGGCCGGATCATCGCGCGCCAGACGGTGAAGGCGAAGCGCAAGGACGTCCTCGCCAAATGCTACGGCGGTGACGTCACGCGCAAGCGCAAGCTCCTCGAGAAGCAGAGGGAAGGCAAGAAGCGCATGAAGTCGATCGGGCACGTCGAGATCCCGCAGGAGGCCTTCGTCTCGGCGCTCCGCCTCGAGGACTAGGCCGCCTGCCCTTCCGCTCTGCCTCGATGTCCGAGACCGTCAGCACTCGGTAGAATCGAGTGCTGGTACGGGGCGCGCGGTTTTGGCGTGCTCCTCGGGCAGCTTGAGGCGGGGATAAGACGTGGCAGGACAGGGCCCAGCGCTCGACGCGAGGAAGTCCACGATCCTGCGCCAGGTGATCTCCGAGCACATCCAGACCGGACAGCCGATCGGCTCGGCACACGTCGTGCGCAACGCCGAGATCGACGTCTCGGCCGCGACGGTGCGCTCGGACATGGCGGCGCTCGAGCGGGAGGGCTACCTCACCCATCCCCACACGAGTGCCGGCCGGATCCCGACCGACAAGGGATATCGCTTCTTCGTCGACCACCTCGACGAGGCGACAAGGCTCGACCCAGCGAGCGAGGAGCAGGTCGAGGCGTTCTTCGAGCGCGCCCACGGCGAGCTCGAGCGAATGCTGCGGGACACGTCGCGGCTGCTCTCCCAGCTCACCGACTACGCCTCGGTGGTCGTCGGTCCGGCCCACGAGGCGCTGAGCATCCGGTCGTCACTGCTCACCCGGCTTGGACCGCACACCGCCCTCTTGGTCGTCGTGCTCTCGAACGGCGTCGTCGAGAAGCGGTCGCTCGAGATCGACGCGGCGGCAACAGACGCCGACTTCGAGTTCGCGAACGAGGCGCTGCGCGAGCAGCTCCCCGGCCAGACGCTCGGGAGGCTTGCCCCGACGAGGCCGTCGGGGGCGGGAGCGGTCGACCGCATCCTGCAGTCCTGCTACGCAGTGCTCCCGGCGATCCCGCCGTTCGACTCCGGCGGCGAGGACGTCTACGTCGGCGGGACCTCGCACATGGCGGACCAGTTCAAGGCGGCGGATACCGTGCGCGAGGTGCTCTCCATCCTCGAGCAGTCCTTCGTCGTCGTCTCGCTGATCAGCGACCTGCT
>JBEKLG010000187.1:0-3385 GCA_050010315.1 Acidimicrobiales bacterium
CAAAGGGGCTAGCGCCCGGAGCGCACGGGCGGCGGGGAGGGGGACGGCAAGAACGAAAGCTACGCAAGACGCCTACTCGCCCGGTACCGTCACCCTTATCCAGATGACACCTCCGTCGTTCGTCCGCCAAAGCAAGTGGCCGCCGGTCTGGGGTGAGAGGTTAGATATCCACCCCACCTCGTCATTGATGAAGTCGATTGGGCCCGGCACGAGGGAAACGTTGTCGGGGGAAAAGCTGACGTTGCATTTGAAGCTGGACCAACTCCTGCCGGCGTTCGTCGTGGCCAAGATCTCGTCACCGTCTATCAGCCGCCAACTCCGCGGAGTGAGCGCGTCGACGGCCCAGGGGCGTCCCGGTCCGGGCGGAAGGACCGCATGCCAGGACGTGCCAGCGTCCTCAGTTACGTAGACGACTGTCCGCGGGAAACCATTGGCCCTGATGAATTGGTAGCCGACAGCACCTTCGTTGCCTATCACCTGAGGGATACCGGAGAACCCTCCGAACGCGAACGAGAACGGAGGCGTCGCCACCTCTCGCTGTATCCATCGGGCACCACCGTCGGTCGTCTCGTAAAGCGAGGCGAGGCCTCCGTTACAGAAGAACACGGCCCAGCCCACGTTCACACTGGTGAAGCGGATGGTCTTGTCACAGCCAAACGGCAGGGCCGCCAGTGTATGAGTCTGCGGTGTCGTGCTCGAAACGAGAGTCCAATGGCGCCCGCCGTTGGTCGTGCGGTACAGGTCCACGCCTGCCGATCCCATCGCTGCTCCGATGCTTGGACACCATCCGTCAAGGGCGGTGACGAACTGGAGGTGGCAGACGTAGCCGGGAACTCGACCGACGACCGTCCAGTGGCGGCCGCTGTCGGAGGTGGACACCATCGTCTGCGTCGCTTCGGAGCCGGGTAGTCCGTAGGTGGGTCTTCCGTAGGTGGCCCAGGCATGCAAAGCGTCGAGGGCGAAGACGTTAAGAATGAACTTGTTTCCCGCAGCCTCGTCGAGTCCCGGAGGCGTGACGTCTGTCCAGGTTCGGCCGGAATCGTTGGTGAGCTCTAGCCCCTGTTCGACACCGTTGTTATCGGCCCCCCAGTACGCCCAGACCGTCCGACTACTGACGGGGAACAACGAATACACGGTCACCTCGCTCGCCGGCACGCGAGGCGGGTTGGTTGCCAGATCGGTGGGTCCCGTAGCTGCCAGGGTTGACGAGCTGAGCGTCGGCTTCTGCGCGACTTGCCTTCCGCTCAGTCCCAAGGTCCCAGCTAGGAGCACTGCCGACAGTGCCAACAGTCGTCGCATCGACGACATACCTCCTGAGGCGAAGTGGTGACCCCTTGGCCGCTTGGAGTCATAGCACCAGACACTTCCTACGCGGTCGCGGCGCCCCGCCAGGGGGCGAGCGCCCGGAGCGCACGGACGGCGGGGAGAGGGGGCGGCCCCAGCCAGCCCAGCAGGAGAGCAGAGCGTTTAGGGCTGGAAGCAGCAGGGCCGGTGGACAGGCGCCCACGTTCGCCCACGTGGCGGCAGAACGAGCGGGTGGTAGGCCCCCCCAACTACGTGGGCGTCTCGGGGCTGGAGACGGCGTACCAAGCGCCCGGCCCTCGCTCCCGGCCGTCGTTGCCCTGGGCCCTTCCCCTGCTTGCTGCCTCGCCCCGGTCCCTTGTCCCCGGTTTCTCGCGCCTCTTCCTGCGCCTGTCCTTCTCTCCCCACCGAAGAACTCCGCGCTAGGTGGACAGGAACCGCAACGGCGCCGGAATGGCCACGCCCGCGGATCGGTGGATGGGTGGGAGGAGGCCGGCCGTCGCCGGCCAGTGGCCTACGGGCCGTGCCGGTCGGGCGGCTAATGGTGCTCGTCGACTACGCCACGTCGTATACCCGCTTCACCTGGTCGCCGTAGTCGTTGATCACCTTGACGGCGATCTTGCCGGTCGATGGAGCCGGGAACGGTCGAGAGACCGTCGAGTACAGGCTCTGCCACGTCGTCTCGTCGATTTTGGCTCGTAGCGCCTTGCGGAGTTGCTCGTAAGGCTCGTTTCCACCGGTGAAGTAGGCGTGACGGATGAAGAAGCTCTCGTGGTCGTAGTCAGTGTCGATGAACCAGCAAGCGATGTCATCCGTGGACGACGAGCGCACCTCGCCGGTCGTGGGATCGTAGACGTCGAATCCTCGGAGCTCGACGCTGACCTCGCCGTCCTCGATCTTCACAACCACGTCCGGCTCGCCGAAGACCATTAAGAGGTTGCCCGAGCCGGTCTTCTTCAAGAGACCGGCTCCCATTGAGAGATCAGGGTTCATCTTGGTCGGAAGCATTGTGAGATTGCCGAACTCACGGCCCGCCTGCCGACGGCTGCGTCGAAAGCGAAGTCTCAGACGATGAGCACATCGAAGCCGACGCCAAGAAGTGCTTCCTTGGTGGCCTCCTGCACCTGCACCGGACCGACAGTGCCGTGCTCGGGGCCGAGTGAGACAGCGACTCGTCGGCTGGTGCCATCCGCGTCGGTGTACTCGCCTGCGGCGTTAATCCACTCGACCAGCCCTATTGGCGTGGTCGTTTTCACCTTGAGCATGCACTGCTTGATTGCCCCGAGGCCGCCGTGAGGAGTCGTGTGCGAGGCACTATCCGAGGGACTCGTCACTTCTAATCAGCCCGTTCACCCCTGGTGAGGCTGATTGCGAAGGCAATGATGCCCATGCCGCTGAATTCAGTCGACCGTTGGCGACGAGCCATGCCAACGACTCCTGAATCGCCTCGAGCGAGGTGTACGTCGGGTGGTATCCGAGCAGACGCCTCGCCTTGTCGATGCTCATGGAGGGACTGTGTGCGATGTGGTCCCACGTAAGCTGGGCTGCAGCTTCGGTTACGGTGTCGCGCCAGACCTCCCAGGCAAGCAGGGATAGGCGGCTCGGTTGGCCCATGAGCGCAGCGATAGCCTCCGCGTAACCCCGGAGTGTCATCGCACGCTCGGATGTCACGTGGAAAGATTCGCCTGCCGCCGCTTCCGGGCGCTCAATTGCCAAAGCGAACGCCTGGGCTACGTCGTCGGCGTGCACATGGTGCAGCGTTTCCATTCCGAGATTCGGGAGCGCGACCTCCTGGCCGGTCGCCAAGCGCTCGAACACCGACAACTCGACGTTCCCGGTCGGGTTCACTGGCACCCACCCCGGTCCGACGATATGACCTGGGTGGAGCAGGGCCACTGGCAGGCCTCCGCCCCGGCTCTCTTCCAACAGGAGCTCCTCGATCGCCGCCTTGGCCTTCCCGTATTGACCGAATGGCTGGCGCGGAGCATCCTCGGTCGTCGGTACCAGGGTGCTTGGACCGTGTATCCAGATGGTCCCGCAATGGACCAAATAGGTCCTCTTGGGCCTGAGCGCCTCGACAAGC
>JBEKLG010000188.1:0-3377 GCA_050010315.1 Acidimicrobiales bacterium
CTCGGTCGTCCCCTGCCCCAGCCCGTCGAACGGTGGCGCGACCCCTCGTTTACTGGTCCTACGGACACAGAGACTTAGCTGGAGCTACTTGGGGTCTTCCGAGATCTCCACGGCGGCATACTCCCCCGCGGGGAAAATGGCAACGTCCTCTCCCGGATTGGCGAAGATGGTGAAGTGCTCCTCTGCGCTGAATGCGTAGCTGTTGCCCTTGACCTCGCGGACGATCGGCTCGCCGCTTGCGTCTGTGACTTTGAGCGTGACTCGGTAGGTCTTCATGTGTGGAGAGGATAGCTCGTCGTCCCCGGGCAAGACACAACAAAGGCCCTGGTGTCGGGCCTCGTAGGCGCGGCGGATAGCGTCTGATCCCTCCAAGTCAAACTGCCGACAGGTCGAAGCCTCGAGACACCCGTGTCCCCCGCCTTTCTGGTCGTAAGCCGGCCGAGCCCTTGTACCCTCGCCCGCGCTGGCTTCGAGCGAGGCACTCGACATGGTCCAGCGCGTCGGTCACGCAGATCCCGTCCGAATGACCGTCGAACTCGGAATTGCCGTGCGTTACTGCTCTCTTGAAGCGGAAGAGGGCGAACTGGAGACGGCGGTGGCGCCCGATCAGGGAGCGCCCTTCGAGATCCTCTGTGACCCATGGATTCCGCCGGAGAAAAGGGATCGCCTCAGGCTTTGGGTGGCAGATGAACTCCCCCGCACCTTCTCTTACGGCTGGCCCAGAGTCTGCCGAACCAGCTTTGACCACCTTCCACCGAGGAGGAAGGTTATTGCGACACATGCACGAAGGCGATGGCCCGCCACCAAGCGCGGCGATCATCCGGCCCTGCTCACCGGCGACGGTCCGCGTCCGGCCAAGGGGCTGTGGCGACGTTTGGATGCCCGACGCGACCCAGTTTTCGGTGGGGCTAGCTGGAATTGAACCAGCGACCTCAGCATTATCAGTGCTGCGCTCTAACCAGCTGAGCTATAGCCCCGGCGAGTTCGCGACCCTAGTCGAATCCACAGGACTTCTCAGTCCTCCTCCGTGCTCGTCAGCGGCGCGACCGCCGCCACGGTCTGACCCTCCTCGAGGTTCATCACGCGCACCCCGGTCGCGTCCCGACCTTGCGCCGCGATCTCGCGCACGGCCGTCCTGATCACGATCCCGGCGGACGACACGATCAAGAGTTCCTCGTCCAGGGTGGCCATCAGCGCGGCGACGACCGAGCCGCGCCTCTCTGTGAGGCGAATCCCACGCACGCCTTGACCGCCGCGGGCCTGCGGGCTGAAGTGGTCGAGTTTCGTCCTCTTGCCGAATCCCCCGTCGGTCGCGATCAACAGGTCGACCCCGGGCCGAGAGACGTCGCAGGCGACGACCTCGTCCCGGGGGCGGAGCTTCATGCCCCGCACGCCCGCCGCGCCACGACCCATCGGCCGGACATCGGACTCGTGGAACCGGATCACCGAGCCGAGACGCGTCACCATGAACACGTCGTCTCCCCCGCCGGCCGGCAGCACCCGGACGAGCTCGTCGCCATCGCGCAACGTGATCGCGATGAAACCCTCGCGGCGCGACTTGTCGTACTCGCTGAACGGGGTCTTTTTCACCTGGCCCGTCCTCGTCGCGAAGAGCAGGTAGCGATCCGGGTCGAACTCGCGCGTCGGAACGATCGCCCGGATGCGCTCGCCGGGCTCGAGCGAGACGAGGTTGACGACCGGGGTCCCCCGCGCCGTGCGCTCTTTTACGGGAATCTCGTGGGCGCGCAACCGATAGACCTTGCCACGGTTGGAGAACAGCAACAGGTGCGACAGCGCCGTCGTGTAGACGACCTCCCGGATGAGGTCCTCCTCTTTAAGACGCGTCCCTTGCACGCCGCGGCCTCCCCGGGACTGCGTGCGGAAGGCATCCGCGGCGACCGACTTCACATAGCCGGCGCGGGTGAGCGTCACAACGATCTCATCGTCGTGAATGAGGTCCTCAGCCGACAGATCACCGGGGTCGTGGACGATCCTCGTCCTGCGCTCGTCGCCGAAGCGGGCCTTCACGTCCTCAAGCTCCCTCGTGATCACCTCGCGCAACCTCGAATCGTCACCGAGGATCTCCTCGAGCTCCCGGATCGTCGCAGTGAGTGCCGCCATCTCCTCGCTGAGCTCCGCCCGCCCCAGTCGCGTGAGGCGCCCGAGGGTCATATCGAGGATCTGGTTCGCCTGGTCCTCAGAGAACGAGAACGGCTCGGCCATCAGGTTTGAGCGCGCCTCCGCCCGGTCCTCCGAGGCGCGGATCGTCGCGATCACCTCGTCGAGCATGTCAATCGCGCGCAGCAGCCCCTCGATGATGTGGGCTCGGTCGCGCGCCTTGCGCAGGCGGAACTTTGACCGTCTCGTCACCACCTCGACTTGATGGACGACGTAAGCCACCAGCGCCTCGGCGAGATTCACGAGCCGCGGCACGCCGTCGACCAGGGCCAGCAGGTGCACCCCGAAGCTCGTCTGCAGCTGCGTGTACTTGAACAGGTTGTTCAGAACGACGTTCGCGCTCGCGTCCCTCTTCAAGGTCACGACGATTCTCGGCTTGCCACCGGCAGAGAGGTTGTCGACCGCCGATATGCCCGAGATGTTCCCCGCCTCGATACCCTCGGCGATCTGCTTTTCGATGATCTCCACAGCCGTTTGGTAGGGGATCTCGGTGACGATGATCTGGTGGACGCCACCTTTCAGCTCGGTGATCTCGGCGACGGCGCGTGTCTTCACCGAACCCCGGCCGGTCCGATAGGCCTCGCGAATCCCGGCGCGCCCGAGGATCAGACCGCCCGTTGGGAAGTCCGGCCCCTTGACGAACTGCATCAGCTCGTCGGGTGTCGCTTCCGGATGCTTGAGGAGGTGACACGTCGCGTCAATGACCTCGCCGAGGTTGTGCGGCGGGATGTTCGTCGCCATGCCGACGGCGATGCCCTGGGAGCCGTTGACCAGCAGGTTCGGGAAGCGCGCCGGCAGCACGACCGGCTGCTCGTCCGTTCCGTCGTAGTTCGGGACGAGATCGACCGTGTCCTCGTCGATCCCCTCGAGCAGTGTCATCGCAAGCGGCGCGAGCCGCGCCTCCGTATAGCGCATCGCCGCCGGCAGTCCGTCCGGGCCGGGCGCCCCAAAATCCCCGTGGCCGTCGACGAGCGGATGGCGGAGGCTGAAATCCTGGACCATTCGCGCCAGCGCGTCGTAAATCGCGCTGTCACCGTGGGGGTGGAAGCGTCCCATGACATCGCCGACGACCTTGGCGCACTTCACATGGGGACGGTCGGGCCGCAACCCGGTGTCCCACATCCCGTAGAGGATGCGACGGTGAACCGGCTTTAGACCGTCGCGCACGTCGGGAAGAGCACGCGAGACGATGACCGACA
>JBEKLG010000189.1:0-3267 GCA_050010315.1 Acidimicrobiales bacterium
CGTAGCGCCGGACCAGGTTGACCGCCATGTTGTAGGTCGGGCGGAACGAGCTGCGCAGCGCCCGGCTGCGGGCTGAAGCGAGCGTCGAGACCTCGGAGAAGCGGTAAAAGGGCGACCAGAGCACCGCGGCGTGTCCGACCTCGTCGATCCCCCGCCGGCCGGCGCGCCCAGTGAGCTGGGTGTAGCCGCCGGCGGTGAGGTCCTCGTGACCGCTGCCGGAGAACTTCGACAGCGACTCGATGATGACCGAACGCGCCGGCATGTTGATCCCCAGGGCCAACGTCTCCGTGGCGAAGACGACCTTGACCGCTGCCGCGCCGAACAGTTCCTCGACGGCCTCCCGGAACGGCGGCACGAGGCCGGCGTGGTGCGCGGCGAAGCCGGCCTCGAGCCCGTCGACGAAGCGGGAGTAGCCGAGCACCCGCAGATCTGCGTCGGAGAGCTTGTCGACGTGGTCGTCGGCGACGGCGCGGATCACCCGCCGCTCCGTCGGCGTCGTGAGGCGCAGGCCGGCCTCGACGCACTGGCGCACAGCGTCGTCGCAGCCCGCCCGGGAAAAGACGAAGCAGATCGCCGGCAGGAGGTTTTCTTGCGCGAAGCGCTCGACGACCTCGGCACGCCGCGGTCGGAAGACCGGCGAGCGGCCGGGGCGCCCCCCCGCCTTCCCGGCGCCAGCCCAGGGTCGGGACCGGGCGTCGAGGGCGAGGGCTTCGGGGTTGGGGACGCCGTCGACGAAGGTGGGGAGGATCTCGAGACGGTGCGTCGCCCGGATCCCGACGACGTAGAGGTGCTCAAGGGCGATCGGCCGGCGCTCCTCGATGACGTGGGCGGTCGAGCCGCGCACGTGCTCGATCCAGCCGGCGAGTTCCTCGGCGTTCGAGACCGTCGCCGAGAGGCAGACGAGAACGATCTCGGACGGTGCCGACAGGATGATCTCCTCCCAGACCGAACCGCGGTAGCGGTCCTCGAGATAGTGGACCTCGTCGAGGACGACGCAGCGGAGGTCGGCGAGGCGCGCCGCGTCGGCGTAGATCATGTTGCGGAGCACCTCGGTCGTCATGACGACGATCTCGGCGTCGCCGTTGCGGGAGACGTCACCGGTGAGGAGCCCGACGTGCGCCGTGCCGTATTCCGCGGCGAAGTCGGCGTACTTCTGGTTCGACAGCGCCTTCAGCGGTGTCGTGTAGATGGCGCGCCCCCCCGCGTCGAGCGCTCGGGCGACGGCGTACTCGGCGATGAGCGTCTTGCCGGATCCGGTCGGCGCGGCGACGAGGACGGAGCTGCCCTTATCGAGCAGGTCGAAGGCCTCCGCCTGGAACGGGTCGAGCGCGAACCCGCGGCGCGCGAGGAAAGCCTGCCGGGTCGCGCCGGGCGCGTCTCGCCGCGTGCCGCCGCCACCCGCAGCTGCGAGCCTCATCGGCCCGGTCGCCGCGCCAGACGCGGCCGGGCGCGGTGGGTAGGTCGTCTCTGCGCGGTCAGGTCTTTGCCGCGCGTCCACGATTGCGCGTCGCCAACTTCCCGATGTGGATCGACGCTTCGTAGAAAAGGAGCATCGGCACTGCCATGGCGAGCATGGAGAACGGGTCGGAGCTCGGCGTGACGACGCCGGCGAAGATGACGATGAGCACGATCGCCGGTCGTCGCCAGTGGGCGAGCTGCTGCGGCTTCAGGACCCCGGCGAGCTCGAGGCCGACGAGGACCACCGGGAACTCGAAGGTCGCGCCGAAGATCACCATCAGGGCGATGATGAGCCCGAGGTACTTCGACGGTGTGAACAGGTCATTGATGTTTGACCCCCCCACGGCGTGGAGGAAGCCGAGCGCGTGCGGGAAGGTGAGCCAGGCGACGAAGGCCCCGAGGAAGAACAGCGCCATCGTCGAGAGGGCGAACGGGATGGCGTAGCGCTTCTCGTTGGCCTTCAGTCCCGGCGTCACGAAGCGCCACAGCTCGAAGACGATGACCGGCGAGGCGAGGAAGAGCCCGCCGTAGCCCGTGACGTTGAGCCGGACCATGAAGGCGTCGAGCGGGCCGAACACGGTGAGCGCGCAGTGGTTGCCCTTGAGATGCGCCTGGATGCAGTACGGGTGGAGAAAGAACCGGAGGATCTCGTTGTAGAAGATGTACGCCACGACGGCGGCGAGGACGAAGGCGATGAAGGCAACGATCAAGCGTTGGCGGAGCTCGCCGAGGTGCCCGCCGAGCGTCATCGCCGCGCCCTCGGCGTCGGTTCCGTCGCGGGGGCGGGTCAGGGTTGCCATTTCTCGGGTTCGACGATCCCCGCCGGGTTAGTTCATGCTCGGGTCGTCAGCCTGCGGGGTGAACTCACCGAGCGCGGCAAGCGGTGCCGATGGCACGGCGGCGCCGGCGGCGGCCGTGCCGGCGTCATCCTCGGGCGGCGTTGCTTCATCACCCGTCGACGCCGCCCCGGGGGCGCTCGGCTCGGCGAGCAGACCGGTGAGCGTGCCGCGCACCGACGGGATGCGCGGGATGGAGGTCAGGTCGAGTTCGGGCATCACAGCCCGCACCTCGTCGGTCACCTCCTGGCGGATCCGCACGACCTCGTGCCAGGCGGCACCGAGCTGGCGGGCGACCTTGGGCAGACGGTCCGGACCGAGCACGATGAGAATGACGACGAAGATCATGACGATCTTCGCCGGGTCGAGACTACCCACGACGGATGAGTCTACAAGGCCCTTAGCCGACCGACGAGGGCGCTGGCGGCTACCGCCCCGGACTCAGAAGATGATGAGTTCAGGGTGCCAGCCGCGCCAGACGACCGCGACGACTCGGCCGACGATGTCGGAGCCCGGCACGGCCCCCCAGATACGGCTGTCACAGGAGACGATTCGGTTGTCACCGAGGACGTAGAAGTCGTTCGCTGGCACCTTGTACGGCGACGAGATGGACTGGCCGAGCGGTGACCCGCGGCCGTCTTCTGGCAGGTAGCTCTCCGCCAGCCGATGTGGCCCGCCCTTCTTCGCCTTGATCCAGAGCGCGTTGCCCTGGGACCAGATCGTCTCTCCCCCAGTCGCGACGACGCGCTTCACGAGGTCGCCGTCCTCGGTGGCGCAGTCCTTCTTCGCCTCTGCGGGCGTGCGGAAGACGATGATGTCGCCGGCGTGGATCGAGTGGTAGCTGAAGTCGAACTTGTCGACGAGGATGCGGTCGCCGACCTGCAGGGTCGGCTCCATGGAACTCGAGGGGACGAAGTACGCCTGGAAGACGTAGGTCCGGATGCCGAGGGCGATGGTGATGGCGATCATGAGG
>JBEKLG010000190.1:0-3263 GCA_050010315.1 Acidimicrobiales bacterium
CCCGCCACCTCGGCATCGCCCGCGGCCTCGCCAGCGTGGAGGAGGCCGCGTGAGCCCCGGGCGGATCCTCCCGGGTTCGGCCGGGCCGCAGCCCGAACCGGGTCACGACGCCGCGCCCTCGCCACCCTCCGCCCCCGCGCCTGAGGAGCTCGCGCCCACCGCCCAGGTAGCCGAGGAATCCGCCACGCCGGCGGGGCCGCGCCCGGCGCCCGCTCCGGAAATCACCCCCGGGCCCGGCGCAGACGGCACGCCCGTCCGGCCCGCCAAGCGCCATGGCGCGCTGCGGCGCCTGTACTTCGGTGAGACGCACACCGACTTCGTCCGCCGGCGGTGGTGGTGGTTCACGCTCTCGAGCGTCATCATCCTCTCCGGGGTGATCTCGCTCGCGACCCGCGGGTTGAACCTCGACATCGAATTCGTCGGCGGCAACGCCTGGATCGTCCAGACCTCGACCGTCTCGGTCACCCAGGCGCGCAACGCCCTGGCGCCGCTTGGCCTCGCCGGGGCGACGATCACCCAGCTCGGCACGCCGGCGAAGACCCTCGAGGTCGAAGCGAAGCTGCCGAAGGCCCAGACGCAGGCGCAGTCGAAAGCGCTGCAGGCAGCGGTGAGCGACGCCCTCGCCAAGCTCGCCAAAGTCAACCCGGCCTCGGTGAGCGTGGAGCACGTCGGACCCCAGTGGGGCAAGCAGATCACGGACAAGGCCCTCGAGGCGCTGATCGTCTTCATTCTGCTCGTCAGCGTGTACATCTCGATCTTCTTCGAGTGGCGGATGGCGTTCGCGGCGATCGTCGCGATGTTCCACGACATCCTCGTCACCGTCGGCGTGTACTCACTCGTCGGCTTCGACGTCACGCCGGACACCGTCGTCGCCTTTCTGACGATCCTCGGCTACTCGCTCTACGACACGATCGTCGTGTTCGACCGCGTCCGCGACAACGCGAAGAACCTCGCCCAGCGCGACCGGATGGTCTTTTCTGACCTCGTCAACCTCTCGATGAACCAGACCCTGGCGCGCTCGTTGAACACCTCGCTCGTCGCCATCATGCCGATTCTGTCGGTGCTCGTCCTCGGCGCCTACATCCTCGGCGCGACGACGCTCGAGTACTTCGGCCTCGCCCTCCTGATCGGCCTCACGACCGGGGCTTACTCGTCGATCTTCATCGCCTCGCCGCTCGTCGCGGTGATGAAAGAGCGCGAGCCCCACTACCGGCAGCTGACCGAGCGCCTCCACAACCGGGGGATCGACCGGGTGCTTCTCAGCCCGGCCGCCGTCGCAGCCGGCGCCCTCGGGCTCGAGCTTCCGGTCACGACCCGGCGCGGCCCGGCGAGCCCCGCCATGCGGCGCGCCGTCCTTCGGCCCCGCAGCGCCGAACCCGCCGCAGCCGTGGCAGCCGAACCCGCCGCGCCGCCGGCGACGCCGCGTCCTGCCGGGACGCCAGGGCCGGCGCGCCCGCGCCGAGCCCGACCGGCGGCGCGCCGCCGTCGCAAGGGGGGCCGGCGCTGATCGACGTCCATCGCGCCCGCGAGCACCCCGAGGAGATGCGGGCCGCCCTCGCCCGCAAGGGAGCCGCGGCGCTATTCGACGAGTTCCTTGCGCTCGACCGGACCTGGCGGCTCGAGGCCGCCAGAGTCGAGCAGCTCAGGGCCGCGACCAGGCCGAAGGGACGACCCGACGACGAGGCCCGCCGGGCGCTCGTCGCCGCCAAGGCCGAACTGCGCTCCGCCGAGGAGGCTTTCGCCGCCACGACGGCGCGTCGCGACGACCTCCTGGCCCGGATCCCGAACCCGCCCGACGCCGCGGCCCCCGACGGCACGACCGACGAGGACGCCGTCGAGCTGCGGCGTGTCGGCACCCCGCCGAGCTTCGAGTTCACGCCGCTCGACCACCTCGCCCTCGGGGAGTTCGCGATCGACAAGGCGGCGCAGCTCTCCGGGGCGCGCTTCGCCTACCGCATCGGCGATGTCGCCGTCGTCGAGCTGGCCCTGTACCGCTACGCCCTCGACCGGGTCATGGCGCACGGCTTCACGCCGGTCCTGCCGCCCGTGCTCGTGCGCGAGGCGGCGATGTTCGGCACGGGATTCCTGCCGACCGACGCCGCCAACCTCTACCGGGTCGCGCCCGACGACCTCTACCTCACGGGGACCTCGGAAGTGGCGCTGGCGGGCCTCCACGCCGGCGAGATCCTCGAAGCCGGGTCCCTGCCGCGGCGCTACACCGGCTACTCGACGTGTTTCCGCCGCGAGTCCGGGGCCGCCGGGAAAGACACGCGGGGGATCTTCCGCGTCCACCAGTTCGACAAGGTGGAGATGTTCGTCTTCGCCACGCCGGAGACCTCGGACGGCGAGCACGAGGCGATCCTCGCCATCGAAGAGGAGATCATCGGCGGCCTGGGGATCGCCTACCGGGTCGTGGCGATCGCCGCCGGCGACCTCGGCCCCTCGGCGGCGAAGAAATACGACATCGAGGGGTGGATCCCGAGCCAGGCCCGCTACCGCGAGCTCACGTCGTGCTCGAACACGACCGACTACCAGGCCCGACGGCTGAACATCCGGGTGCGCGCCCAAGGAACGCCCCGGGCGCTTCACACCCTCAACGGAACGGCGATCACGGCGCGGACGCTGATCGCGCTCCTCGAGACCTTCCAGCACGCCGACGGCTCCGTCGACATCCCGGAGGTCCTCGTCCCCTTCGGCGCCCCGAGCCGGATCGCCCCCCGGACCTCCTCCACCTAATGGGCTAGCCCGGGCCGAGGAGTACGAGCGGCCCGGCGCCGTGCCCGAGGCCGCCTGAGGCGGAACGCTGGAGCGACACGGTGACGAAGTCCTTGGCGGCGCTCGCCGCCTCGACGACGCCGAGGCGCTTTCCAAGGTAGGCGGCGAGCGCCGCCGAGAGCGTGCAGCCGGTGCCGTGGACGTTGCGGGTCGTGACCCACGGAGCCCGCAACCAGGTGAGCTCGCCCTCGCAGCACAAGACGTCGGCGGCGTCCTTCCCCCGGCGGTGCCCGCCCTTTACGAGCGCGGCCCCGGCCCCGAGGCGACAGAGCCGCCGGGCGGCCTCGGCCATTTCCTCCTCGTCGCGAACGCGGCGGCCGAGGAGGACCTCGGCCTCGGCGAGGTTCGGGGTCACGATGCTCGCGTAGGGGAGGAGCCGGCGGTAGGCGGCGGAGGCGTCCCCGGCGACGAGAGGCGAGCCCGAGGAGGCGACCATCACCGGGTCGACGACGAGCCATGCCATCTCGCCGCGTGCGGCGCGGGCCGCG
>JBEKLG010000191.1:0-3231 GCA_050010315.1 Acidimicrobiales bacterium
GACCGACATTCATATCCACGACGGTGGCTTCTTCTCGAAGTATCCGTTGACGCCTGGCCATGAGATCGTCGGTCACGTCGATTCTGTCGGGATAGGCGCCGAGGGGCTCTCTGTCGGCCAGCGAGTTGCCGCCGACAACACCGTGCTCTGTGGCCACTGCCCGTCATGTAGACGCGACCAGCCGCTGTTTTGCAGGAACTTCTATTCGCTGGGGGTAAACGGGCCGGGAGCCTTCGCCGAGTTCGTCATCGTGCGTGCCGAGAAGTGCTTCCCCGTAGATGACCTGAGTCCGACCACCGCGGTGATGACTGAGCCGACTGCGTGCGCGATACACGGAATGGACGTGCTCGACCTGCGCCCGGGCTCAGATGTGCTGTTGTTTGGCGCGGGCCCGACCGGACTCGTGCTGGCGCAACTTCTCATGCACGGTGGGGCAGCCCGGGTAACCGTGGCGGCACCGACGGCTTACAAGCTTGCCCTGGCCCGTGAGTACGGGGTCGACAAGACCCTGCAGATCGACCGGGCGGATCCGGGGGCTTCGCTCGGGGCGCTGCGCGACGGCGCACCTGACGGCTACGACGTCATCGTCGAGGCGACCGGCTCCCTTGCGGTCGGCGGGATGTGCGTGCCGCTCGTCCGCGACGGAGGCACCATCCTCATCTACGGGATGGCCGACGAAGGGGCTGTTCTTTCCATACATCCTTACGAGATATTCCGTCGTGAACTGACGGTGAAGGGCTCATTCGCTCAGACTCACTGTTTCGACCGCGCCCTTGCCGTGCTCCGGTCTGGTCGCGTGCGAACCGAGGGTATCGTCACGCACCAGTTCAGCCTTGACGCTTACGAAAGTGCTCTGGAGGCATTGCGGAACGAGCCATCCTGCATGAAGGCGGCGATCGTCCCTTAAGAGATCTGGAACTTGCGCAGAAGCACCGATGATCGAGAATCTTCGTGCTCCTGGTGCAATTGGTCGAGCTCGAGGTCGGGGCCCGATCCGAGCCGCAGCGACCTGGGCCCCTGAGCAGCCGTGTCACGTGGGGCTAGCCTCCACATCCGTTCTTGCAGGAAGGACCTGAGCGCCGGTGGTGCTGCTCGACGCGAGACGGCGGTTAGGAAGGTTGTCGGTTGAACCGTCACCGCACCCCATGCCGGCCCGACTCGTCGGGAACGGGTGACCACCTACCCAGAGCGCTGGAGCTTCGACCGACGTGATACAGAAGGCATCTGAGTCCCTTAGAGAAGGAACACGACGTGGCTCCATATGGCGGCATCGAGCTCGGTGGAACGAAATGCGTCTGCGCGGTGGGCGACGGTTCGGGGGACGCTTGGGCCAGCACCGTCATCGCAACGACCGACCCGGAGACGACGACCAAATTGGCCATCGACTGGTTCAGCGAAGCGCAGAGGAGCTCGGGCCAGATGGTGTCACTCGGGGTTGCGAGCTTCGGCCCCCTCGACCTTGAGACGGGCGCCATCGCCCAGGCAACCCCGAAGACCGCGTGGCGGGGCTGGCCACTGCGCGCGAGGTTCGAAGAGGCCCTCGATGTGCCCGTGAAGCTCGACACCGACGTCAACGCAGCCGCGCTCGCAGAACGGGCCTGGGGTGCCGCTCAGGGATGCTCTGACATGTTGTACATAACAGTCGGCACCGGAATCGGCGTCGGGGCGATCGCCAACGGGACGGTGGTGCACGGACGCTCGCATCCCGAGATGGGTCACATGAGGATTCCCCAACACCGCACCGACACTCAGCCGGGTGCTCCCGAACAGACATGGACCGGGAACTGCCCCTTTCACGGCAATTGTTGGGAGGGCCTGGCGTCAGGCCCGGCAAGGGCGCAGCGGTCGGCGCTGTGGGCGCAGGCTGGTTTGGAGCCTCCTGACGCGCATGTGCTGGAGATGGAGTACATCGCGTACGCGCTCGTGAATCTCATCTCCGCCTATCGCCCTAGTCGCGTCGTTCTGGGTGGTGGCGTGATGCACGACGTCGCCCTGCTGCCGGACATCCGGCGGAGGACGAGCGAGCTGCTTGACGCGGGTTACTTCCCCGAGGCGCGTCAGATGGAGGAACTTGTCGTCGCGCCCGCGCTCGGTGACGCCGCCGGGGTTGTCGGCGCCATCTTGCTGGCGGCGGAGCTGAGACCCGGGTACCTGCAGATCCGTTCGGTTCCTCGTTTGGACAGTCTCATACGGGCAGGCTTGAACAAGATCTGGGGATCGCCGAGGATCGCGGACGAGTCGATCGGAACTTCAAGGGAGGGCGCTTGAGGTTCGGGCTTGTGGGTACGGCGTACTGGGCTCGGGTTACGCACGGAGCAGTGCTGGCGCGCGAGCCAGGGTTGACCTTGCGGTTGTCTGGGGACGCGACGCCGACAAGGCGGCGGCTCTCGGCGAGGAGTTCGGCATCGACGCCTACGCGGACTTCACCGAGTTCCTGAGCCGCATCGACGTCGTGGTCTCTTCGCCGTGCCGTCGGAAGTCCAAGCTGAACTCGGGGCCCTGAAGAGGCCTATCGCCCTCTAGGCTCTCGGCGGCCCCCCTCTCCTGCCCCTCCCGTGTGCAGGCGTGGCTGCTCCCGGTGCTGTGCTTCGCCCTCTCCCCGCCGGCCGTGCGTTCCGTACTTTCGCCCCTCTGCGGGGCGCCGCTCGGCCGTCGCCGGCTCGCGGGTGATCCGCTGCACCGACGGGCCGTCGGGCCGAGTCGTCGCCAAGCGCTTAGAGGTGGCGCTCGGCGGCCTCCGCAGCCCGCTCGGCCCGGGCACGAGCCGAGGTTTCGTTGACGAAAGCGCACACTCGATGCTCTCGGGCCTCTGGACGAGCAGTCGGCCGTGCCGGCTTGGTTCCCACTGCCAGCTACGACTGAGCTGCCGACGAGAACGCCGGCCAGGGTGCGCTCGCTCGGACGGCCACAATGGTCGCAGGCGCACAACTCGGTAGACCCGAGATGTTGTCGGTGATCGACGAACCCGTAGGGGTACCAGGGCCCGACCAGTTCGTCGTCACCACTCAGCCGATCCATGGGAAGCTGAGGCATGGTTGTCGGCCGTGACCTGTCGGCGCTGGTTGGTGCGCTCCTGATTCTCGCCACCGGATGGAGTGTGATCGGCACGGTCGTCGTCCCCCGCCGGATCCGCAGCCGGCTTCCCAGGACCGTCGCCATCGCCGTCGATGCGACCTTCCATTTCGTCGCCGACCACTTCGACTCCTACGAGCCGCGCGATCGGATTCTGGC
>JBEKLG010000192.1:0-3047 GCA_050010315.1 Acidimicrobiales bacterium
CGCTACGAGATGGCCGCTCACCTCGTGGATCCGTACGGCATTGGTGCGACCTGGGGGTGCACCCACGACGTCCAATAAGGCGCTCGCCAGCGGTCTCGATGAGCGAGAGTTCCGATTCAGCGTCGCGGCGACGGTTCTCGGCCTCGGTTTGGTGACCGCCGGGTACATCGTCAACCGCCATTCTTCGGTCCTGAAGGTCCGGGACGCAGCGCTGACGCTGCTCATCGGCGGGCTCATCCTCGTTGCGATCATGGCCGCCGGGGTCATCTTCCGGCGGGGCTCGATGGTTGGCATCGCGAGCTTCATGATGGGCTTCGAACTCATCACCAGCGCGAACATCTTCGGCGCTTTGTTCCTCGTCCTCGGGGGCTGGCTCCTCGTCCGCACCATGCGCCGCCAGCGCGCCGAGCTGGGCGCCGGTACCAGGCCCGCCCGCTCGGCGAAGGCCAAGCCGGAGCGGCCCGCCGGCCCACCGAAGCCCTCGAAGCGCTACACGCCGCCACGCCGCTCTCGCTCGGCGGCGCGTCGGCGTTGAACGAGCGATGGGAGCCCGAACCGTGATCGCTGATCAGCTCGCCAACAAACGCATCGCCGTCACCGGCGCGACGGGATTCCTTGGCACCGCGCTCGTCGAACGTCTCCTGCGCTGCGTCCCAGAGTGCGAGGTCGTCGTCGTCGTCCGACCTGGCCGCCGGCAGGACGCGGCCGACCGCACCCACCGCGAGATCATCCGCAACGACTGCTTTGACAGACTCCGTGGCGAACTCGGCCGCGATTTCGAGGCGACCGTGGCCCGCCGGGTGACGACGGTTGCCGGGGACGTGGCGACCGACGGTCTCGGCCTCGACGAAGAGGGAAGGGTCGTTCTCTCGAAGTGCGACGTCGTCGTCCACGCCGCCGCTTCGGTAAGCTTCGACGCCCCGCTCGACAGCGTGGTCGAGGTCAACCTGCTCGGACCCTCCCGTGTAGCGAAGGTGATGAACGACCTCGTTACCTCGCACCGCCCGCCTGGCGCGGCGCTCCCCCACCTGATCGCGGTTTCCACCGCTTATGTGAGCAGCGGCCACCGGGGCGACGCATTCGAGGAACCGATCTCGGAGAGCCCCTACGTTGAACTCCCAGACTGGCGGGCCGAGGTCGAGGCAGCCCGCCGGGCTCGCTCGGACACGCAGGTGGAGAGCCGCACCCCGAGTCAGCTCGCAAAGTTCCGCAAGCAGGCACGACGTGAGCTCGGTGCGGCTGGCACGGCACTCCTCGCCGAGAGAACCGAGAGACTGCGCGAGGACTGGGTAGCCGACCGTCTCGCGGAGCTCGGTCGGGCGCGTGCCCAAGCGCTCGGCTGGCCGGACGCCTACGCCTTCACGAAGTCGCTCGGGGAGGTGGCTCTGGCGGACACAAAGGGGGTCCTTCCCGTGACGATCGTTCGGCCGTCGATCGTCGAGTCCTCCCTTGCCGACCCCGTTCCGGGTTGGATCCGCGGTTTCCGAATGGCCGAGCCGGTGATCATCTCCTATGCGCGCGGCCTGC
The DNA here is from genome assembly GCA_050010315.1 of Acidimicrobiales bacterium. Classification (GTDB taxonomy): domain Bacteria; phylum Actinomycetota; class Acidimicrobiia; order Acidimicrobiales; family Bog-793; genus Bog-793. The sequence continues at coordinate 1,528 of JBEKLG010000192.1, forward strand.
TGAGGCAGTTCCCTGGTGTGCCCGAGGGCGTCGTCGACGTGATCCCGGTCGACCTCGTTGCCGCGGCGATCATCGCTGTAGCGGCCCGAGGGCCCGGCCAGGCGAACGAGAGCGTTTACCAGGTCGCGTCGGGCGTTCGGAACCCGCTGCGCTATGGAACCCTGGTCTCGCTCTGCGAGGGATGGTTCACCGAGCACCCCGTCTACGACGCGCACGGGCAACCGATCGTGGTGCCGAAGTGGTCCTTCCCCGGCCGGGGCAAGGTCCAGGGAGACCTGCGGCGTGCTGCGGCAGCGCTGAGCCTTGCCGAGCGGTTCGTGAAACTCCTGCCAATCCGGGGCGATCTCGCCGAGCGCGCCCTCGGGGTCGAGGACCGGCGGCTCCTCGCCGAACGTGCCCTCGGCTACGTCGAGCTCTACGGGTCGTACATCGAGACCGAAGCACGTTTCCGCATCGAGCGAACGCTCCAGCTCTACGAATCACTGGACCCGGTCGACCAGAAGACGTTCTGCTTCGACCCAGCGGTCCTCGACTGGCCAAGGTACGTGCGCGAGGTCCATCTCCCCTCGGTCGTGACCCACGGGCGCGTCCGCATGTCGCCCGGCAAGCGGGTGGCTGAGAAGCGGGAAGACCGCTCGCGGCGCAGGATCCTCACGCCGGAGCCGCGCTGCGCCGCTTTCGACCTCGAGCAGACCCTCATCAACTCGAACGTCGTCGAGTCCTACGGCTGGCTGGCGACACGCCATCTCGCGCCGGCGCGCCGCGTGCAGCTCGCGGCGGAGCTCCTCTTCGAAGGGCCCCGCCTCTGGGCGATCGACCGCCGGGACCGCGGCGACTTCCTGCGCTCCTTCTACCGGCGCTATAAGGGCGCGCCCGCCGACCGCGTCCGAGAAGACTCCTGGGAGCTGTTCAGCGACCTTTTGTTGACGCGGGCCTTTCCTGGCGCGATCGAGCGAGTGCGTGCCCACCGCGCCCTCGGACATCCGACGCTTCTCATCACCGGGGCGCTCGATTTCGTGATCGCGCCGCTCCGGCCGCTCTTCGACGAGATCGTCTGCGCTGCGCTCGGCGAGGAGCACGGCCGCTTCACCGGCGAGCTCGTCTCCACACCCCCCGCGGGAGAGGCACGGGCGATCATGCTCGGCGGGTGGGCGGCCTCCCACGGTCTCGACCTCGAACGGACCGTCGCCTACGGCGACTCGACCAGCGACCTGCCGATGCTCGACGCCGTCGGCCTCCCGGTTGTCGTCAACCCGGAGCCCAAGCTCGCCGCCATCGCCCGGCGGCGTGGCTGGCCGATCGAGGAGTGGGAGCGGGCCCGGGGTGGGCCGTGGGTCCCTCTGGCGATCGCCATGCGCCGGACCGGACCGCGCTCCCCCGCGCCCCGGGAGCTCCCGCGAGCAAACTTCGAGGACCCGAAGGGAGCACGGCAATGAAGGCCCTGCTCGTCGAGCGGCTCCCCCTCCGCTTCGCCGCCGCTCGCCTCGCCAGCGTGGTTGCCGGATCCGGCAGCGGTATCG
>JBEKLG010000193.1:0-3007 GCA_050010315.1 Acidimicrobiales bacterium
CCGGCGGCGTCCCAGGCCCTTCCAGCACCGGGCGCGCCGCTTCGAGGTAGCGGCGACAGGCATCGCTCGACGGCTCACTCATCGGCACGCGCCGCTGTTTGCCGCCCTTGCCCCAGACGGTCACCGACCCGGCGGCGAGATCGAGGCCGGCGAAATCGAGCCCGCAGCACTCGCTGACCCGCAGGCCCGACCCGTAGAGCAGCTCGAGAACGGCGTCGTCGCGCAACCGCGTCGCCTCAGCGCGGGGCTCAGCCGGCGGATCCGTCGGGACCGCGCTCTCGAGCAGGACCTCGAGCTCGCCCATAGCCAGCACACGCGGCAAGCGAGCTTCGCCCGACGCCGCCGTCAAACGGCGCGACGGGTCTTCGCCGACGAGGCCCCGGCGCTCGGCGAAGGCGAAGTAGCGCCGCAGGGCAGCCGCCTTCCGGGCAATCGAGCGGCGCTTGTAGCCACGGGTCGTGAGGTAGGCGAGGTAGCGGCGGAGCATCAGCCGGTCGACCTCGTTCGGTCCGTCGACACCGGTGCGTCCGGCCCAGGAGGCGAAAGCTTCGACGTCGGCGCGATAGGCGCGCACCGTTGCTCCGGCCGCCGACCCCAGGGTCTGGACGAAAGCGTCGAACTCCCAGCTCACGGATCGAGCGTAGCGAACCGGCGCGACCGACCCGAGGAACACGCCCGGCCGCGATGCGGCAAGATGGGGTGATGGCGAGTCGCATCCTCATCGTCGAGGACGACGAGCGGATCCGGGCCTCGATGGGCCTCGCGCTCGAGGACGAGGGCTACGACGTCGTCGGGGCCGGAAGCGGCGAGGAGGCACGCGACCGCTTCGCCCAGTCGCTCGGTTCGGAGCCGTTCGATCTCGTGATCATCGACATCATGCTGCCGGGCATGGACGGCTTCGAGTGCTGCCGGGAACTCCGTCGCCAGAGCGCCGTCCCGATCATCATGGTGACGGCGCGCACCGACACCCACGATGTCGTTGCCGGCCTCGAGGCGGGGGCCGACGACTACGTGACCAAGCCATTCGAGCCCAAGGAACTCGCGGCGCGCATCCGTGCGCTGCTGCGCCGGGCGCGCTCGACCGAAGGGGGCCCGTCGACGCTCAGCTTCGGCGACCTCGAGATCATGCCGGAAGCGGGCGTCGTCCGGCTCGGCGGCAACGAGGTCCATCTCACGAGGACCGAGTTTCTCCTGATCTGTGAGCTCGCCGCGAACCACGGCAAGGTGCTCTCGCGCGAGCAGCTCCTCGAAAGGGTCTGGAGCTACGACTACTTCGGCGACGGTCGGCTCGTCGACGTGCACGTCCGGCGTCTGCGCACGAAGGTCGAGCCCGATCCTGCCAACCCGCGGTACGTGCTCACCGTGCGCGGGCTCGGTTACAAGCTCGCCCCGTAGATGCCGCACGGCGAGCGGCTGCACCGGCTCCTCCCTCTCCGGGGCGGGCAACGGGGGGACGGCCGATTCGTGCACCTCGGGTTGCGGGCGCGGATCACCGCCGGGTTCGCGGTCGGCGCCTTCATGCTCTCGTTGCTCATCACCTCGATCACGTACTTCACGACGAGTTCGTCGATCGTCGCCCAGGACGAGCACTCCTTCGAGCTCCAGGCGATCGCTAACGCGACGTCGCTGGACGAGAGCGTCTACGCCCGCGACCCGGCGATCCTGCTCGCGAACGTGCTCGCGCTCTCCGACGAGCTCCACTCCTCGACGTCGTACTCACTCATCTACCTCAACTCCCTCGACGCGTGGGTCGCGTCGTCGCCGTTCACCTTCTCCGAGAGCAACCTGCCGATTTCGCTCCGCGTCCTCACCTTGAGCGGCGAGACGGTGGAGCAGACGTTCTCGTTCCGGGGCGCGTCGTACTTCGGCGTCGGGATCTCCGTGCCGCTCGGCGCCCACTACTTCGGCGTGTTCAGCCTCAGCCAGGCCAGCGCGACCCTCCACGTGCTTCTGGCGTCGCTCATCGCCGCGGCCGTCGTCACGACCCTGCTCGGCGCGGCTCTCGGCCGCTGGGCCGCCGGCCGCACGCTGCGCCCGTTGCGCGACGTCTCCCGGGCGGCGTCGTCGATCGCGAGCGGGATGCTCGACACGAGACTCGAGACCCTCGATGAGCGTGACCTCGCCACACTGACGTCGTCGTTCAACAGCATGGCGGACCGGCTCCAGCAGCGGATCGAAAGGGACGCCCGTTTCACCTCCGACGTCAGCCACGAGCTCCGTTCGCCCCTCACGACCCTCGCGACCTCGCTGTCGGTGATCGAATCGCGCCGCGATGAACTCCCCGAGCGCGCCCAACGCGCCCTCGACCTGCTCGGAGCTGAGGTCCGTCGCTTCCAGCGCATGGTACGTGACCTGCTCGAGATCTCCCGTTTCGACGCGCGCTCGGCCGACCTCGCGACCGATTCGGTCGAAATCGGCGATCTCGTCCGCCACGCGGTCGCAGCGGGCGGGCACGAGAAGGTGCCAGTCGAGATAGACCGCGAAAGCGATCACCGCGAGCTCATTGTCGACAAGCGCCGCATCGAACGCGTTTTCGGGAACCTGATCGAGAACGCCGACCGTTACGCCGGCGGTGTGACCCAGGTCGTCGTCGAAACCGACGATCACGCCGTGCGCGTCTGCGTCGACGACTCCGGGCTGGGGATACCGCTGGCGGATCGCGACCGCATCTTCGAGCGGTTCGCGCGCGGCCCCGGCACCGCGGGCAGCCGGGGGGCGGGCGCCGGCACCGGTCTCGGACTGGCGCTCGTGCAGGAGCACGTCCGACTCCACGGGGGACGGGTGTGGGTCACTGACGCGCCGACCGGCGGTGCCCGCTTCGTCGTCGAACTGCCGATCTCGCAGTCCGCGCCCGAGCAGGACACCGACGCGGTCGGTGCCCCCCGCGGCGGAAGCCCAGGCACCGGCCGATGAATCGCCGGGTCCGGCTCGCTGCGGTGGGGGTCGGCTTCGTTGCCCTCGCTGGCGCTGCCTCGGGCTGCGGCATCGCCCTGCAGACGACCGCCCA
>JBEKLG010000194.1:0-2982 GCA_050010315.1 Acidimicrobiales bacterium
ATCACGCTTTCCATGTAGGAGGCGTCCATCGTCTTGTAGTCGTTGTCGAAGTCGACCCAGCGACCCTGGCGGGTGACGTAGCGCTCCCAGGCGGCGGTGTAGCGGAGAACGGAGGTCTTGCAGTAGTCGTTGAAGCGGTCGATCCCGAACGCGGTGATCTGGGCGCGCCCTGAAACGCCGAGCTCGCGCTCGGCCTCGGTCTCGGCGGGCAGCCCGTGACAGTCCCAGCCGAAGCGGCGCTCGACGCGCCGGCCGCGCATCGTCTGGTAGCGGGGTACCGCGTCTTTGACGAACCCCGTGAGCAGGTGCCCGTAGTGGGGCATCCCGTTGGCGAAGGGCGGCCCGTCGTAAAAGACGTACTCGTTGGCGATGTCACGCTGGGCGACTGACGCGGCGAAGGTCCCGTCGGACTGCCAGTAGGCGAGCGTCGCCTCTTCCATCGCCGGGTAGTTCGGCGTCGCGGGGACCTCGGGGTACGAATCCGTCCTCGTCTTCTCGGGCATCGCCCTAGAGTATTCGCCCGTGACGGAGGACCTGTTTGAGATCGAGCCTCCCGAGGAAGGCGAGACATCCAAAGGCAAGGCGGGAGCGGAGGCTTCGGCGATCCTCCTTCGTCTCTACGTCCACCCCGGTGCCGGCCGGGCCGCCGTCACGGGCAGGCGGGGTGACGCCCTCCACGTCCGGGTCGCGCCGCCACCGGTCGATGGTCGCGCCAACGTCGCCTGCATCGAGCTCGTAGCCGAGCTGCTCGGCGTCCCCCAGTCGGCGGTCGAAATCGTGAGCGGGGAACGCAGCCGGCTGAAGCGTCTGAGAATCCAGCGTGTCGAGGTCGATCAGGTCCGGCGGGTGCTCGATCGCGCGGTATCCGAAGCCGAGACCCACCGCGGCGGTCCGAGGAACGCCCGCACGAGACGTTGACGCCGTTGCGCGCGCGATGGCCGCGGCGATCGGGTAACCTCATCCCCTCATTCGGAGAGGTGCGTCAGCCCACCATGCCCCACAAGACAACGAAGTCCCCCGGGAAATCTGACGCGAGCAAGGCGGCGCCCGCTCCGGCGCGCCGCTCGATCGTCGCCCGCGCATCGAAAGCGGTGGCGAAGACGAGAAAGGCCATCGGCAAGGTCGCCGGTCGAACCGAGCGGCACGCGGTCGTGAAGCCAGCCGCGCCGCGCCCGGTCCGTCAGGCGCGCCCCGCACCGCGGGTACCACCGGCGCGACCGTCCGCCGGCGGGACGCGGGGCGCCAAGGTGTCGGCATCGCCGAAGAAGCCGGCCGCGAAGAAGGCCTCGCTGTCCGGATCCGCGCCGAAGGCCGCCGCCCCGCAACGGGTCTCCGGCAAGAAGGTTGGGGCACGCGCCAGACCAGCCACCGCAGAGAAGGTCGTTGCCGCGAGAAAGGTTGCCGGGGCGGGAAAGCCTGCCGCCACGAAGAAGGTCGCCGCCGCAGCGAAGGCCAGACCACAGGTGCAAGGCGTGAAACGGACCGCCAAGGCCGCGGCCGGGAAGGCGACGAGAACGGCACGCCGCCAGCCGGTGAGGGCGGGCGCCAAGGTGGCGGACATCCGTCCGGCGTCTCGCGGTCTGCCGCGCCGGGGCTACACCGAGGAACGCTTCCTCGCCCGCCAGCGCAACGTGCTCGAACGCGAACGGGCGACGTACCTCGAGCAGGCGAGCTCCCTGCAGGAGGAGGCGGAGCTGCTCGTCGCTGAGATGGAACCGGGAGACGTCCAATTTGACGAGGAATCGGGTGAAGGGGGGACGGTCGCCGTCGATCGTGAGCGCGATCTCACCCTCTCGGCCCAGGCACTCGAGGCGGTCGCCGAGATCGAAGCGGCTCTTGCAAAGATCGAGAACGGCACCTACGGCGCGTGCGAGGGCTGTGGCGAGTTCATCGCCAAGGCGCGTCTCGAAGCGCTCCCGTACGCGCGGCTCTGCATGGCCTGCAAGAGCGGAGGGCTCTCGCGGCGTTGAGCTCGGACCGGCGCGCGCCTGGCGAGATCCGCCGCTCGCGTCGCCTGCCGGTGGTCGCGCTCATGGCTGCTGGCGTCGTCGCCCTCGACCAGACGACGAAGACGCTCGCTCTCGACCGGTTGCGCAACGGGCCGACCCACCTTGTTGGGCCCCTGTCACTCGCCCTCACCTTCAATTCGGGAGTCGCCTTCTCGCTCGGCGCGGGAATGATCGTTTCGCTCGTCGCCGTCGGCTTGATCGCCGTCGTCACCCTCATTTGGTTCGCGAGCGCGACGCCGAGTTACCCGGTCGCTCTCGCCGAAGGGATGGTCCTCGGCGGCGCCTTCGGGAATCTCGCCGACCGGATCTTCCGCTCCCACGGCGGCGCGGTCGTCGATTTCGTCCGCCTCGGCTTCTGGCCGACGTTCAACTTGGCCGACGCAGCGATCGTCGTTGGCGGGGCCGTGCTCATCGTGGCGTTCTGGTGGCGAGCCGGGGGGAGGCGGACTCGTGACCGTGACACCGGGGAGGCCGAACCGTGACACCGGAGGTGACCGTTCCGCTGGCACTCGACGGTGAGCGGATCGACCGGGTGGTTGCGATCGTCACCGGTCGGTCGCGCCGAGCGGTCGCTGAGCTCATCGCCGCTGGCGGGGTGCGCCTTGGCGGTCGGACCGTCGCCTCGCGCCACGTTCGTGTCGCTGCCGGGGCGACCCTCGAGTTCGAGCTTCCGGCCTCAGCCGACGATTCCGGTCTTACGCCAGCCGAACCGGGCAGTGTGCCGTTCACCGTCGTCTACGAGGACCCTGACCTCATCGTCGTCGACAAGCCCGCCGGCGTCGTCGTCCATCCCGGCGCGGGCCACCGTACGGGGACGTTGGCGGCGGGGCTCCTCGAGCGCTATCCGGAGCTCGCCGAGGCCGCTCGCGCCGGCGCCGGCAGCCCGCTGCGTCCCGGGATCGTCCACCGTCTCGACAAGGACACCTCGGGGCTGCTCGTTGTGGCGCGGAATCCCATCGCTTGGCGGGCGCTC
>JBEKLG010000195.1:0-2921 GCA_050010315.1 Acidimicrobiales bacterium
GTTCCATCACCGGGCCGTCGTCATCTCCGGCGCGGGATTCTTCACCGACGCCTACGACCTCTTCGTCATCAGCACCGTCGCCGCGCTCGTCACGAAGCAGTGGAGCCTGTCGACGACGCAGACGAGCTGGGTCACGGGAGCGGCAATCCTCGCGGCGTTCTTTGGGGCAGTGCTTTTCGGGCGCCTCGCCGATGTCGCCGGGCGCAAACGCGTGTACGTCATCGTCGCCCTGATCATGATCGTCGGCGCCGTCGCCAGCGCGGCCGCGCCGAGCTTCATTTGGTTGGTCGTCGCCCGCTTCGTCCTAGGCCTCGGCATCGGCGGCGACTACCCCGTTTCCGCGGTGCTCATGAGCGAGTACTCGAACCGGGTCGACCGCGGGCGGTTCGTCGGCCTCGTCTTTTCCATGCAGGCGCTCGGCCTGGTTGTCGGCCCGCTCGTCGCGCTCGTGCTCCTCGCCTCCGGCCTCGGCCACGACCTCACCTGGCGGCTGCTGCTCGCCTTCGGTGCTCTCCCGGCCGCCGCCGTCATCTACCTGCGGTCGAGGATGCCCGAGTCGCCCCGGTTCCGTGCCCGCGTCCGCGGCGAATCCGCCGAGGCCGCGATCGACGCCGCCGCGTTCTCCGAGGGCGCCGTCGTCGTCCCCGGAGGGACGTTCGAAGGCACCCGGCGGATCTCGTTGCGCCAGTTCCTCAGCCAGCGCCGGATGCTCGTCCTTCTCGCCGGGACGGCGGGAACCTGGTTCCTTTTCGACTACGCCTACTACGGCAACACCCTGTCGTTGCCGGCGATCCTGAAAGACGTCAGCCCGGACGCGACCCTCGTCACGAAGCTCGTTTGGACCCTCGGCATCTTCGTCGTCTTCGCGCTACCCGGCTATGCCCTCGCCGTCTCCCGGATGGACCGGATCGGACACCGCCGGCTGCAGCACATCGGTTTCGCCGTGATCGCTGTGGCGTTCCTTGCGCTCGCGGCGGTCCACCAGCTCACCGCCGCGGCCGGACCGTTCCTCGCCGTCTTCGGCCTGAGCTACTTCTTCATCGAGTTCGGTCCGAACACGACGACGTTCGTCCTGCCATCCGAGGTCTTCCCCGTCTCGATGCGGACGACCGGGCACGGCATCGCCGCCGGGATTGGCAAGCTCGGCGCCTTCGCCGGGGTCTTCATCGTGCCGCAGCTCGAGAGCCACATCGGGCTGCGGGGGATGCTCGTCGTCGCCGGAATCGCCGCCGTCGTGGGATTCCTCCTCACCTCCGTCCTGCCCGAGCCGGCATGTCGCACCCTCGAGGCGGTCTCCGGCGAGGACGAGATGGTCACTGCCCCCGCGCCGGCCCGCGTCGGGCCCGAGGAGGCTGCACTGCCGCGATCGTCACCCGGCGAGCTCGTGGCCGAGACCTGACCGCCCACCACGACCAGATCGTGGTCTTGGGTGGCATCGTACGAACACCCCTCCGCCGCGCCAGTGACCGCTTCTCCAGGGCCTGGAAGCACCAGGAAGTCGCCGTGCACCGCCCGGACCGCAAGACCATCGACCACCCCGAGGTAGGCAAACTCACCGTGGACTGCGACGTCGCCGTGGAGGGCAGCGAGGTCCGCATCGTCGTCCACACCGCCGATCCCGCCGCCGAGATGGCCAAGGTGTTTCCGGGCACACCTCTGGATGCCGAGCTTTCTGCTTTGAGCGCAGATAGGACCTCTAAGCCTGAAGGAGATCAGGCACACTCTTGTCCACCGCGAGTCGCCAGGAATCGCGATCTTCATTGGTGCGGCGGGGGCGGCGCTAGCCCGACCTGCTGAGTGGACCGGCCGCGGAGTGGTGCTTGAGCCTGCCCTCGTCGATGACCCGCGGACCTGGCTTGGCGTTGCTGTTACTCGACTGGTGAGTACGACGTTGGCGTTCGTGAGTGCCAACTTCTAATTAATTCGGCCTCTTTCCCCGCCGTCCGTGCGCTCCGTGCGCTCGCCCTTGCCGGGCGCCGCCCGACCGCCCGGCCGGCTGCCCGCGTGTCTCTCGTGCCCTCGCCCGCTCCCGGCCCGCGCTCCCGGCCGTCGTTGCCCTTCCGCCGTTGTCCTGCTTCCTGCCTCGCCCCGGTCCCTTGTCCCCGGCCTTTCGCGCCTCTTCCTGTGCCTGTCCTTCTCTCCCGGAGTTCTTCGGTGGAGGTGAGCGGACTCGAACCGCCGACTTCCACGTTGCGAAAATGGATCGCCGTATCCCTGTGAACAGGACTTACGCGAATTCACCTCTTCTCGCTTGCGGCAGCACGCGGCAGCACGCGCCAGGATGCGGCAGTTCAGACGCGCCCGTTCGCGCCCGTGACGCGCCTGCAGCGGAGGGCCAATCCATCCGAGTCAAGACACTCCACCGACTTGCCCCGGAAATGCCACTCCTGATCTGTCGATCTGGCGCGGGCCCCTACCGGGGCGGACCGGCTTTCGGGGCGCCGATCTGTTCGCATCCATCTGCGATCGCTTAGGGAATCGAGTGGATAGGTACCCGCAGACCAGCCAGACTCTGGCATGGACGATACCCTGGCTCCAACCAGCGATCCCGGCGAGGTCGAGGCCCGCCTGGCTATGCCGCTGGCCGAAGCAATGCTCACCCAGCGGGCGGTCCGCCGGGTCCTACCCGACCCGGTCGACGACCGCATCGTGCTGCGATGTTTGGAGTTGGCCCTGGAAGCGCCGACCGCCTCGAACGGCCAGAGCTGGGAGTTCGTGGTCGTGAAGGATCGCGCCGTGAAGGCCTCGCTGGCAGCGCAATACCGGCGGATGTGGAGGCTGTATGGCGGGCTTGGTCGGCTGGTCAAGACCGACGAGCAGACGACCAAGATCCGGAAGTCGGTCCATTGGCAGGTCGAGCACTTCGAGGAGATCCCAGTTCTTGTCGTGTGCTGCCTGCGAGGCGGTGCCCGAGTGCCCTT
>JBEKLG010000196.1:0-2919 GCA_050010315.1 Acidimicrobiales bacterium
CCACGAGGAGGAGCTCCCAGTCGTACTGGGTCGGGTAGCTGTGGCTCTCCTTCGAGTAGCTGAGCCATAAGAAAACGCCGAGACCCAAGGCGGTCCCGAACACGGCGATCCAATCGGTCCTCTTGACCTGGTGGTGAAACCAGGTGCTGAGGATGACGACAAGGAAGAGAATCTCGGTGACCATGATCGGCTGCACGGTCGACAGGTTGCCGAAGGACAGCGCCAGGGCCTGGAGCAGGAAACTCGCCGTCGTCAGCGCGAGGCCCGCGAACCAGACCGGCCGACGGAGAACGCTTACCATCAAGTGGTAGCCCCTCCGGCTCACCGGGTGGGCCTCCTCGAGGCCAAGTCGCTGGAGGACCGTCGCGAACGCGTTCGCACCAGCAGCAAGAAGCGCCAGGACGAAGACCATTTCGACCGTTATAGCCGGTGAGAACGGAACGTCGCCTACGGCACCGGCAACAGGTCCTCGGCCGAGACCGGGCCGACAGGCGCGACCGACCAGGTCATCCGGTGGATCGGCGTCGTGCCAAGGCGGGCCACCGCGAGGCGATGCTCAACCGAGGCGTAGCCCTTGTTCCGCTCGAACCCGTAACCGGGATGGATCTCAGCAGCGGCGGCCATCAGCCGGTCCCGGGTCACCTTGGCGAGGATGGACGCCGCGGCGACGACGGCACATCGACGGTCGGCCTTCACGATGCTCACCGCTCCCGCCCGGCCGGTGAAATCCCGCGGTCCGTCCACGATGATCCCGTCGGGCACGACGCCGAGCCCATCGAGCGCCCGCGCCGCCGCAAGGCGCTGCGCCACGACCATCCCGAGGCGGTCGCATTCGGCGGCGCTCGCGTTCCCGAAAGCGTGGCACAGGACGTGCTGGGACAGTGGCGCAAAGAGCCGCTCACGTTGTCGCGGCGTGAGCAGCTTCGAATCGCGCACCCCCGCCGGGAACCTCGCGAAACACTCCTCCGTCACCACCGCGACGCCGACGGTCAACGGACCGGCCCAGGCGCCGCGACCGACCTCGTCAATCCCAGCAACCATCCGACAGCCCGCGGCGATGAGCCGCATCTCGACCTCGAAACCCGCGTCCCGGCTCATCCCAGCCACGCCCAGCCGGTCAACGGGCCCGCTAGCGGCCGTGAGTGTCATCGTGGCTCGGCGCGTCCAGGCTGACACGGTTCTCAACCTCGGATCTCGGCGCGCGCCGCATGAGCAGCGGGATCGCCTCGGAAGGCGGGCGACCCCCATGGCACACGGCGACGACCTGCTCGGCGACGGGAACTTCGACGCCGAGACGGCGGGCGAGGTCAACGACCGGCCGGCAGGTCTTCACCCCTTCAGCAACCATGCGGGTCCCGCCGACCACCTCGTCGAGCGAGCGGCCCTGCCCGAGGGCGACGCCGACCGAGAAGTTGCGGCTCTTCACACTCGTGCAGGTCGCGACGAGGTCGCCGAGCCCCGCCAGACCGGCGAAGGTGGGTGGCTCGCCGCCCAGCGCGACGCCGAGACGCGTGAGCTCGGCGAGCGAGCGGGTGATCAGGGCGGCTCGGGTGTTGTCACCGAACCCTAGGCCGATCGACATCCCGCTCGCCATCGCCAGCACGTTCTTCACCGCGCCAGCGATTTCGCAGCCAATCACATCCGGGTTCGTATACAGGCGAAGGTTTTCCGTGGCGAACAGGTCGCGGATCTCGCTGGCGAGACCCTCGTCAGAAAAGGCGATGACCGACGCCGTGGGTTGACCCGCACACACCTCGGCGGCGAGGTTCGGCCCGGTGAGGACTCCGACGGGATGTCCCGGCCAGCACTCCTCGACGATCTCGGAGATGCGGGCCATGGTCCCTTCTTCGAGGCCCTTCGAGAGACTGACGACCGGCACACCGCCCGGAACCAAACCGGTGGCCGCCATGAGCACGGCGCGGACGCCATGGCTCGGGAGCGCGATCACGACGAGCCCGGCGCCATCGAGCGCCTCAGCAAGAGACGAGGTCGCCCGCAGCTGGTCAGGTAAGCGCCGGTCACCGAGGTAGGAGACGTTCGTCCTCCGGTCACGCACCTCGGCGGCGAGGTCCTCCGAACGCGCCCAGAGCGTCGTAGGCACGCGCGTGGCGACAAGCGACGCGATCGTCGTCCCCCAGGAACCAGCGCCGAGCACGGCGAGGTTCAACGAGACCTCGGCCAGGACGCATCCCCTAACCGCGTGGTGCCGACCACGCCCGACACGCTAATGCCCGACCGCATAACGGTTCCCGATCTCCGCCGTAGCTTTCGACCCAAAGATCCGCTCGACCAGCCCAGATGGCCACAAGGGAGCCGACCGTAGACTGCCGCCGTGCGCGCCGTGCTCGTCCCGGTGAAAGCGTTCCGGTTGGCCAAGATTCGACTAGCCAAGGTGCTCGACGACGACACAAGGGAGAAGCTCGCCCGCGAACTCGCCGAGATCGTCGTGGCGGCCGCGCACGGCACACCCGTCTACGTCGTCTGCGATGACGGTCACGTCGCGGACTGGGCCCCAACGCGAGGGGCGACGGTCCTCTACGCGCCCGGGCTTGGACTGTCGGCGGCAGTGGAGACCGGCGTAGCGCACCTCGCCGCGCAAGGATTCTCGCTCGCGGTCGTCGCCCATGCCGACCTCCCTTTCGTCACCGACCTGTCGGAATTCGGCTCGCGAAAAGAGGTGACCCTCGCGCCCGACTCGCGCCACGACGGCACGAACGTCGCCGCGGTGCCGACCGGCGCGGGTTTCCACTTCTCCTACGGACCGGGATCATTCCAGCGCCATCGGCGCGAGGCAGAACGACTCGGACTTGACTGCACGATCGTCGAGGACTGGAGGCTGTCCTCGGACATCGACCTGCCCGAGGATCTTCCGCTCCTCGCCCGTGCCGCCGCGGAGCCGATTGCCCACACCGGGGGGCC
>JBEKLG010000197.1:0-2823 GCA_050010315.1 Acidimicrobiales bacterium
TCGCCATGATCGCTCTTGTCGACGCCGGTCTCCCCCCGGATGACGAGGCGCTGCAGCGTGCCGCGCGATGGACGCTCGCTGAAGAGGTGCGGGCGCGCGGCGACTGGTCGGTGCGCCGGCCGCAGGTCCCCGTGGGCGGTTGGGCGTTCGAGTTCGAGAACGACAACTACCCGGACGTCGACGACACCGCAGAGGTTGTACTCGCGCTGCGTCGGATCGTCCCCGAAGAACCCGCGGCGGCGGCGGAGGCCGTGCAACGCGCGATCGCCTGGACCCAGGGGATGGCATCCAAGGACGGCGCCTGGGGAGCCTTTGACGCCGACAACGCGCGGAAGATCCTCTACGAGCTCCCCTTCTGCGATTTCGGCGCGGTCATCGACCCCCCGAGCGCGGACGTCACCGCCCACGTCGTCGAGATGCTCGCCCAAGAGGAGACGGCGGATCCCGCGGTGCTCGCCGCCGGGGTCGACTGGCTGCTCGCCGCGCAGGAGGAGGATGGGGCATGGTTCGGCCGCTGGGGCGTGAACTACCTCTACGGCGTCGGGGCGGCGGTGCCCGCCCTCGTCGCGGCCGGCGTGGACCCGGACGAACCCCCGATCCGACGTGCCATCGAGTTCCTTGAGGTGCACCAGAACGACGACGGCGGTTGGGGCGAGGACATCCGCTCCTACGATGACCCGTTACTGCGGGCCCAGGGCGCGTCGACCGCCTCGCAGACGGCTTGGGCGTTGTTCGCGCTGATCGCCGCGGGCCACGCCCGGTCGGCGGCAGCACGCCGTGGCGTCGCCTGGCTGGCGGCGACGCAGCTTGCCGACGGGAACTGGGACGAACCCTGGTACACCGGCACGGGATTCCCTGGCGATTTCTATCTGAACTACCACCTCTACCGACTCGTCTTCCCGCTCTCAGCGCTCGGTCGGTGGTGCCGCGCCATTGAGGAGGCTTCGGCGGCGGCGGGCACGCGCACCGAGGCCGCGCACCAGGCGCACGCGGCGCGCAACTCGCGGCGCGCCAAAGTCGGGCGCTGATGGCAAGGTGCGCAATCACGCGCCCGACTAGGGCCGCGTGTCGCGACGACGCCTGCGAGGTCGACCAAGGCTGAACGCCCGATTTCGCAGTCGACCAACCACACGAACAGGCCGGTGAAACCTGATGCCCATACCGATCCGACAGAACCTGCGCATGGCGACCTACCTCATGAGGCAACGGCTCACGAAACGTGAGAAGTACCCGCTGATCGTCGAGCTCGAACCGCTGTTCGCCTGCAATCTCGCCTGTCCCGGGTGCGGCAAGATCCAGTACCCGACCGATATCCTCCGTCAGCGCCTGAGCCCAGAGGCGGCATTCGCCGCGATCGAAGAGAGCGGCGCGCCGATGGTCTCAATCGCCGGCGGCGAGCCGCTGCTCCACCCGCAGATCGAGGAGATCGTCGGAGGTCTCATCCAGCGCAGGCGCTTCGTCTACCTATGCACGAACGCGATCCTGCTGAAAAGGCGCGTCGACCGGTTCAAGCCGTCGCCGTACTTCTCGTGGGCTGTTCACCTCGATGGGCTGCGGGAGCGTCACGATGCGGCTGTCGACCGCGAGGGGGTCTTCGACACGGCGATCGAGGCGATCCGGCTTGCCAAGTCAAGAGGATTCCGGGTCACGACGAACTCGACGTTCTTCACGAACGATTCAGCCAAGACGATCCGCGAGGTTCTCGATTTCCTGAACGACAAGCTGCGAGTCGACGCGATGATGATCTCCCCCGCCTACGCCTACGGAAAGGCGTCCGACCAGGAACACTTTCTCCCGGTCGACCAGGCGCGTCGGGTCTTTCACGAGGCCTTCGGCGATGGGCGACGGAGAAGGTGGCGGCTCAATCACACGCCGCTTTTCCTCGACTTCCTGGAGGGCAAGGTCGACTACGAGTGCACGCCGTGGGGGATACCCAGCTACTCGGTTCTCGGTTGGCAGCGTCCGTGCTATCTGATGGGCGATGGGTACGCAGCGACCTACAAGGAGCTCGTTGAGACGACCGACTGGGACGAGTACGGAAGGGGACGCGACCCGCGTTGTGACAACTGCATGGCGCACTGCGGCTACGAGCCCTCCGCCGTCATCGCGACGACGAAGTCGGCCCGCGAGACGCTGCGTGCTGCCATGGGGGCGCACTGAACAGGGGCTCAGAGGCCAGTTCGGCTCCGAGGGCGCGTAGGCTTGAGCCTGCGGGGCTGTAGCTCAGCTGGTTAGAGCGACTGGTTTGCAACCAGTAGGTCACGGGTTCGAGTCCCGTCAGCTCCACCGGAAGCTCAAGCGCTACGTGGGCAGAGCAGATCAGGTCGATCAAGACGCCCGTTCGATCTGCGCGAGCGGACGCGATCGCCGAGCGGTCGGTGGGACCGTCCGGCGAGAGTGCCCCGAGAGATTGCCTGTCTTCCGTCTCCGTCATTTCGAGCAGGTTCTGGCCAGGTGTGTCGCTCGCTACAGCGAACACCCCGGACCGGGTGCTGGCTCAACAGGTTCCACGTAGCTTGAGGGTCGCTCCCACACGATTGACGGTCCCAGCCCGAAGCTCCTGCTGCGAGCCGAGATCTTCGGTGGCGTCATGCGCGAGTATCGACTCGCGGCGCGAACTGGCCGGATGAGTTCTCGCCACATACAGGCCGCCGGCTGCCCGGCGGCGAAGGACCGCCCCCGTCACGCCCGCGACGTAGAGGAGCTCCGGCGCGTGAGCTACCCGTCAGGCGCAAGGAGACATGACCGTCCCGCGGACTGTCCGGTCCAGGCCGTCGCAAACTTCGGCGGCATCTCGTGCTCTCCCGCGGGATGCTCGGGCGA
>JBEKLG010000198.1:0-4621 GCA_050010315.1 Acidimicrobiales bacterium
CGCCGTGTACTGGCCGCCGGTCATCGGGACTCCCGCCGCCGGCCCGGGCGTGACGGGCAAGCTAGGGACGATCAGGCGGTCAGTCGGAGTAGCCCAGGTCACCTATGACCACCATCCCCTGTACACCTACGTCGGCGATTCCGCTCCCGGTCAGGCCAACGGAAACAACATCAACTTGAATGGCGGGTTGTGGCACGAGATGACCATATCTGGCTGACCACAGCCAGAAGGCGTTTGCACTGGGGGAAGAACGAGCCCGAGCGGAGCTTGGGGATCGAGAGTTCTATCTCGCGTCGAACTACGCCTCGGTAGCGATCACGGAGGCATCCGGCGAGGGCTCCGCAAGGGATTGAGCGAAGCCGATTCTCCTCGATGACAGATGCGCGACTATCTCGCCGCCGACCACGCGGCGAGCACGGCGAGAACGAGCAACACGACGGCAGTCGCCGTCCGGATTGTTACCACGCTGACGAACCGGGGCATGCCCTTCCCACCTATCACGGCAATCGCCGCGACCGTCCACAATGCTGCAAGGGCTCCGAGGCCAACCGAAAAAGGTGAGTGATAGTGAACTGCGAGATTGGCCGTAAGGATCTGGGTTAGGTCTCCCCACTCGGCGATGAAGATCACCACGAAAGCGGTGAGCGCCGTTTGTCGACGAGATGCGACCTCAGTCTCGATGAGTCGTTCCTTACCGTCTTGACCTCGCCGCTCCCTCGCCACCTCGCGCAAGGCAAGAAGTGCGCCGCAGAAGAAGATTCCGGCGACGAGGCCTTCGATCGTCCGATGAGGCACAACCCGGAACAGGACGACGCCGACCGTTACGGCGATGACGACGTGAACGACGAACGCACCGGCTGCCCCGAACCAGACCGCCATCGGCTTTCCCCGAGTCGCCAGCACGAGAGAGGCGAACATCGTCTTGTCCGGTAGCTCACCGATGAAGATGATCGGAAATACCGTTGCGGCAATGGCGAGGTTCATCAGAACCTTTCCAGCCGGGACGAAGGGTGTCCTCGCCCCGGCCACGGCAACTACACGGCTGAGACGAAGGTCTCGCCCGCCTGCAACAACTGCAGACCCGGCAACCGGGCGCCTCTCGACGCCAGCATGTCGATTACCGGTCTTGGGCTACTCCCCTTCAACTTTCACGTTAGTCGAACGTCGTCATCGCCAGTCGGAGATCCGCGACGTCGGCCCTCCAACGCGAACCCCCACGCCAATCCGCTCTGACTCGGAGCGTGCCGTGGGTGGGTATCCCTGATCGCCGGTTCGGAGCGGCATTTCCGAGGCGAGTCGGTGGAGCGTCTTGACTCGGATGGATTGACCTTCGGTTCGGGCGCGTCACGGGCGCGAACGGGCGCGTCTGAAATTCCGCATCCTGCCGCGTGCTGCCGCGTGCTGCCGCAAGCGAGAAGAGGTGGATTCGCGTAAATCCTGTTCACAGGGTTACGGCGATCCATTTTCGCAACGTGGAAGTCGGCGGTTCGAGTCCGCTCACCTCCACCAAGAGAACCCCAGGTCAGAGGCTATTCGCGATCGCTGTGGCGCCTTCGGAAAGTGGCTCGGGCGCGCGACCCCGAGGCATCCTGTCGGCTGCACGATGCTCCTATCAGTTGTCAAGTCCCTGCGGGGCTCGGGAGTGAAAACAGCGGGCAGAACAATGAAGAGCCACTCCGGGTGGGAGGGCAAGCTCTGATGAGGCCACGCGTTTCGAAGAATTGACCTGCCGGGCCGTGGGTCGGCGAATCGCGCAAAAGTCAGCCCGTTCGGGTGACAGTTATGGGATGAGCCAGACCCACGGCCACGGACTCAGCCGCGAGATAGGTGGCGGTAGACCTCGCGGGCAACGTAACGCATTCAAGATGCGGATGACCTCGCGCTTGGTGCGGCCTTCTTTCACACGGCGTTCGAAGTAGGCCGTGGTCTCGGGGTCGTGCGCGATCCGAACCATGACGATGCGCCACAGCGCGCTGTTCGCTTGACGATCACCGCCGCTGTCGAGTCGATAGCGACCTCCGAACGGAGTCGTTCGGGGTTGTCGCCGGCGCACACCAGAAGAGCAGCGGCGGTGTCGGGTCCGATCCCGGACAAGGCGAGCAGATCGGGCGCGGTCGCAACGAGAAGCGCGTTGATCATCTCGGCGAGTTCGTCGAGCTCTGACTCGAGCGCCTGCATCCGGTGGGCGAGCGACGAGATGGCGGCCTTCGTCGCGGCAACGACCGGATCGGTCGATCGTGACGGGCGGAGCTTGGCGCCCTCTTCGACCAGGGCGGAGACACTCAGGCCCTTCATCCTGCGATGGAGCTCATCAGGAGCCGTGATGACGAGGTGGCGCACCTGGGTGACAGCTTTCACCCGCGCCTGGCGTGCCGAGCGCTTGGCGACGAGAAGGACCCGGATCGCCTCGACCGCGCCGTCTCTTGACTTCGGGAGGCTCTTCGCTCGACCGCTGAGCGCGGCTCGGGCAGCTTCCACCGCGTCGAGGGGATCGGACTTTCCCGAACGGCGGCGTTCAGCTCGGTTGGGCCGGTCGACCTCGATGAGGCTCACGCCGTGTTGGCGAAGAAACCGTGCGAGCCCGGCTCCATAGGAACCGGTTCCTTCGACACCGACCTTTCCGACGGCGCCGGAGTTCTCGAGCCATGAGAGCAACGATTGGTAGCCGGCAGGGTTGACCTCGAACGACTCCGTGCCGAGGAGGCCACCGAGGGGGTCCAGTGCAGCAGCGACATGCACATCGAGGTGGGTGTCGACACCTCCGGTCACGCGACGCGCTTCTAGCATGGTCATCGCCATCCCTTCCTTTCCTTAAACGGGTGAGGGGTGGCACGGCCGTCCCGGTTCGGAGTGACGGGTAGTCCGACTTGTTCGCTCAAGCCGGGCCGATCACCCTCCTTCGGAACGGGACGTGCCGTTTCAATGTTGCTGGACGCGTTCAGCCGACGACAACCGACGTCGTCATCATCAATTCAAGTCAGGCTAAACTCTCCAGTGTTCCCGAAACTATTGAGAACCAACAAATGACGCGGTGACCCTCAGGGGCATTGTCATTGTTCTGGGACAGTTCCGCGGATGCAAATCGCCGATTACGTGCCTGTTGGCCACAGCGATTGGCCTCATGCCTTAGTTGTTATGTGCGCGTCTCCGGCCCGGCAGTGACCGAGGATCGTAAACCTCCGCAGTTTGCAGGTGCCGTTACAGGGCACGCACCCGCTCTCAGCCGACCGCGGCGACCCACCGATTTCCGATACCTGGCCGTGCTAGAAGAACCCCTGCGGCCCCCTCAACCGAGGGGGCACGAAAGTTGCCGTGGCCGTGGTGTCCAGACGACGTGACAGTGGACCTGGACTGGAGATCGGTGACTTGGATGAGCGTCATGTTCGACCTCAAGAGCATGACGAGCCTCGCAGCCGACTGGGGTGGCCGCTCGTCTTTCTGGACGGCCATGAGGGCACCTCGGCACGCTGCAAGGTATCGCCGAGCCCAGGACCAGGGACAACGCACCCTGGCGCGACGCCACGACCGGGCAGCGACGGACGCCCCGGAAGAGTGCGGGTGGCGAGCGAGCGCGAGGGCGCCGAGCGGGCTGGGGGGTAGGTCAGTGCCAGGTGGTTCATCGCTATAGAGAGCAACCCTTGTTAGACGACTGCAGGGATGGAGCCATCGAAACACCTCCATCCCTGCAGTTTTGAAGCATCAAACTACTTGTTCGGAGCAGTGTCTCCTGGTTACCTCAATAACAGGTAATCGCCGGGGTTGTGACACTCGTCACCTGACACACAAAGGTCGTCGTAGTGAACCCAAGAATCCAGGTTCCATCGTTACTCGAGTCGCCCACCTTAACGCCGGCCCCGCCGTAGAACTGAGCCGGAGTTCCGTTCAGATTCTCGATACTGAAGGTGAACGTCTGATCGATCGCGGGTGACGACATCAGTGTCTCAATACTTGTGGCGCTCGGTGTGTAAAGGATGCCACATTGTATGTAGCCCAAAGCGCAAGCGGGATCGGCCACGTCAGTTATCGGTCCCACTACCGCAATTCGATTAGTAATTATGTCCGCCGCGAGGAGATTGACGGGAGTCTCAGTGGAATAGTCAAGGCTGTAGGTGTTGATCCCTCCGGAGATCCACATAGCGGGACCGGCGGGACCGGTTGCGCCCATCGCTCCCTTTGCACCCGCAGGCCCCATGATGCTGTAGCTCGAGTTCACCCAGGCACCCGTGGTGCACGTGTAGACCTCGCCAGTAGCGAGGTCGACATCGCTGTCACCTGTCGTGCAGGATCCGATCGGAACGCCCGCGGTGATGCGGACACTCGCGCCGTTGGTGCCGTTGGCTCCAGCCGCGCCCTTCGGGCCGGTCTTACCTCTGGCTCCGGTCGCGCCCTTCGGGCCACGGGCTCCGTTGATGCCGTTGTCACCGATGGCTCCAGGCGCGCCCTTCGCTCCGACTATCACCAGAACGGTACCTGCCGGGCACTTCCCGTGCACCTCTACGGACAACACCGACTTCGCGTTCGAGCATGCCCTGTAGGGTGCCGCCGGGGAGTGGCTGATTGTTACGGCGGCTGCCGTGCCGACGAGGCCGAGGGTCAAGCCAGCGGCCGCGCCTATAGACAG
>JBEKLG010000199.1:0-2764 GCA_050010315.1 Acidimicrobiales bacterium
AGAACGGCTCCGCGCCCTCGCGGTGATCGTCGTCTTCGAACTTCCGCTCCTGTTCGGGTTCGAGATGGGGGGTTCTTTCTACACGATGCTCCTGCCTTTCGCGCTCATCGCCATCTGGCGATGGACAGACATCGGCGAATACGGATACCTCTCGGGAGGCGACCTCGCCCGCGCGGTCTGCCTCGGGCTCGCGTGCGCTGTCGAGCAGATCGTCTGGCTGATGGCGCTGTTCCTCATCGTCGGCATCTGGCGGGCCGGATCCCGCCGACTCGGCAACATCGGTTCTGCCGGTCTTGTGGCGCGCTTCGCCCTCGTCGCACTGGCCACCTTTGGCGCCGTGAACCTCCCGTTCATCGCCTGGGGGGCGAGTGCCTGGTGGCACGGCGTCATCACCCCCTTCGCGCAGCAGGCCATCCCCTTCGGCCAGGGCCTCGTCGACCTGACGCTTCTCCTGCATGCCGGGGGCGGGAACCTCGGTTGGTACACCGACGCCACGCTGGCCCTCCTCGTCGCCCTCCTCGTCGCCTACGCCGCGTGGTTCAGGGGGCTGTGGCGGACCGGGGTCATCCTCGCCGGGCTGGTGTTCTTCGTGAGCACCCGCCCGCTGGACGGCTATTGGCTTGAGATCGCGCCCTTGTGGACAGCCGCCGTCGCCGTCCCGGGGCCGGTCCCCGACCCGTTGCCCTTGGTCTCGTCGCTGAAGCGTCTCGCGAGCCTCCGGGTCGTCCTGACGACGGCGCTGTTCGCCCCGTCGCTCGCGTTTCTCGGTCTCGCGTTGAGCGCGACCGCTCCGTTGCAGCTCCGCATCGAGTCCGTGCAGGTCGTTTCGGCGCAACAGGGTGTCTGGAGTGTCTCCGTCCGGGTCACGAACCGGACAGGAAATCCCATTCGACCGCATTTTGCTGACAATTCCGGTGGCCAGTTGAGCGCATACTGGGACGTCGATTCCGGCCCGGCAGTCCTGCCGGGGGGTCAGACCGCGCTCTACGTCGTCAGCTCGCCCGACCCGGGGACGAACCCGGGCATCCTCACGCCGTTCGTCATGTCGGCCGTTTCGCCGTGCCCTGAGGCGATTTCGACAAGCCAGGTGTTTCAAGTGGTGAATCGCTTCCTGGTGTTGACGCCGCGCCAAGTGGATGTCCCGGTCCCATCGGGTCACACGGTCGTCTTTCAGGCGCAGGTCGAGAACGCCAACGGCATTCCCCGTCCGATCGCCGGCATCCAGGTGACGCTGAAGCAGACGGCCCTCGCCAAGCACGGTCGACAGCGGCCACGGGCTTCCATCAACGGGCAACCCCTTGCCAAGCGTGTCGTCACCGCACTCACTAATCGCCGCGGCATCGCGACCTTCCGAGTACGCGGCTTCGTTGCGGCAACCACCGGCGGTGCGCCAATCTACTTCCGGAGCTGGATCTCGGCGAAGCACTCCTTCCCGTACGGATACTCCAACACCGTTGAGGTGACCTGGTCGTCACCGACGCCGAAGCCAACAGGCTGATCCGTCGACTCTCCCAGCCAGGACGAGGCCCGTTCGAGCCGAGCGGCGCCCGACAGAGCGCGCGGCCCACCGAATTGCTCTGTCTGCAGGGCACGACCCGAAGCGGCGCCGATCACGCGCCCGGCAACGAGCGCGACGACCATGGT
Organism: Acidimicrobiales bacterium; assembly: GCA_050010315.1. GTDB lineage: Bacteria > Actinomycetota > Acidimicrobiia > Acidimicrobiales > Bog-793 > Bog-793. The sequence continues at coordinate 1,645 of JBEKLG010000199.1, forward strand.
CGGCGGTGTCGGCAAACTGAAGCTGCCCCAGCCGCTGAACGTCAGCCTCGCCCCGCCGCTCCCGAGCTTGACCACCTCGATCGGGTAGGGCGTGCCGGTGGTGGCGATCCACAGGTCGCCCCGCATAGCACGGGAAACGCTATTCGTCGACATCGCGGCCTGCTCACCTTGGTCCGCGATCGCCGTCGAACGCGGGCCCGCCGAGCACCCCAAGCAGGATTCGAACCTGCGACCAACTGCTTAGAAGCTATGTCGGCCTGAACGCTGTGCGGACCTGCGATAATGCACGTCGCCGGGGAGCGCAGACGGCGAAGTTATCCGGTGTCGAAGGGGGTCCGAATGAGCGACCGCCGGGGTCTGGGTTGGCTTCCCCCTTCCCCCGGCGACCACACCGGCTACCCCCTCCAGTTAGGAGGCTCTGGTCGGTTTGAACTGTCTGGAGCTTTCGTCCGCGTCCTCGTACTTGCTGTCGATCTGGTTTTCCCAGCGACCGTCGATCGAGTCCTGCCGTCCCACTCGCCAGCTGAGCAACTCACCGCCCCAAGACGACCGGTCGGAAACGCAGGAAAAGGGATGGCGCGTCGACGCGCGGGGAGCGGTACGTCAAGCACCTCTCGATCAGTCGCCGCCTTCCACTCCTTGACACGATTCGTCCGTTCCTCCCGTTAGCGTCGTGCCATGCCGATATTGCGACATCACGTTTACTCGCCGCCGCCGCCTGCCGCCACCTGGCTCACCTGGCCGACCCTCCGCGAGTCCCTCGGCACGTTCCCGGCGGATGGAACCTCTTTCTGTCGCGAAACACGCCGCCTCCTCCACGAATACGGGCCACTCGTCACCGCCGATCTGAGAATCGAAACGAAAGGCCAGAGCGCCGGGGAAGTCAACGTCTTCGTGGGCGGCTCACAGGTCGCCAGGATCCCATACAACGCTGCCTCCACATTCCGAGGAGTCATCGACGCACTCCACCGACGTGGCCTCCCGGCAACCTGTCGCGCCGAACTAGATGCCGATGAAGAAGGCCACGTCCTGCTCCACACGCAGCCCGAGGTCCGCTCCGCAGACGAACCGTTCCTTCCGCCCATCGACGAAGTTCCTGTCGACGTTGGATTCCGTCAAT
>JBEKLG010000200.1:0-2705 GCA_050010315.1 Acidimicrobiales bacterium
CGAGAGCTCGCTGCGGCAAGTCGTCGACCGTGTCGTCGACACGATCACGACGTGGGGCCTGCGCGACGGGTACTTGGCCGACGAAGGCGAGGCGGCGACGTTCTGCGACGAGCTGAAGCACCTCATCATCTTCCAGAAGGCCGCGTTCAACTCGCCGGTCTGGTTCAACATCGGCGTGCGCGACGTGCCCCAGCAGGCGTCAGCCTGCTTCATCCTCGCCGTCGAAGACTCGATGCCTTCGATCCTCAACTGGTACGTCGAGGAGGGGACGATCTTCAAAGGGGGCTCGGGCTCCGGGGTGAATCTCTCGAAAATCCGCAGCTCGCGTGAGCTTCTCGCCGGAGGAGGCACGGCCTCTGGCCCGGTGAGCTTCATGCGCGGCGCCGACGCCTCGGCGGGGACGATCAAGTCCGGGGGCAAGACGCGTCGCGCGGCGAAGATGGTCATCCTCGACGTCGACCACCCGGACATCCGGGAGTTCATCTGGTGCAAGGCCCGCGAGGAGCGCAAGGCCCGCGCCCTCGCCGCGGCGGGGTTCGACATGGATCTCGACGGCGAGGACAGCCACTCGGTTCAGTACCAGAACGCGAACAACTCGGTCCGGGTGAGTGACGAGTTCATGGAGGCCGTGCTCGCGGACCGCGGCTGGGATCTCGTCGCCCGCACGAGCGGCGCGACGATCGAGACGGTCAGGGCCCGGGGGCTCTTCCACGAGATCGCGCAGGCGGCGTGGGAGTGCGCCGACCCGGGCCTGCAGTTCGACACGACGATCAACCGCTGGCACACCGCGCCGAACACCGACCGGATCAATGCCTCGAATCCGTGCAGCGAGTACGTCCACCTCGACAACTCGGCGTGCAACCTCGCGAGCATCAACCTCCTGAAGTTCCTCGGTGACGACGGCTCTTTCGACGCGGGAGGCCTCCGGGCGGCCGTCGAGGTCGTCTTTACGGCGCAGGAGATCCTCGTCGGCAACGCCGACTACCCGACCGAGAAGATCGCGGAGACGACGAGGAGGTTCCGAGAGATCGGCCTCGGCTACGCCAACCTCGGCGCGATGTTGATGGCACTAGGCATGCCGTACGACTCGGACGAGGCGCGCGCCTTCGCCGCGGCGGTGACGGCGCTCATGACCGGGTACGCCTACGTGACATCCGCGCGCCTCGCGGCGCGCATGGGGCCTTTCGCGGGCTTCCACGAGAACGCCGAGCCGATGGGCAACGTCCTGCGGATGCACCGCGGCGCCCTCGACGGGATCGACGCCTCGCTCGTGCCGGTCTCGCTGCTCGCCGCGACGCAGGAGGCGTGGAACGCGGCCGTCGATCTCGCCGAGGCGCACGGGGTTCGGAACTCCCAGGCGACGGTGCTCGCTCCGACCGGGACGATCTCGTTCCTCATGGACTGCGACACGACCGGCATCGAACCTGACCTCGGGCTCGTGAAGACGAAGAAACTCGTCGGCGGGGGAACGATGTCGATTGTCAACCAGACGGTGCCGCGGGCCCTGCGCCGCCTCGGCTACTCAGACGGCGAGATCGTGGAGATCGTTGCCTACCTCGACGAGCAGAAGTCGATCGTCGGCTCGCCGTACCTGAAGGTGGAGCACCTGCCGGTGTTCGCCTGCTCGATGGGCGAGAACGTCATCGACTACCTCGGACACGTGAAGATGATGGCGGCGGTGCAGACGTTCATCTCGGGCGCGATCTCAAAGACGGTGAACCTGCCCGAGGACGTGACCGTCGCCGAGATCGAGCGGCTGCACATTGACGCCTGGCAGATGGGCCTGAAGTCGGTGGCGATCTACCGTGACAACTGCAAGATCGCCCAGCCCCTGTCGACGGTGAGGGCTGCGGGCGAGCCCGGCGTGGATGACGCGACGGCCCTCGGCGAGCTGCACGCCCGCGTCGCCGAACTGGAGAACGCGCTCGCCGGTCGCGTCACGACACCCGGGGTCTCGACGCGGACGCATCTGCCCCGCCGCCGGCGCTCGTATACGTTCGCCTTCCGCGTCGCCGACTGCGACGGCTACGTGACCGTCGGGGAGTACGAGGACGGCCGTCCCGGTGAGGTCTTCTTGAAGGTCTCGAAACAGGGTTCGACGCTCTCTGGCGTCATGGACGCCTTCGCCATCGCCGTCAGCCTCGGCCTCCAGCACGGCGTGCCGCTCGCCGAGTTCGTCCGCAAGTACACGAACATGCGCTTCGAGCCGGCCGGGATCACCGACGACCCGGACCTGCGGATCGCCTCGAGCCTCGTCGATTTCATCTTCCGGCGCCTCGCTCTCGACTACCTGCCATATGACGAAAGGGTTGAGCTCGGGATCCTTTCGACCCGAGAGCGCAAGCAGCCGACCCTGCCCGGGCTCGAGGACATCGAGCTCACGGACGCCGCCAAGCGCGAGCAAGAGCGTTTCGGCGAGGGCGGCGACAGCTTGGCCGTCGTCCACCAGATGTCGCTCGAGAATCGTGACGCGCCGTTCTGCTATTCGTGCGGCAACGTCATGCAGCGGGCCGGGTCCTGCTTCGCCTGCCCGAGCTGCGGAGCGACGAGCGGCTGTTCCTAGTTCGCGTCGCCAGGCCGGCCCGCCGGGGCGGCCGGCCGGGAAACCCGCACCGCCCGCCGGGCGGTCTCGGGAGACAGCCCCAACTCGCGCTCCCCGCGAGGGCGGAAGGTGTCAATGCGTGCACGACCAGAGGTTGCGGGGT
>JBEKLG010000201.1:0-2627 GCA_050010315.1 Acidimicrobiales bacterium
AGCGAACGGCGCCTCGTAGCGGCCCGCCAGCGGTGAAGCTCGGCCAGCCCGTCCAGGCCGCACCGGGCGGCTCTCCGGGCACGGCGCGAGCCGCCGTGTGCGAGGATGGACGGGGCTGTCAAGCGCCGGAGTTCCGGCGCGCGAGCTGCGCCGTGCGAAGGGGCTGCGAGGAACTTGGCTAGGAGACTGCGCGTCTACGAGCTCGCGCGAGAGCTCGGCCTCACGAACAAAGAGGCGCTCGACCTCGCCCTGTCCCTCGGCATCGGGGTGAAAAGCCATTCCTCGTCGATCGAGGACGCGCAGGCGGATCGTGTCCGGCGCAAGGCCGAGCGCGAGGGCCTGATCCGGGAGGCTTCGTCTGAACCCGAAACGCCGCCCGAGCCCGCCAAGCCCGCCTCGCCGAGGGCCATGGTCGTCGAACCCGAACCGACCCCCGAGCCCGCCCCGCCACCCAGGACCGCGGCCGCGGTTCACCGCGTCGTCCGCAGCCGCCCGGCCTCGGAGCTCGGCGAGGCGCCGGTCGTGCGCCCGGCACCGGTCCGACCGCTCCAGTCTCGTGAGATCGCCCCGCCCCGTCCGGCGGGGACGCGCCCCCCGGTCCCGCCCGAGGTGCCGTTGCGTCGGCCGCTCACGAGTCAGAGCGGCAAGCCAATCCCGCCCCCGCCGGGCCGACCCCGTTCGGCGGCGGACCGGCCGATCCCACCCCCGCCTGGTCTCGGAGCGTCGCGGTCGCAGGCCGGTCCGCGTTCCGCGCCCTCGGGCGCAGCGCGCAGCGGCGGGTTCGGTGCCCGGTCGGCGCCGGGAGGCGGCCCGCGGCCGGGCTTCGGCGGCGGCCGTCCCGGCGGCTTCGGCGGTCGTCCCGGCGGCCTCGGCCAGGGCCGCCCGCCAGGGGCCGGCGGATCGCCCGCGGCTGGGGGGCGCGGGGGTCCTGGGGGTCGTTCGCGGCAGCCGCAGCGGCGGAGGCAGCGTCGTCGCCGTGACGTCGAGGAGCTCGAGCCGATCCAGGTCGCGACGTACGTCCCGTCGAACGCGCCGGTGCCGGACCACGAGGTGATCGTCGAGCGAGGCAGCACCCCCCAGGAGCTCGGACCGAAGCTCAACCGCTCGGCCGGCGACGTCATCCGATTCCTGTTCCTCCAAGGTGAGGTCGTGACGGCGACCCAGTCGCTTTCCGACGACATGGTCGAGCTGTTCGCGGCGGAGATCGGTGCCCGGGTGACGCTCGTCGACCCCGGCGAGGAGCAGGAAGCCGCGCTGCAGGCGCGCTTTTTTTCCGACGAGGCGGCGGAGATCACCCCGGCGATGCTGCGTCTCCGCCCGCCGATCGTGACGGTGATGGGCCACGTCGACCACGGCAAGACCCTCCTTCTCGACCGGATCCGCAAGACGAACGTCGTCGACAGCGAGGCGGGGGGCATCACCCAGCACATCGGCGCCTACCAGATCGAGCGCGCCGGCCAGCGGATCAGCTTCATCGACACGCCGGGGCACGAGGCCTTCACCGCGATGCGCGCCCGCGGCGCGCAGGTCACCGACATCGTCGTACTCGTCGTCGCGGCGGACGACGGGGTCATGCCGCAGACGATCGAGGCGATCAACCACGCCAAGTCGGCGGGCGTGCCGATCATCGTCGCCGTGAACAAGATCGACAAGGAAGGTGCCGATCCCGGCCGGGTCCTCCAGCAACTCTCCGAGCAGGGACTGGTTCCCGAGGCCTGGGGCGGGGACACGATCACCGTCGAGACCTCGGCGCTGCAGGGTCTTGGGATCGACGAGCTGCTCGACCAGGTCTCCGTGCTCGCCGAGGTCCTCGAGCTGAAGGCGAGCCCCGAGGCAGCGGCGCGCGGCGTGGTGCTCGAGGCGAATCTCGACGTCGGCCGCGGCCCGGTGGCGACCGTCATCATTCTGTCCGGGACGCTGCGCGTCGGCGACACGATCGTCGCCGGACCCGCCTGGGGCAAGGTGCGCGCCCTCATCGACGAGCGTGGCGACCAGGTGAAAGAGGCACTCCCCTCGATGCCGGTCCAGGTGCTCGGGCTGTCGGAGCCGGCGACGGCCGGTGACGAGCTGCGCGCGACCGGGGATCTCGGCATTGCCCGGACAATCGGCGAGGCCCGCGAGCAGCGCCAGCGCTACGCCGGATATGCGCCTTCGCCCTCGGCCCCGGCTTCGGGCGCGAAGCTCGAGGACATCTTCGAGCAAATTCGGCGCGGGGAGACGACGACGCTGAACCTCGTGCTGAAAGCCGACGTGCAGGGTTCGCTCGAGGCCGTGACCGAGAGCCTGCGGCGGCTCGAGCGCGAGGACGTGAAGATCGCCTTCGTCCACCGGGCCGTCGGCGGCATCACCGAGTACGACGTCCAGCTCGCCGTGGCCGCGGCGGCGACGATCATCGGCTTCAACGTCCGCCCCGACCGCCGGGCGCGCGAACTCGCCGAGGCCCACGGCGTCGAGATCCGCACCTACGAGATCATCTACAAGCTCGTGGAGGACATCGAGGCGGCGATGGTCGGCATGCTCGCCCCGGTCTACGAGGAGGTCGTGACCGGCGAGGCCGAGGTGCGCGAGATCTTCCGCGTGCCCCGCGTCGGCGCCGTCGCCGGGTGCTACGTGCTGAACGGGACGAT
>JBEKLG010000202.1:0-2506 GCA_050010315.1 Acidimicrobiales bacterium
GCCCGCCCCCAGAACGGTGGCTGCTGTAGAGCGGCACCTGGCCCGTAGACCTTGGAAGCGTGACAGCCAGCCTGCCGGTGGGCTCCGCCTTACCCAAGAGCACGTCTGCCAAGGCGTTGCCGCCCTGTTCCCCAAGGGGCCAGGCGACCAACAGGGCCTGCACCCGATGAGCCACTTCGCTCAATACGTGAGCCCTCCCGCTCATCACGACAAGCACCGTAGGAGTGCCCGTGGCCGCCACGACACTCACCAGCTCCTCCTGGACGCCCGTCAACCTGAGGTCTGTGGCATCTCGGGCTTCGCCCACCGTTGAGCTCTCGTGCAATCCGGAGCGCCCGCCGACCACCACCACGGCAACATCGGCCCGGGTAGCCGCCGCAAGCGCGGCCGGGAAGCCGGCGCGGTCCTCGCCCAGTAACTCGCAACCCTTCTCGTACGTCACTTCGGCCCGGGCGCCGAGGGCCGCCCTGAGCCCCGCCACGGGAGTGACGTGCTCTGTGTAATACTCGCCGGGCTTGAGCGCCCCTTTGCCACTGGGCAGGCGGATGAGGTCTGAGATTTCGCCGTCTGCGCTGCCGTCGGTCAGTGCCTCCAAGGCGGCGTGCCTACTGGTGTCCAGCGTCAATTCCTGGTGCGCCGGGTAGTGGTAATCGCCTTGCAGCAAGCGCCGGTCATCAGCCGCCGGACCGATGACCGCCACTTTCGATACCTGTCCCGACAATGGCAGAACGCCGTTGTTGGCCAAGAGCACGATTCCCCGGGAGGCGGCCCGCTTGGCAAGTTTGGCGTTCGCCGCGTCGGTGAAAACGAGCCCGGCTCGGCCGGCATCCACGTAGGGAGACTCGAACAAGCCTAGGCGCAGCTTGGAAGTGAGAACTCGGCGAACGGCGGTGTCGACCGTCGCCATGGCGACCTGCCCCTTGTTGATCGCAGTCTTGAGGGGCACGCCAAAACAGTCCAAGGCGGGAAGTTCGAGGTCCAAGCCGGCGTTGAGAGCCTTGACGGCAGCCTCGGAGCGGTCGGCGGCCACCCTGTGGTACCGCATCAGCAGGGTAACCGCGTAATAGTCGGCCACGACCATGCCTTCGAACCCGAGCTCGTCACGGAGCAGCCGTGTCAAGATCTCCGCCGAGCCGCTGCCAGGAAGCCCGTCGACACAACTGTAAGAGCTCATGACCGAGCTCAAGCCCGCCTCGCGGATCGCGGCAGCGAAAGGCTCGGCGAAGACTTCGCGCAGCTCCCTCGGCCCGATTTGCACGGGCGCGTGGTTGCGGCCACCCTCGGACAGCCCGTGAGCCAGGAAATGTTTCCCCGTTGCTAGGACACCCTGCGACAAGTCGTCGGTCTGGAGGCCGCGCACGTAGGCAACCCCCAGCGTCCCGGCCAGCACCGGGTCCTCGCCATACGTCTCCTCCAAACGCCCCCAGCGAGGGTCCCGGGCCACGTCGAGCACTGGCGCCAGGCTGTGCCGCGCGCCCACGGCGAGCAGCTGCCGCCGGATCTTGTCCGCGACTTCACGGACAAGATCGGGGTCCCAGGAGCAGGCGAGAGCGAGCGCTTGCGGGAACACCGTGGCACCCCGCGCGCAGTAGCCGGCGAGTGATTCCTCGTGCACCATTACCGGGATCCCGAGCCGGGTGCGTTCCACTATGAGCCGTTGGATCTGGTTGAACAGCAGCGCGCTTTGCGCCGGCAACAGGCCCGTAGTCGCACCTATGCGCGTAACCTCGCCGATCCCGTGGGGGACGACGGCTAGAGCTGCCTCCTCATCGAAGTGGTCACCGCTCAGCAGGTGCGGGAACTCGACTGCACCTAGTTGCGCCAATTTCTCATCGACGTCCATACGGTCGACGAGGTCGCTGACGCGGTCTTCGATCGCCAAGGCGGAATTCGCATAGGCCGCGGTTGTCACCAATTCACCTCGTCACTTTCCTTCGGAAGATGGATGCTGATACGAAGGATTCCGAACCGTCGCGAGGCTGCGCATACTCAACGGAGGGCAAACCCGCCGATGCCCTGTACGAACTGACGGCGCAGAGCTATATACAGGATCAATATGGGCACCATAGTGAAAAAGACGAAGGCCATCACCACCGGCACGTTGATGCCGTACGTTGAATTGGTGGCAAAGCGATACATCCCCAAGGGGAGCACCATGTCGTTATTGGACTGGGTGAGGATGAGGGGCAGGAGGAAGTTGTTCCAAGCTCCCAGGCCGGCGTAAATGCTGACAACAGCCAGTACCGGACGAGTCATAGGGACGACCAACCTGCGGAAGGTAGCCCATTGGCCGGCCCCGTCGACGGCCATGGCATCGTAGAGCTCTCGCGGTATGATCCGCACATAGTTAACCATCAGCAACACGGCCACCGGGATGAGCGATGCCGCCATAACCAGGGTCAGGCCGTAGAGCTTGTCGTAGGTGTGGATCTTGGTCGTGACGAAAAAGAGGGGTATGACGATCGCCTGGATTGGAACAGCGATCCCAAACAGTATGAGGCGGAAC
>JBEKLG010000203.1:0-2589 GCA_050010315.1 Acidimicrobiales bacterium
GGTCCTCCAGAAAGCGCCCAGCCCGTATGGCGCGGACCTCCTCCTTCACTTGCTCCACGCCGCCGAGTTCCAGGAGCGCCTGGCGCCGGGCTGCCGATCGCGAATACCCCTCCTTCATCTTCTCCTTCGTCAGGATTTCCAGGGAAGACTCGAGTTCTTCGTCCAAGGCCTGCTCGACCTTGTGCTTGCGCAAAAGGTTCCGGAATAAACTCAGGATTCGCATTGACATCATCCCTCCCATCCCGACTCAAGTGGATTGACCCGCCGCTGTCATGACCTTGACCACCTGGTTCCACTCCCGCCCTTCTGAAGTGCGTATGCGTTTCGACTGCCGTTGTCGCCCGCACGACCCGGCGCGGATCAACAGGTGCTCGATGAGTCCATCTCTCCCCTCCTATTCACAGTGCAGCGCCACGATCGGATCGACCTTGGTCGCGCGGCGCGCGGGGATGTATGTTGCCAGCCGGCGCCACCCGCCGACTAGCCGTCGTCGCGAAGCACCGTCATGGGGTCCACCCGCGACGCACGCCTCGCAGGAATCCAGGCCGCGAGTATTCCGATCAGCGTCATTAGGACGCACGCGACGCTCAGCGCGACAGGGTCGAGCGCAGACACATTGAACAGGAGACTCTTCAAGACCCGCGTTAGCGCGAAAGCTCCGACCAGTCCGGCGGCAAGCCCCATGATGAGCATCGAAAGGGAGTTGCGCAGAACGTTGGACAACACGTCACCCTGTCGCGCGCCCAACGCCATGCGGATGCCAATCTCGCGGCGCTGCTGCGTCACCGCATACGCGAGAACGCCGTAAAGCCCGAGCGCGGCCAGCAGAGCGGCTACCCCCGCGAACGCTCCTACCACCCAGGTAGGCTGCCTCAGCCAGAGCATGCTCTGCTCTTTCACCTGTTCCATGGTCCTCACGTCCCCCAGAGGCAGGTGGGCATCGAGCTGCCGCACCGCTTCCCGAATACCGGGCATGACCGCCAACAGGTCGCTCCGCGTACGAACCACCAGCTTGAGATCCTGACGCGGGACCTGGGCTAATGGCGCATAGGCGACCCGCTCTTGCGGCGCCTGCAACCCGCCGGTACGCTCGTTGCGAATCACGCCCACGATCTGCACGTTGACGATGGACTCCGGGATCGGGCCGTAGCCAGGCAAGTCCATGAGGACGGTTCTTCCGACCGGGTTCGCCATTCCAAATTGGTCCGACAACTGCCGCGCCAGCTCCTGATTAATTACCAACACGCGGGGTTGTCCAGCGAGATCCCGGTCCTCAATTCCGCGCCCGGATTCCACGGGAATGTCGAACGTGCCGAAGTACCACGGATCCACGAGCTTCAGACCGACGCCGAAGCCTTCCCCTCGATGAAGGCCCATCCCCTCCCCCCAGTGCACGCCTTGAAGAGGGACGTCTTGCGCGACGGATGCCTGCTCGACTCCGGGCACAGCTCGCAGCCGTTCAACGACTGCTTCATAGAATCTCGTAGCGCTTTGCGGACGCGGGTATGCGGCCGAGGGAAGATCGACCGACATCGTAATCACATGGTCGATTCTTACGCCGGTATCTACTCGCTGGAGTTTCACCAGGCTCTTGAACAGGAGGCCCGCGCCGCAGATGAGCACGAAGGAGGCCGCGACCTCGGCGATGACGATCGTCCGGCGCACAACCGCGCTCGAACGTGACGATCCACGTCCTGCCTGATTCAATAAGCCTGCCAGCTCGCTGAAGGAAGTCTGCAAGGCAGGAAGCAGACCGGCGACCATCAAAACTACCATTACCGCCGCCGCGGCGAAGCCAAGCACGCGCAGATCCAGGCTCAGATCAGCCGTAAACGGCAGCGATGCCGACAGCAGCGGGGTCGCAGCAGAAAGCAGCAGGGAGGCCACGGCAACACCCGCGGCGCCCCCCAGAACAGACAGGAGCAGGCTCTCAGTGAGCAACTGCCCGATCAATCGGCCGCGGCCGGCCCCCAAAGCGGCTCTGAGCGCCATCTCTCTCCGCCGGGCCGCTCCCTTAACCAGCACCAGGTTAGCCACATTCGCGCAGGCGATGAGCAAGACCATCAGAACCGCTCCGAACACCAGGTAGATCGAGCGGCGCAGGGTATCGCCAACCAGCCGCTGCGCAAACGGTTCCACCGCGAAGCCCCAGTCCTTATACAGCGCCATGACTGGGGCGAGACTGGCTCTCAACATGTTCATCTTGGCTCGGGCCTGCTCGAGGCTCACACCGGCCCGCAGCCGCCCGATAACTTGGAGCAAGTGCTGATCGCGATTCATTTGCTCCGGTGCGAAGATTAGTGGTTTCCAGAACACAGTCTCGTCCCGATCGAAAGACCCCGCGGGTAACACGCCGATGATCTTGTGCGATTCACCGTCGATTACCAAATCGCGTTTCAGAACGTCGGGATCGCGAGCAAATCGCGTTTGCCAGAACGAGTAACTCAGCACGACCACCGGGGATGCTCCCAGCTGATCTTCCCCCGATGCGAAGGTCCGCCCAAGTCGAGGCTTCACGCCGAACACCTTGAAGTAATCGGCCGACACCAGCTCGCCATGAACGCGCGCCAGATCTTCACCAATCCCCAC
>JBEKLG010000204.1:0-3452 GCA_050010315.1 Acidimicrobiales bacterium
CCAACCCGTTCCCGACGAGCTCGGTGGAGAGGGGGTGTCCCTGGCGATCATGGCCTGACAGACTGCACGCGTCGAGAGCCACTCCGACTCGGCTGATTTACACCATCACGCGGGACGCAATCCCCACAGGGGATAGCCCATAGGAGCGCGGCGAGGCTAACACGGTCGCTGATGAACGGCGGTCGCCAGATGGAGTGATGACGGAGATGAGCCCGATTGGAGGTACTGTCCAGTGGCTTCGGTTGCAAGCCACCGGGAACCGTGGAGTCAGAGCGTGATCGCGAGCGGTCAGTGCGGGTGAGCGTACGTAGACTCATCCGCGGTCGCTTTAGCCACTACATCGTGGCCACGATTGCGGCAGTCGCGTTCGGCCAGGCGTTGCTCGGTATTGGTTATGACATTCTCAGGTGGCCGGCAGTCCTCGCGAACCTTATCTCTGCGTGCATCGTTACGGGCCCCGCGTTCATCCTCAATCGAACATGGGTGTGGAAGCAGGAAGGGAAAGCGGACTTCGTTCGCGAGACTGCACCATTTTGGTTTCTCAGCTTTGTGGGACTTGCACTTTCCACGGTTGGCGTCGCGCTTACGCAACACTATGCTGTCAAGCTGGTAGACAATCGAAATATCGACACACTTCTGATCATTCTTGGTTCCTGTGCAAGCTATTGCGTTGTTTGGATTGCGCGCTTTCTCATCCTCGATCGGGTGATCTTTCGGTCGGCCCCGGCAGCTCAAACCACCGAGAACGCGTAGTTGTCGGCTCGATCCTGGCCCGTGCGGCGCTCGCGATGCCAGAGATAGGTCGCTCGCCTGTCGGCGTCGGGACTTCAATTCCAACTGCCGCGCGGCTGCTTCGCACACACGTCGAGCTGCCATTACACTTGCCCATAGTGCGGGGCCCGGGCCAGGGCAGCGACGAACGGTAGGGGAACTTGAACTGGCGCATCTCAAGTCGGTGAAAGTGGGCGCTTGACCGTCGGTAACAGAATATGACCATTGCCGTTAATAGTCCTCAGGTGTCTCGAAACGAGGATTCGCGATGAGGATTGAAGGATCACGAATACTCGTGACCGGCGGACTGGGATTCATTGGCTCCCATGTCGTTGATGCTCTTGTACGTGCCGGCGCAACCGTGCGAATCCTCGATAATTATCGAACTGGCCTCGAAGAGAACATCGCCACAGTGCGCAACGAGGTCGAACTCATTCCCGGTGACATCCTGGATGGCGAAGTCCTACGAAAGTGCCTGGTCGGTGTCGACGCTGTCAGCCATCATGCGGCGCAGCTTGAGATCACCCGTGCGATAGCTGATCCTGTTGAGGATCTCACAACCAACACGATCGGAACGCTCAACATCTTCCTCGCTTGTGCCGAGGCAGGCATCGATCGGATCGTGCAAGCTACTTCAGCTGGGGTATATGGCCAAGCGGTTTCGCTTCCTCAAAGCGAGGATACCCATCCAACCGAGCCAAACTGGGCCTACGGTGTCAGCAAACTAGCAAACGAGAAGTATGCAAGCATCTTCCACGAGGTTCATCGTCTTCAGATAACGAGCCTGCGCTACGGAATCGTCTACGGTCCCAGAGAGTGGTTCGGACGCGTGTTGACAATCTTCCTACGGCGAGCTCTCGATCGCGAACCAATCGTCATCTTCGGCGATGGTTCCCAGGTACGTGACTTCGTCTACGTGGATGACGTCGTTGACCACAATCTCCGTTGTTTCTCCGACGATAGGTCAGCAAATCAGATTTTCAACGTGTCCACAGGTATTGGTACGACGATTGTCGATCTCGCGAGCGCGGTGATCCAAGTCACCGGTGTCGATGTCCCACCTATATATGATGATGTTCCTGAAGGACAGGTCTCTCAATTTGTCGACCGTCGCCGGTTGCCACAAGAGTTGAAACAGCTTGTTCAATCGCCAGCAAAATCGCGTGCACTGCTTGACTGGGAACCAACGACAATGCTACGCGACGGTCTGAGAGCCGAGTGGGAATGGTTGAAGGATTGTCCGAACCGTTGGACGACGATGTCGTACTGATCAGCCGGGCGGCTCCTATCGGATCGGTCGCGTTCCGCGCGCGGTCGCCAGGGAGCATGTGCCATTGACAGGATCTTCGAACTGCCAGCGACTCGGCCCTGGCATCCAGCACATTAACCGTGATGAGGTCGCCGCAGATGGCCGCTCTTGTGCGCCCTGGGTAACTGGACACCGAAAAGAGAGGGGCTCGCTCTTCACGGAATAGGCGCGAAATGCGTTGTCCCTACAAGTAAGTCCCCCTGCGCGGCTTCGAGGTGAGAACGCGATGGCCACACGCTCAAAGACGTGCTTAACGATGAAGGTCGCGCCGAACTCGGGTCTGATCGGTCTGCTTCAGCACAGGTCTCGAAAGGAGGATGCGAATCCCCCGTCTTCCGTCGCCGATGGCCGCGACGCGATCCGCGCGACGTTTCACGGCAAGCACTTCGAAGATCTCGGTTGATAGGGCATCTGCCACGCGACGAAGTCGAACCTATGCTCGTCATCGCCCCTCCCCTTAGCCGGATCCCACTTAGATCGTGCCGTCACTGATTGCTTGTCCGATCCATGGGATCACCTCGTCCAGCATGGAATCGAGCGACGTTGTCGCCTCAAAACCGAGCACCCGCTTCGCCTTTTCGGTGGAAGGTACGCGCCGGGCCACATCGTGTTCAAACGGTTCATCCGACACATAGCGGAAAGCGACGTGCCGACCCTTAATCTTGCTCCACACGAGTTCCGCGAGCTCCAGGACGGTCGTCGACACCGGCGTGGACAGATTGAAGTCCTCGTTGAGGGCGTGGGGATGCTCCATCGCCGTCGCGATCCCCACGGCCAGGTCTCCCCCGTAGGTGTAATGGCGCACCTGGCTCCCATCACCCAGAATATGCAAGGGATCTTGGCCTTTCAGCACCTTCTGGACGATGTCCGGCACGACATGGCTCATGGCGAGGCGTACGTTGCCGGAAAGGATCTCCACATCACCTAGCGCTCGCCGCTCGCCGATGCCGACGCAGTTGAACGGACGCACGATCGTGAAGGGCAGCCCGTACTGATCGAACGCCGCCCGTGCGAAGTACTCGACCGCGAGCTTCTGGAAACCGTACGAACTGCGCGGCGGAGGGATCTCGCGTTCCTGTCCCTCTGAAGAAGGCCATCGGTCTGTCGACTCAAAGACCATCGAGGACGAAAGGTAGGTGACCTTCTGAAGGAGGCCTTTCCTGTGGGCTTCCAAGGCCGCGTCGCACGACGCCGCGATGATTCTCTCGTTCGTCGCCAACAGGTCGTAGGCATAGCTGTGGAAGTACGAAATACCACCGATCATCGCGGCGCCCGCGATGAACTGATCACAGTCGGCGAGGAGTTCCGTCATCAGCTCGACGTCACGCGCATCGCCCTCCACGAATTGGTAGTTCGGGTCTTCGTCATAGGA
>JBEKLG010000205.1:0-2538 GCA_050010315.1 Acidimicrobiales bacterium
ATAATTGCCCGCTGGTCGAGATCGGGCAAGGGAAGGGGAAAAGGTGCGCAATCTAGCACCGATTTAGGATGGCGGACCCAGCCACCGCCGGCACTGTCGCGTCCCCACCGCCGACAGATTTCGGCATTGAACTCGAATTCGAGCCCAACTCGGGAGATCCCTCTCGTATCTTCAGGACTATGACCGGCCTGATTGAAGCCTGCGAAACGATCGACCAGGATCTGGCCGCTTCGATTAGCATAGCGGCGAAGCCCGTCCTAGTTCTTCAGAACATAGAAGCGAGTTCGCTAACAGCATGGCTGAAATATGTCCTTGAATCGGTCGACGACGACGCCCTCAAGAGCCTGGACTGGAAAAAGGCAGTTGGTGCCTACCTTGTGAAGGGCAAGAGGAGGATGGTCGAGTTTCTGGGCAGCCGTTCGACCATAAAAAGGGCGGGCGAGATTTACGAACTTCAGGCAGAACTGGGGGAGGTCGTCGACGAAACAGGTCTAACCCAGATTTCCCTCAGCTCGCCGATACCAGCGCCGCGCGTTGCCGAAGGCCTGCGGCTTCTCTCGCAAGCAACGACGCCTTTGACACCGGGTGATAAGGCCCAGTTTGTCACGGACGAAGGACGTGTGCCGATCAACACATCGTTTCGGGTGACCGCTGAACAGATCGAAGAAATTTTGACGCGAGAGAGAATCACAAACGAGCTCGAGATGATTCTGATGGTCAAGAAACCCGATTTTCTCGGCGACTCAATGTGGGACTTTCGGCACGAGGGGAAGAGGATACCAGCCAAGGTTGTGGACTCGGCGTGGCTTGGGAATTTTCACACAGGAACGATAGCCCTCCGCTCCGGTGACGCACTACG
The DNA here is from genome assembly GCA_050010315.1 of Acidimicrobiales bacterium. Lineage (GTDB taxonomy): Bacteria > Actinomycetota > Acidimicrobiia > Acidimicrobiales > Bog-793 > Bog-793. Next base: position 860 of record JBEKLG010000205.1, read on the forward strand.
CGCGTGGGTTGAAATAGAGACGAATTATGGCAACGACAGGGAGGTTCTTGCAACCCACTACAGAGTCCTCAAAGTCCTAGAAGTGATTCCCAGGAGTGGCTGACCCTCTTGCTCGTGGTGGATTTTGCGGCAGCCCACGCTTGCTTTTGAGAGATTATGCGCTTGTCCGTGCCGATGGTAGGGATTTGGCATGCTTGCAAGCCCTTTTTTTGCGCCATCCGGCGTCGGCACGGTCACAGAAAGAGGGTAATGCACAACCTTTCGGAGTGAAACATCACGATGGCACGCCCTTGGAACTCCGTGGAGTTCATGCCTCAGGATGGTGCTTACACGGGCTCGGCCACTATCTCCTTTTGTGCGCCCGATGGTGACGTTTCTGGTCCGGCGACTGTAACCCTAACGCCGGATGGTCACGTAACCCTCGCCGTCACAATTCAGCAATACTCAATCCCTTCCGAGTATCACGATTTCCTTTTTCCATTTCTGCATGGTGAGGTGCCAACGCCGATTGCGACCGGTGGAACGACCTTTCGCAATCCCGGAACCCAGAAAATCACGAAGCTTGAAGTCAATACGTCATCTGGAATGTTTCGGGCCAGGCGAGCGTTCATCTCGAAATGGCACCTCAGTATGAGCACGAACGAGGGCGCGTCAATAGAGGTAGTGCCCAATGATTTAGAATTCGTTCCTATAGAAGCAAACCCCGAAGAGACATGGTGCATCCCGCTGTTCGGCAATCTGAGTGAGTTTAGTGGTGCGGAGACTGCGTGCTCGCTTGTGGACCGAGTCCCCTACATTGCCTTTAAGGCTGACGGAGCCGAATGCGGTCTGCGTATATCTGTGACAACGAGCAGCGCGCCGTACGACAATTTTGCCGGCATGGCCTTCGGGAGCATCGGGGCTCAGCCGCACCACGCCGCCGATGAAGTTAAAGACCTGTTACCCGGAGGACTAATCGCAGCGTTGAGCTTCGCGACCGGCAGCGACATTAGGGCCCCATGGGTGGAGCTTCGAAGTTTCGACGGTCGCCTGGGGAGGCGACTTCATCTTCGACTGGGGGGTAACCCTCAGAAAGACGGGTTCCCGGCATTCACGGGGTTTGATAGTACCAATCCAGCCTCGGGGATAGGAGCTTTTCTCAACTGCCTCTTTCGGCTTCCCAAGAACGAACGGGACTCGCTTATCGTCCCCATGAACCTTGTTCGAAGTGGTACTCCGGGAAGCGCGACGGTTGACGAAAGCATCACCGCCCTCGTGAAGATGCTCGATGGGATATGTAAGCGTCACGGGTTGGCTCGGCGCAATCTAAGGGCGGGGCTAGACCCTCAAGAGTCCACAGAGGTTGACCAGGTGCTGAATCAAGCTCGCGAACGTCTGAAACGTCTTCGCAGGCATTGGAAAACGGAGCAGAAGCTGGATCAACTCGCCATCCTGGACAGGATAATCGGCAGACAGGCAAATGTCGCTTGCGAAGACCTTGATTTCGGCATCGCAGTGGCCGACCTCCTGCACAAGTTTGGACTCTTTGACGGCGATGCTATGAACAGCTACTACTCAAAATTGCCGAATGACGTTACATGGGAGAGCTTGCTTTCCTCTATTCGGGGAGAAGTAATCCACACCGGCGCAATCCACGTCCAAAATTTGGGCGGCCTCTTAAGTTGGTTTCAGTTTGCGCG
>JBEKLG010000206.1:0-11859 GCA_050010315.1 Acidimicrobiales bacterium
AGTTGCTTGGCCGCCTCTTGCTGGGAGTGGCCGGCCGCGATTAGCTCCCGGGCCTCTTGCTCGTCGTGCTCGCTCATCTGTCCCCCCTGTTCGTTGTGCCCCGTCACGGTTTCCGGTCCCGTAGGGCTCGCGTGTCGGCTCGGGCCAGGGTGAGGGCACGGCCCTTAAGGCGCGGGTCGCCGAGCATGATCGTTAGGAGAGCTCGCACGATTGACGCCGCGGTTACGTCTCGGCTCGTCTCGTCGTCGAGCGCGTCGCGCTGCGTCGCCGTGAGCATTACCGGAAGGTTCGGCTTTGTTGGCCGCTCCCCCGGCGCTACCTTCCGAGGCTGGCGATGTGGCGACGTGGCGACGTGGGGACGGTCCGGGCTGGTGTTTGGAGTTTCGGCGCCGAGAGAGCGGAGCGTCGCGTCATTCGGTGCCGTGGCGGGCGGCGCTTTGCGTAGGCCGGCTAGATCGGCCGCGAGGGCGAGACGGCGGGATGGGGGCGGGCTTTCGGTCATGGTGAAACCTTCCGGTAGTAGGCGACGAGCTCGGCTAGGAGGGTTTCGCCGAATGTGGCGAGCTCGCCGCGGATCGGGTAGCCGAATGATCGCGCGATGGCTTCGCGCAACGGGAGCACCGTCGTGGCGAGGACGGCGCCCGCGTCGGCCATAGCGTCACGAGCCGCGGCCAGGGCCACGGTCCCGGCCCGCACCATCGTCGCGACGACGATCGCCGGCCGTTCGGCCGTCTCGGCGAGGTCGAGGATTCGCCAGGTGCGGTCCAAATCGGCTGGCGTCGGCCGACTGGGAATGACGACGAGATCGGCGAGGGCGACGGCGGCGCCTATTCGTTTCGGATCGCCCGGCCCGAGATCGAGCACGACGAGCGGGTAAGTCTCAGCGCGTAGGTTGGCGAGACGGGCCGCGAGGTCGCTCGGGCGCACGTTCAGCACGACGGCGCTCGCTTCGAGGGGATGCCCGCGGGACCCCGCCAGCTGCGCCCAACGGGCCGCCGAGCCCTGCGCGTCGAGGTCGCACAGTAGGGCTCGCTCCCAATACCGGGCGCCGGTTTCCGCGATCGCGGTGGCGAGCGTCGTCTTGCCGCATCCCCCTTTGTCGTTGACGACTGCGACCAACACGCCACGACGTTAGCACGTCGGACGCTAGGCACGTCGCCACGTCCGGCCGCCAACACGTCACGACGTAGCGACGTATCCGGGGAGAGGTGGGGAGCCGCGTCCGGGTGATTGCGCGTACCCGATACGTGGACGTGGTACACTGGCGACGTGGCGAAACTTTCAACTCCCTCTCATAAGTGCGAGACGATCGCCCGCGCTGGCCGGCATTTGGAGATCGTCGGTCGTTGTCAGGGATCGGCTTACCGGCGCTTTGACGGGCGTTGGCTGTGCCGGGCTTGCACGCGTCGAGCTCGGGCGAGAATCGCTCAGGTGCCCCGGTGACTAACCCGAAACTGAGCGCGGCGCTAAGCGTGGTCGCCCGTCTCTCGCGATCGACCGCCGCTCTGACCGCTAAGGCCCGCGCTCAGGCGGCCCGACGAGACGCGGCGATCCGTGCCGCTCGCGCTGAGGGCGCCACCTTCCGTGCGCTCGCGGAGGCCGCGGGGCTAACACCGCGGGCCGTGTTCAAGATTGTGGAAAAGGGGGAGCGAGGCCGGGGCCGTGGCTAGGGACCCGGAGAAGCGCAGGGCTTCTAATGCCCGTTACCGAGCTGCCCACCCGGAGAGGGTGCGGGCGTCCATTACCGCCTGGCGGGCGGCGCACTCTGAGAAGGTGAGGGCTTACGGCGCCGCTTGGCGAGCCGCCCATCGGGAGGAGCAGAGGGCATACCGGGCGACGTGGCGAGCCGCGCACCTCAAAACAGCGAGGGTGTATGACGCCGCTTGGAAAACTACTTGGCGCGCCACGCATCGGAAGGAAGATCAAGCTCGCGTGGCTGCCTGGCAAGCCGCCAATCCTGAAAAGGTGAAGACACGTAATGCGGCTTGGTATGCCGCGCATCGCGAGGAAGCGAAGGCTTACAGGGTTTTCTACTACACCGTGCATCGTGAAGAAGTGAAGGCTTCCGTCACCGCCTGGGCATTGGCGCATTCCGAACAGGTGCGAGCCATTCACGCCAACCGCCGCGCCCGCGTAGCCGGCGCGCCTGGCGCCACGTCTCCCGCCGAATGGCAAGCCATCCTCGCGAGGTTCGGTCGATGCTGCGCCTACTGCGGAAGCGACGAGCCGCGCTTGCACCGCGACCATGTAGTCGCCTTGGCGGCCGGCGGATCGAACTGGCCGGCCAATCTTGTCCCGGCCTGCCGCTCATGCAACTCGCGCAAGGGGACTAAGCCCCTCGCCGAGTTTTACGCCGCGTGCGTGGCCGCCGGCACGGCTGACCTTATGATGACCGCGCCAGTAGGTAATTTGGCTCTGACGAATGGCGACCTCGCCGACTGGAGGCGCGAGGCCCGCGCTTATGAGGACGGATACAAGCAGGGAATCGCCGACCAGCTCGGCCCAACGCGTCGCAAGCTCGCGGAGGCGGGCGCCGCGGGCGCGCTGCTCGTGTGGGTGCTCGGCCGACGACGGCACCCGCTCGGGGCGCTGTTCATTCTCGGCGCCCTAGCCGCGCTCGTCGCGGCCGTGGCGATTTTCCCGGTGCTTGTGGCGCTCGCGCTGGTGGTCGGTGCCGCGGGTTATGCCGCGTGCAAGGGCCGGCGCATCCCTGGGTACGCCTACCCGCTCGGCTTGGCGGCCGTGATTCTGTGCGGAGCCGCGGCGCCGCTATCGCTAGCCCTGACCCTTCCCGCGGCGATCGGTGCCGCGTTTGCCAGTCATGCGGCGCGGGCGGATCGTGGCCCGGCGGAGCTCCCGCCGCGGACCTGGCCGGAAGCCGAGCCGATCGACGACGGCGAACCGTCATTCTGATCGCACAGCGCTACGCCTCCCCCCCGGCCGCGTCCATAGGATTCGAGCACGCCCCGGGGTAGCTCAACTGGCAGAGCAGCCGCCGGTCAAGTGGAAGGTTGCGGGTTCGAATCCCGCCCCCGGGGCCAGTGAGGCGGCGGCGGTGGTATGATTCGGGTACTTGACCGGCGGCTAAAGCTCGCTTTTGAGCTAAAGCTTCCATGACACGGCCCTCGGGATGGCGGTAGCGAAGCGCCTTCCCCGGGGGTCGTGCCGCGTCTCGCCCGCCGGCACCGTCACCCGCCGCGCCCATCCGGGCTCACGAGCGAGGGCTACCGGGCTCGCTCCGCCCCGAGCTCGCCCGCCGGTCATTCCCTACCGCCGCGCCCGGCTCGGGCTCACGAGCGAGGGCTACCGGGCTCGCTCCGCCCCGAGCTCGCCCGCCGGCACCGTCACCCGCCGCGCCCATCCTGGCTCGACGAGTGAGGCCCAGGGGGTCGCTCCGTCTCTCCCGATCCCGCCGGCACCTTCTAGCCGCCGCGGCTCGTCCGGCTCGACGAGGGAGGGCCACAGGCGCGCTCCGCCCCGAGCTCGCCCGCCGGCACCGTCACCCGCCGCGGCTCGTCCGGCTCGACGAGGGAGGGCCACAGGGGTCGCTCCGCTCCGAGCTCGCCCGCCGGCACCGTCACCCGCCGCGGCTCTCCCCGCTCGACGAGGGAGGGCCACAGGGGTCGCTCCGCCCCGAGCTCGCCCGCCGGCACCGTCTCCCGCCGCGGCTCTCCCGGCTCGACGAGCAAGGGGGGTCGTCCCCCCCCTCCCGTAGTTCTTACTACTTGTCGTTTCTAGCGGTTACAACGGTTACAGCGGTTACAGGGCAGGTCAGGGGCACAAGCGCGGGCGCTCGCAAACCCTGAGGGCTCGGGAAGCGGTTACAGGGCAGGTCAGGGGCACAATTCCCGTGGCTTTTGAGCACCTGCGAACCCTGAGGGCTCGGGGAGAAAATAGCCTTTGACCAGGGCAGTAACACTTGTAACCGCTGTAACCGCTGAAATGGCACCCTCCCGAGCCGTTCCCCCGTCGCGGCTCCCCGGAGGCCGCTCGACGGTCCCAGGGCGCCGGCTGTCGCGTCCCGCGGTCAGCCCGAGCCGTTCTCTCCCCGCGCTCCCCGGAGGCCGCTCGACGGTCCCAGGGCGCCGGCTGTCGCTCGCCACGGTCAGCCCGAGCCGCCCGCCCGCCGCGGCTTTCCCGCGCCCGCCGGCCGTTGTTCGCCGAGCTCCGCCCCGAGCTCGCCCGCCGGTCATTCCCTACCGCCGCGCCCGGCTCGGGCTCACGAGCGAGGGCTACCGGGCTCGCTCCGCCCCGAGCTCGCCCGCCGGCCATCGCTCCCGCCGTCGAGGCGCAGGTCAAACTACAGATTTGTAGTTCCGGCCGATTCTGAGCAAGGCGAGGGGAGTGGGGTCCACGCCTAGCGGCCGGGACGCGCTACACTCTGCCTACATGACCCGCCCGGACAGATTTGTTCTCGTCAACGTCAGAGCCACGGAGACGCTAAGGCGTCAGGCGCAACTAGCCGCCCGCCAGCTGGACACGACGGTCGCCCGCGAGGTTCGGCGCCGGCTCCGCTCTCTCGTCGCCGAGGCTGGGCTGGAGCTTGACCCGGAGGTTGAGCCCGACGAGCCGACGAGCGCGAGAGCGTGAGCGCTTGACTGACGAAACCCGGGACCCGGGACTATCGCCGCTACTCGTCGCCGACGCTGACGACGAACCGACGCCCGAACAGTGTTGGCGTGCCTGGGCGGCTGAGTCGCGGCGCGTCGAGCTCGAATCGAATCCGGGCGACGCTCTCACGATTCGGCGCCAGCGTTGGCACCTCCTAGCCGCCGCGGCCCGCTCGGGCGTGCAAATCGCCGGCCGCATTCGGCGCCACGCATCGCGCCCGGTCCTACCGCCTGCGCCCGTCCGTGCCCGTGTTCCGCGCCGGCACCTTGGCATCCGGGCGAGCCGGCGCGCCCCGCCGACTGATGACCCGCACCATAAAAGAAACGCCCTCCCGGTTCCCCGGAAGGGCGCTCCCGAAATCGCTCGCCTGTTCGGCTACCGCGACGACTCTCTCCCCGTCATGGTAGCACCTGGCGACGCGCTCGTGTCGACGGGGGGCTCCCATGGCATCGTTTCGTAACCGTCGCGCTATCGCTCGCTGTCGCCGTGAGTATGCGGCCGCCTCGGCTTGCCCCGTCCCGGCGCGGTCGACTTTGGCGCCCGAAATCGAACTAGCCCGCGCCCTGGCCTTACTCTCGTCGACCCGGCGGCGCTTCGCATGGGCGGAAATCGAACGGCGCCTTTCGCGGGCCTATGGGCACGAGCTCCCGCCCCGAGCGCGGGCCTACGTTCGCGAGGCTATCGGCACGGTGCAATGGCGCACCGATAAAGCATGGCCCCGTGCTGCCCTCGCATTTGCGGCCCGCCGAGCGATTGGTGCCGCCCTCGACGCCCTCGACCGGGAGCAGGTGGCCGTATGACCGCCAAACTGTCTGAGCAGGCGAGACTGACGGCTAGGGCCAAGCGGGCTCGCCACGATGCCGGGGTGTCTCAATTTCGTCCCGGTATGCCGTGGTGGTACTGGCCGCACCGTGACCTGTTCACGCCGAACGGCGGGTGCCCTTTCGCTGAGGGCGACCATTTCTACCTAGCGATAGCTGACCGCCGGCCGATCTATTGCAACGAGCCGTATACGTTCGGGGAATCTGACAGCGGAGGACGCCCTCTCACTGACGAGCTCGCCCTCGCGGGACAAGACGCCCGTTTCCGTGAGCATTACGCGCCACTACTCGCTAAGGGCTGGCGGCTCGCGGTCACCCGCGAAGGCGCGGTGCATTACCCCGGGTTTACGGCGCTCGTGCAGCTGGCGCCGCCACCGATGAGTGATGAGAGGTGGATCGCCGAGCTGCAAGCTGTCGCTAGCTGGCGCGGGTTCCGTGAGAATCCCGCCGCGGCGGGCGCGATTCGTCGTCGCATCTGTGAAATGAGCGATCCGTCTCTCCCGTTCAGAATCACTAGGTCTAGCCGCTCCCCGCGTGTCGGGGGTGAACGATGACCGTGCCCGAGAGCGGCCACGTTCAGTCGCGGCGTATGCCGTCGTGCCCGCCGCGCTCGGATTCGATCGTCGGCCTCCCGCTCGCGGTGCAAGGCTCGCCGGGCTGGTCGATGGATGCCGCCGCGGGCGCGTTGCTACATAGCACTAATGACCGGGCGCCCGTCGCCGTTCTCGAATGGCTCCCCGAGGTGACCGGGGCTTACCGATCCCCGGAGCGTGGGCGCTACTACCGCATAAAGGTTGGCGACGACGAACGCGACATTTCGCACGAGGACTTAAGAACCGGCGCCGTATGGGACTACTTTCCCGGCGCGCTCGGGACTGGCACCCGCCCGATTCGCGACGTGCTCGCCAACGTCGTCGCGCAGCTGGCGCAGATACGCGGCGCGCAACCTGTTTATGACCGTACCGGCTGGCATCGTGAGGGCGCCCGGCTTGTCTATGTCACGGGCTACGGTTGCGACCTACTAACGGGGGAGCCGCTAACCGTCGTCGGCCTCGACGAGTCGCTAGAACAGGCGAGCGAACCCCCGCCCGGGCCGCCGATTGGCGACGACGAGGCTCGGAAAATCCTGGCCCGCGATCTCCCCACCGCCCCGCCCCTCGTGTTGCTATCGCTCGGATGCAACGTGCGCGCTTTCGGTTCGTCATTCGCCCGCCCGAAAACGTCGGCCGTGTTTCTCGGCGGCCCCGGGGCCGGGAAAACGACCCTTTGCTCGTATGGGCGCATGGTCGCGTTCGAGCTCGCTCGCGAGGACCCGGCGGTTATGGCGACGTTTCAGGGAACCGACACGATCGCCGAGCTGACATTTGACGCCTGGGCCGACCTTACTTCGCTATTCGACGATATGGCGCTACAGATCGACGACCCGCCTGCCAAGGTTGACGCCTACATTAAGACGCTCGACAAGTTCCTACGGTCGGCCGCCAACGGCGGGAAGGTGCGAGCCCGATCGAACCGCAAACTAGGCCAAGGTGTCTCCGGTGTCATTCGCGGTTTCGTCATGATGACGACGGAGCAACTACCGCAACGCCTCGCGGCGTCAATCCTGCGCCGTTGCATCGTGTTCACCGTGCCGGATCGGGAGCACAAGGGCTCGCCCCTCCCATGGATGCACGAGCACAAGGCCGAACACTGGCGGCCGTTCCGTTGGCTCGGCGAGCGCGTCGTCCGCGATCTTGGCGGGCGAGGCTGGGACGGCGCGACTGAATACCTAACCGAGTTCGACCAGTCATGGCGGCGCCGTCTCTCGACGGAGCTCGGCGACATTGAGCACGGCGACTATGCAGCCGAACGGTCGGCGCAAATCCTCGCCGGGCTCGACATGGCGGAGCGGGCGATCGGGCTCGTGTCCGGGGCACTCACGGCCCAGGCGCTTCCCGAGCTTCGCTCTCAGCTGCGAACGCACGCCCAGCGGATCGGCGACCGTCTCGACGCGGTGGCAAACGTGCCGGCCGAGCTCGGGCGGATTGTCCGCGAAGCACTCCTAACCCGGCGCGCTCATGTCGTCGCCGATGACGGCGGGCTACCCGACACCGCGGCGCTCGGCACCTACGGCCAGGCTCTCGGGCTCCGCACGGTGACTTCACGACAAGGCGACCGCGAATCGCAGGGAGAGGGGGTACGCCTTTGGTGGCTCGACGAGCCGGCCAAAGGGCTAGCCGTCAAATCTTCCGACCTGCTCGCCCTCATCCCGCCGCGTCACGCGATATTCGGGGGTTTGAGTCTCCCGACCTTTGCCGATCGGGTCGGGCCGTCCGGGGCGCTCGTGCTGAGCGGCCAGCGCGGCCGTGCCTATTCGTGGCAGTTGAGACTCCCGAAGGGGAGCGGGGAAAATGGCCGCTATCTCGTGCTCCCGCGGGCCGTCGTGTTCCCTGACGACGCGGGCACCAATCCGTCCCTCACCGATCCGCCCCTCATCGATCCGCCCGGTTCTCCCTCGCCGTATCCCTCGGATGAGGTCGACTGTGCCGCTCCGTCCGACGATGACGGCGCGGGGAACCCCGCGGGATGGCTTTCCGCCCTCTCCCCGGCCGACGCCGACCGTTACGCCCCGAGCGATGACGCCGACGACGCTGAGAGGGACGCCGAGAGTCGCCTACTCGCCCGGATCGCGTCGCTTCCCCTAGCCGACGTGGCCCGCGGTGTCCTGCTCGTCGGCCGCGAGCTTGACGAGGCCACCCGCGAGCTCGACGAGGCCACGGAAGCGCTCGCCCTCTATCGCGGGCTAACCGCCTCGGACCACTGGCACCTAGCTTCCGTCAAAGCCGGGCTAGAACGTCGCGGGGCCGAACCGGAGGCCGCCCCGGCGCCGGTTGAGGATGAGGCCGCGGCGATGGTGCGAGACGCTTTCGAGCTCGCTCCGGACCCGCGACCGCGGGCCGCGGCGCTCGGGGAGCTCGTCACCCGGAGCCGGAGCCCGAGTCTGCCCGATGGCCTCGAGCCGCCCGCCACGGGCGCGAGTGGCGCCGTAGGTGCTGACGGGCCAAGGGCGCCCGCTACAGCTGCCACGGCTCCCGCTACGCCCGCCACGGTGGCCGTAGCGTCTCCCGATGCCCTCCCGGCACCGTCTCCCCGCCGCGCCCGTTCTGAGCGTCACAGCGAGGCTAGGGGGGCGCTTACCTGGCGATCCTGGCAGTACGCCCCCCGTCGTCGGTGCGCGGTTGACCTCGTGGCCCACACTTGGCGAGCCGATGACGGCGCCGGGGGCAGGATTGCCGGCCGTCACAAGGTGGCGACGCTCGGCGAAACGCTCGCCGCGATCGGCGCGGCCGTAGGCGGCCAGGCGGCCACGATCTACCTTGTCGGTAGCCGTCCCGGGGGGAGCGACCCCCGCGCTGTCCGGGCCTGGTTCCGCTCGCCCGTCCCGGGAGGATGGGCGCACGACGCCAAACAGGGCCACTATCTCGTCGATCTTGACCGCCCCGTAGGCCATTACCGCTCGCCTGGCGGGGGCCGTGTCGCCGTGCATCGTTTCGCGGCCTGGGCTGGGGATGACCTCGCCAGCTGCTCACCCGCCGTCGCCCTCGACGCCCTCGCCACGATCGACCGGGCGCTCCGCTCCGTGGCGGGGCGCGGGGTGCGCTGGGACGAGGCGACCGCCCTCGCCACTCCGCCCACGACCGGCCTAGAGCTCGTCCGCGCCGCGGTGCCATTCGACAAGGCGACGCGGCGGAGCCGGGTTTATCCGCCGATCGACACCGAGCTCCGCGACCTGATCCGGCACACGAGCGGCCAGGGGCGCGTCGAGCTCTGCGCCGCTCCCGGGGCCACTCTCCCGGGCCTTGTTGCTCTTGACGGCCGTTTCATGTACGCCGCCCTAACGGGGGGCTTGCCGATCGGCTCGGCGGCCCTCGTCGGCCCGCGTGACTTTGACCCGAGACTTCCGGCGCGCTGGCGCCTGCGCGCCACGGTTCCCGCTGACTGGCGCCATGTCGGGGTTCTCCCCGCCGAGCGCGAGACGCCCGACGAGCCCGAGCGTTGGCCCGCCGTCCCGGGCGAGACGTTCACTACATGGGCCGATTCGGCGGAGGCCAAGGTCGCCCATGACCGCGGCTGGCCGCTCGTCGTGCTCGGGGCGATTGTCTTTGCCGCCCCTGGCGACCCGCTCGGCAACGCCTCGGGGCGGAAACGTGACGGCTGGGCCGGCCATCTCGTCGCGGCGCGGGAGCTCGTCGGCCGCTGGCGGAGCTCGGGAGAGCTCGACGCGGACCTTGCCGCGATCGCGTCGGCCGGGCTCCGCTCCGTGCTGCTGTTCGCTCTCGGGGCGATGGTCGGCCGCGCCCGGGTAGTCAGCCATGTCGGCACGGCCGAACAGGTGCCGACCGGCGCCGCTCCCGAACCGCTCGGCGGGGGACTGTTCACCTGGGAGACGGACGAGCCGATAACCGCGGAGCGCGGCGACCTCGATCGGCCCGAATGGTCGGCCCATGTCTACGGGCGCACCCGCGCCCGCCTGCTCGTCGGCTCGCCAAGTCAGCCCGGGGGAGCGTTGAGCGTGCCGCGGGCCAACGTCGTCGGGTTCGTCATGGACGCCCTCTACCTCACGGCCGATCCGCATTGGCACGACGACGGCGCCTCGCCCGGATGGTTCCGGGCCAAGGGGACGAGCGCGGGTCCGGTTACCGTCCCGGCTACTGCCGCCGAATTGCACACTTTGGCAGGGGGTGAGCCGTGAGCGATACGGGGGACGAACTTCTCAGGATCGCGGCCGCGGCTGAGCGAGCCATCGGCCAGGGGCTCGACGAGCTCGGCGCCGCTCTGCTCGGGCTTTCCCCGGCGCAGATGCGTCGCAACATTCGCGCCCAGGCGCTCGGGTTCCCCAACTATTACCGGCTCCGCCTGGCCCGCACGATGGCCCCTCGCACCGTCGCCCGGCGGGAGAGTGCCTTAAGGCGTTTCCTAGAAGGGAAGCCGACCCGGCGCGCCTCTGCCGCCGAGCTCCGCCGCGCCGGGGAGCGACGGACGGAGGCGAACCGGGAGCGCGGCCGGAAGGGAGCGGTTACCCGGCGGCGCCGCCAGCTGGCCCGGCAGTATCCGCGCCCGATGAGCCCGCGGCCGTACCATGAAACGCCCCATTCGGTCAGCATTAGGACGCGGAGCGAAGCGACCGCCTACCGTTGGCTTAGATGGGGCGCCTCAGTCGGCCGCTACGTCGTCATCGTCGGTCATTTCCGGTTCGTTCGCCGCTATCCCGCGAAGGGGCATGAGGCCGGGCGTCTGCTCATCCTCGGAGGCCGCGACAAAGACGAGACGGCGCGGGCCGTGCTCGACGCGGCCGGTGCCTACCTGTTCGCCTACCTCACTCGCCGCGCCCACGCCGGCCAGGCGCGGGAGATTGCCGGCCTAGAACGCGTCGAGATAACGCTTTATGAGCCCGAGCCATGACCGCCCGAGCTAGCGCCTGGGAGCGTGGCCTAGCTGCCGCCCTCGACGGTGGCGAGCACCGCGCCGCTCGGCTTAACGGGCTCGACGTGCGCGTACATGGGTATGTCGCCATGTCGCCCGATCCACCGCTAGAGCGGACCATGCCGGTAAGAAAGCATCCGCCGCAGGCGATCCGCCCTCCCCTTATCTCTCCGGTTATTGCCCGGTGGGAGCGCGGCCAACGCGCCGCTGCCGGCCGCGCTCTTCGCGGCGCGTTTTATGTGGCCTACTTTGGCGCTACGGCTGGGGGTCAAATCGACTGGCGGGCGACGCGGGTCGATCGCGTCGTCGTGACCATTCGCGCTGAGCTCTGACCGATCGCACCGCCGTGCCGATCCCCGCGCCTCGACGACGAGCACGAGCCGCGCCGATCCCCGCCCCGCCCTCGACGGGGCCAGCCATGCCGGGCGCACGAGCCGTAGCGCCCCCCGCGCCTCGACGACGAGCTCTCCCCGTAGCCGGCGGGACCCCGCGAGCCGCGCCGACCCCGGCGCCTCGACGACGAACCCGAGCCGTGGCCGGCGGGACCCCTCGCGGCGCACCGGCCCCTCTAGGCGGCGCTCGTGCGCTCCCTGGCCCGCGAGGGGGAGACGTGGCCGGCGGGACCCCGCGAGCCGTGCCACTAGTTACCGCTAAGGGGCCGAACGGGGATGCCAGGGAAACCGGGCCAGGCGGGGCCATCCGGGCAGATATCGCACGAGCTACTGGCGGCGCCGTGCCACTAGGTCGCATGTTGCAATAGAAATGGGCCATGCGCAGGGGGGGAACTGTGCCAATACCCGGCACCCGCCAGGGTGCCCATGTTTGACGGGTAATCTAGGGGCGATGCCGGTATATGTGCATGTGCGAGAGAGACGAGGGGGGCGGATGGCAGGGAATGTAAGGGTTCCGGGCAGAGTAAGTATTGGCATGGCTGGCGCCGCCAGGCGCCACAGGGCAGCGAGCC
>JBEKLG010000207.1:0-3604 GCA_050010315.1 Acidimicrobiales bacterium
GTGATGAAGCACTCGCCAGTCACCGTGAACGGTCCAATCGTCGCGAGCGTGACGATCGCAGGAGTGGTGCTGCTCGCTCCGGCAGTCGTGATTGTCGCGTGGTAATTCGTGAACGTCGTGTTGCCTGGGGCGCCTGTGGCGCCTTTGGCGCCTCTGGCACCAGTTTTGCCTGTGGCGCCAGTTAAACCTCTTGCTCCCGCAGGTCCCCGTGCGCCAGTCGCGCCTCTTGCTCCCGCAAGTCCCCGATGGCCTCTTGCCCCCCTCGCCCCTATTGCCCCCCTCGCCCCTCTTGCTCCCCTTGCTCCCGCAGGCCCCTGGGAGTTGATCAGCACACCTGTGGTGCCCCACGGGCAAGCGCCCTTGGCGATCGCCCCGTAGACGACGCCGTCCTTGACGCAAACCCAGTAAGCCGGGGCTGTTGTAGCTGCGATGGCGAGCCCCGCACCCCCGAGCGCCAGCACCCCGACGATCACCGGAATGGCGAGGATTCTCTTTTTGAGCATTGTCTTTCCTTCCATCGTGGTCAGTCGTTGTTCGGGGCCTGACCCGTTTCTCGGGACAGGTTGGCTGTGATGATCATGCCGCGACTTCTGCGTTGCTGTACCGGGACTCGAACTCGACAGGGCCGAGATCCTCGATCGAGGTGTGCCGCCGGATCGGGTTGTAGAAGGCCTCGATCCACTCGAAGATCGCGGAGGCGAGCTCGGCCTTGGACTGCCGACGGCGGCGATCGAAAACGCAGCGTCGGAACTCTGGTGGATAGCTCTTCGGCATGCCGGCCTCTGCTCGTGATCAGTGGCATGTAAATCCAACAACATCTCTCGGCAGAACGCGGGGAACATCACTCTTCGGAAATGAGCGAGGTGCAGTAGCAGTGATCGGTCTCGTGCTCGCGAAAGTTGCTTACGCCCGACCGGCATGTCTGAAGGAGCGGGGTCGTGTCAATCGCGCGGCGGGGTTCTTCTTGGCTTCGGAAGTCAGAGTTCGCTGACGACAACCTGACAGCGGACGCGCGCCACTAGGAAGTCGGTGTCAAGGTGGAGCGCCCGCGGTGAAACGAGGACGAACGGTCTTGACGCCGGCGTCGTGTGGCGCAGGGTTGGTCAGGTTGTCGTGGCGGCAACGCGCCGCTTGATTCGCACCAGGGTCTCTCGCGTCAGAGATCGTGAGAGGGGCAGGCTCGGCTGCCAAGGCATGTCTTCGCCGAGGGTCTCGGCATGGTGCGTTCCGGCCGTGGCCGGGCGGGCTCAGTCACTTTCCCGGCTTCGCCACTCCTCGGAGCGGGAGCCTTGCCGATAGTCGAGCTCGCGCCCGGTCGCGTCCGAGCGTCACGCCGCCTCCCGTCCCTTGAGGCAGCGGATCTCGCCGTCTCTCAGGCCGTAGTAGACGAGCGTGAGAACCTTGCGGGCGATCGCGACGTTCGCCTTCGTCCGTCCACGCCGCTCAGCGATCGCCTGCCAGCTCCGCTGGAAGGCGTCCCCGCCGTGATAGCGGGCGACGGTCTCGATCGCCGCCCAGCGCACGAGCCGTGACCCCTGCTTGGTGATCCGGCCCCGGTGGACCTTGCTGTCGGACTCGCGGTGGATCGGCGTGACCCCCGCCCAGGAGCACAGCGCCTCGGGGGACGGAAAACGCGAGATGTCTCCGATCTCGGCAACGAAGACGGCGGCGAAGACCCGACCGACGCCGTAGATGGCCTGGACGGCGTGGTAGCGGGGGTCGTTGCGCAGGACGAGGTGCGTCTCGCGGTCGAGCTCGTTGATCTCGCGATCGAAGAACGCAACCAGGTCGCGCAGCACCTCGGTGCGATGGGTGTAGGCGTCGGGGAGCTCGAGGGCGTCGAACTGTCGGGCGCCGCCGATCCCCCACATGTCGTTTCGGCACGGGATCACACCGTTCTTCGCCAGCACGGCGTGCACCTGGGCCTTCACGCCGGTGCGCATGTTGGAGAGCTTGGCCCGGAAGCGCACGAGCTCTCGCAGCTCGCGAGTCGCCGGTGGGGCGATCCACGCCTCGGCGAGGCGCCCGAGCCAGCGAGGTCCGCAAGGTCGCGGGCGTCGCGCTCGTCGTTCTTCACCCGGCGGTGACCCCAGTCGTTGCCGTGCGGATTGGCGAGGTGGACGACGTAGCCGAGCTCGCGGAGCAGGTCCGCCGCCCAGTACCAGCCATAGGTTGCTTCGATGATGACGTCGCTGCCGACGGGGGCCGCGCTCACGGCCTTGGCGAACTCGAACGGCTCGTTGTCGATGCGGACGCTCGAGAGCCTTGTCCCGTCCTCGTCCATGCGAAAGACCACCGACCGGCGGCGGTGCAGGTCGATGCCGACGTATTCTCGCTCCATAGGGGCCTCCCTTGTCGTGAGACGGATGTGAGAAGCCCAGTTTCGATCAAGAGACTGGAACCCTCACGGGGCTTCGGGGATGCGCTCTGACGCGCCTTCGGGCGCGCGTTATGGGCTACCCAAGCAGCTGCAGATCGCCGAATATCACGCATGGACGGCCTGCGGCCTCTCCCTCTGGATCATCTCCCGTGTCGTCGAAGAGAAGGGTCCAAGGCGCCGTTGTTCACGCAGTTACGGAGCGGTGTCAGTCAGCTCCACCCAGGCTCGAGGGTCTCTTGAAGAACCCTTATCCAGCTGTGCGGCAGGATGCTCGTAGCGGTGCGGCGTTTGGTCGGGCCCCAGTCTTCTGCAGCGAACTCAGTTGCGGAGGAACGCCAGGAGCTTCGGCCACTGGTTAGCACGTGCCAGCGGGTTTGCCACAACGCTATCGCCGCCTATCCCCCAGAACTGCTCAGCGGCAGCAATGCCGGGGTAGTAGGGCAGCAGCATTCCAAGGCCGTGGGCAGCATGGGGGTAGTCGAGCAACTCGTGGGGGTAGGTGTCGTGGGCGGCGGCCAGCTCGGCCATCATGGCTTTGGAGTGGGCGCAGGACGACCAATTTGTGTCTTGCTCCCCGCATTCCAAGAGCACCGGCCCATGGATCCTCGCTACCGGGATCACGGCCGCCGGGTTGTCCGTCGGGTGCGTGTTGTTGAACTGGTTTGTGCAGGGCACGGGCTTGCCCCTGAAGGTCCAAACAGGCGAGCCTTCGCCCATTGAGCAATCGGCCACGTCGTTGGGCGCCAGGCCCACCACCCCGTGCACCAAGGAGGGGTAGTGGGCGCCGAGCAGAAGGGCCGCCTCGCTGCCCATCGACCAGCCCATCACCCAGAGGCGGCGGGGGTCGACGCCTGGCTGGCGCCCGAGCCAGTGGAGGGCTTTGGCGAAGTACCCAAGGCTGAGGCCCTTTGGCGCCTGGGGGAGGCCCGGCTCGTCGAAGTAGGCGAGGTCCAGCGTGGGGTAGCCGCGCGCGGCGAGCATGGCGCCGACCGGGATGTCTATGCCTCCGCCCGAGCCGCCGAACTCCACGACGCCGACATGGTTGTCCCCGCTCGCGGGAGGCTGCCAGAACACGCCGTAGAAGCCCTTGGCCGCCACGCTCTCGAAGCTCGCCGCGACCGGGAGGGCAGGGCCGCGCTGCACAGTGACCGAGGCATGGGCCTTGCCGCTCCTGGCCCTGAAGGTGAAGCCGAGAGGCTTCGACCACGTGCAACCGTGCTGGCC
>JBEKLG010000208.1:0-3004 GCA_050010315.1 Acidimicrobiales bacterium
GTACTCGGAGCGGTGAAGCGCGAGCAAGCTCGCAGGAGAAAAGCGGCAGCAAGCTGCCGCACTCCAGAGCGCCTGCGGCGCACCTAATCGGGCGTCTGTTTTCATGGTAACGAGGAATCCACAACAAGCTAACCACCTTTCTTTTCAATTACATTCCTGGATTGAGAAGCTAAGTACCTTTGTTTTCATACACATTCCCGCTTCAGCCCCAAGTTTTCCACAGCGGTCCTTTGTTTTCAACAACATTCCAGCTTAGTTCGTTCATTTTTTGAAATTACTACTGTTGTAGCAACGCGTAGGCAGTGATATATTGTCGATATGGCAAAGGGATCGAGCAGTCATACCTGCGGCCACTATGGTCATGGAGCAGCCTTGCACCGCTCTAGCCTACTATATTAGGCGGAGGTTGTAAAGGGTCTTTTTGGAGCCGGGAGTGTGTAGGGCAGACTTCGTGCTCTTCGAAGTCTGCGGCTTTTCCCCTTTTGCAACCCGCAGACGTGCAAAAGACGCAGGTCCGCGCTGGCACGGCCCTTACCACGGAACTTCGAGCCTGTGACTCCCGTTGACAATTAGGCTAAGGCCCTCAAGTTTGAGGCTAGAGACATCCTTTGTGTCTTCCGTAAGCCAGCCCGCCGGCATCTGCGCAAGCCAATTGTCCTTTTTGCTGAATTGAAATACGCCGTCTCCCCTGGTCCCGAACCAGACGAATGCCTGATTCGATGCGAAGCACGTAGGCCAGTGATACATAGTCGCAGGCCCGTAAACGACAAAGTGCTCATCCGCTAAGCGGTCATAGCCTATTACCGGTCCTTTAAAGAAGGCATACCACTCAGTGTTGCCGTCCTCATGGCGGGCGTTGACCGATGCCCCATAACGCGGTGGACCACAAATTCGTGTGAGCTCGACTCGGCCGTTTTTTAGAAAGCCATTTTCGCGATACCACGCAACCTCGGGTGTTTCCTCGGCTGTTCTTATGTCGGGTACAACGCGGAACTTGTCCATCCTTGACTCTAGAGCACTCAGATAAGGCGCAGCAGCAGGTGCCAAGAGTTCTCGGCATGGCTCGATCCAGGTCCGAAAGTACGGATCTCTCGTTTCCTCCACAGTTACGCTGAAGACCTGTGCCCTGCTTGGGACGTACACGTAGAAAACTTCAGAGCCCGAGCCGGTGCCGTGCGACCCTTCGGCGAAGAATACCTCGCATCGGCCGTCGCCGTCGACATCCTGCGCTCCAAACCATGCCGCCGAATTAGCCCAGGCCCCAAGTGTTATAAGCGCTTTGCTTTCCCATTCCACGCGGTACCCGCCGGCGAACTCAGTGAGGAGAACGGCTCTTTGCGGGCTCCAGTAATCGCCGGTCTGCGCCAGAACCGCGATTCGGTGCTTCTTATCGGCCTCATCGAAGAACACGACCGCGCACAGTATTTGGCCGGCGACCACCCGTGCGGCTAGTTTCAGTCCAGCTTCGTCTGAAATGGTGCTCTCCCCTTCGGATACTCTCGACGGGTCTGGCTCTCGTAAGGGCGGTCGAATTATCTGTTCCCGGTATGCGACTTTGAACTTCTCGATCAGCAGGGTGCGGACTGACTCCTCCACGGATGATGGTAAATCCTCCTCGGTGCATTTCTTCCACTTGGTTTGGGATGAGATTTTGTTTA
Organism: Acidimicrobiales bacterium; assembly: GCA_050010315.1. Lineage (GTDB taxonomy): Bacteria > Actinomycetota > Acidimicrobiia > Acidimicrobiales > Bog-793 > Bog-793. The sequence continues at coordinate 1,659 of JBEKLG010000208.1, forward strand.
GGAAAGAGCTCAGCTTATCACTCGGAGGGCTCGTATCAATCCAAAACACCAACCAGGGAACGTTGGACTCCCTGCAGCGTTCGAACTCACGCTGAACGACATCCGAGAGGTCGTCCCACAACATCAGCACGAAGACATCGGACCTGTCGATGGCATCGAGGTAGGAGTCCTGAAGAATTGGGAAAGCCGGTTCCTTTTCGAAACACCAAACCCTCGCCAGCTTCGTGTCCTCCAGCTGGCGTCTGACCAAGCCGCGAAAAGGTTTTGTCCTCTCATTGATCATGCTGCTGAGAAATACTTGGATCCTGCTCTCCATTTTTCCCCGATGGGGCGCGGTCCAACGGGGCCACGCCGCGCCATCCATTCCTACAGTGCGTCCTTGGCCATTTCACGCAAGGCACGGATTCGGGGTAGGTATTTTTGGTAGCCGAAGTCCGTGAAGCGGAGGATGCCTGGGAAGTGCCCCGCAAGCTCAACGCTGCCCTCTGCCCTGAGCTCCGCCGCCACCTTATCTGCGAGATCGGCAGCGAAGCCTTTCTTTGTCGCGGAGGCGCGAACATCTATCCCCACCTTCGGATTGCCTTCCTCAAAGAGCTTGGCAAGATCTAGCAAGAGTTCGTCCTTCAGTGCTCCCTCTCCTAACATGACGAATGTGCTCCTTCCCATCTTCTTGGTTCGCAAACGGAGGTTCTTAGTCAGTAGGTCGAGCAATTCCCCGAACCGTTTCGCGTCGATTCGGCGGAACCGCTGCTGCAAATACCGCCTTGATACGCCGGAAGCTCCTGCTGTGCGGACTTTGTCGAAGAGCGCTTCAGCCGCCTTTCTGTCCGCCGCGGTTTTCTGGTCATCGTCTCCGCCCGGACGCTCTTCGTGCCGGTCAGTAGGCATCGCTAATCGCGGCGCCACGGCGACCAGGTCCACAACGGGGTCTAGGCCAATGAACTTGGGCGACGTGAAGAGCTCGAATATCTTCGCAGACAGGCTGGCCGATGCGCACTCGTCGGTGGCAGCTTGTTTGAGGTCGAGCAGTCGGAGCAGCGCGTCCACCGTAATAAACCGCATAATAAAAGCGTAACGCGAGCCTTTTATGCGGTCTTCGTAATCGCCGGTGTCCTGCCTTCCCAACACAAGCAGGATGGACGAGTCTTGTTCCCCCAGCCTCTTGGAAGTGAGGACTTGGCGCCGGTACTCCGCGAGCTTCTTAAGGTCGATCGTAAAGTTGTCACTCGTCTCAGTTTCGACGACTACACAGTGGCCCGCTCTGGCCTGCCAAAGTCCGTCGTAGGGCTCCCCTCCGCCCCCGCGGTACGTGCCGGGACGAACGGTGAAGCCGAGACGCCGGCCAA
>JBEKLG010000209.1:0-9708 GCA_050010315.1 Acidimicrobiales bacterium
AGACCAGGACTTGTGGTGGAAGATGCTGCGGGCCGGAGCCCGAGTGAAGTGCATCCCCAAGTTGCTTTGGTCCTACCGCCGGGGTGGCAGGGACACCCTCACGCACATGAAGTTGGAGGACGACGGGGCCCCCGATGTTTAGCGTGATCCTGACCGTACTGGCGTTGGTCCTGGTCCTCAAGGTGGGGGCCATGATGATCGACTGGTGGAGAAAGGTGAAGATGTGATGGGGGACGAGCGAGAAGCACAAGAGCAAGAAACCGATGAAGTAGAGAAGATCAAGAGGGAGTGGGTTCTCGACGCCTGGTCGGCCATCGGCGGGCTCTACTCTGTGGCCGAGCAGATTCCGACCGGGCTTTCCATGAAGGTCTACGACTGCTGCAACCGTATCCAGAAGGTGATCCCCGGGTTGGGGGTGGCTGAGGCCACGGCGGGGAGGGTGTCTACGAAGGAGGACGAATGACCCGGTCAGGGAGAGACAAGTTGGATATTCTGGCTGCGGGGCATGTGTCACACTACTTGTGGCCATCTACTACATGCTGTGCGCCATCAAGGACGCCCTGGAGGAGAAATGAACAAGTCTGACAGGCTGTGGATTCTCTTCGGCATCTGCTGTGTGATCGTGGACGCCGCCTTCCTGGGGGCTTTCATCCAGGATGCGCTGGCGCATACGCTGGCGCACGCTGATGCCGAACACGACAGGATCGCCAAGGAGACCAACGATCTGCTGCTGTTGGTGGAGGACTGATGAACGCCAGCATCCCCGTGGACGAGGCCAGGGTGCTGTGTGATTCGCTGGCCTATGTGCTGGAAAGACTGCCCGGTTGAGCCGCAAGCCGTCGAAGTGGGACAACAGGTCCATCGTCTCCTGGGACGGCGAGGGGGTCAACGTCGAGCTGGAGGACGGCTCTGTCCGCCAGCTCTACGTCCTCCTGGCGAACAGCCGGGGGCAGCGGATCACCAACACCAACGGCATCTCGTCGGTCTCGGCCCTCGACTTCCTCTGCGACTACGCCGAGGAGGCGGACATCAACGTCGGGTTCGGCTTCTCCTACGACACGAACATGTTCCTGGCCGACTTCCCCCGCTCGTCCATCGCCCGGCTGTGGGCCGAGGGTCAGTGTTTCTACCGCCAGTTCTACATCCGCTATGTCCCCCGCAAGACGCTGATCGTCAAGCGGCGGGGGATCGAGACCAAATGGGCGGGAGGGGCGACGATCTGGGACGTGTTCGGCTTCTTCCAGAAATCCTTCGTCAAGGTCGTGCAGGAGTGGCTGGGTGAGGTGGACGTGAGCTGGCTCTCGGAGATGAAGGAGAGCCGGGGGTCTTTCAAGATGGAGGAGCTGCCGCAGATCGTCAGGTACACCGACCTGGAGAACAGGCTGCTCGTCCGCGTCTGCGAACGGCTGTTCGACTCGTTGCAAGATGCGGGGGTCAGGTTGACGAGGTTCGACGGAGCGGGGGCGATAGCCGCCTCGTTCCTGAAGGCCAACAACGTCGATAGCTACAAGGGCACCCAGCCGGAGGCCGTGACCCTGGCGGCACAGCACGCCTATGCCGGGGGGAGGATCGAAGCCTGCAAGATCGGCAACCTGCCGTTCGGCAAGGTCTACAGGTACGACATCAACAGCGCCTACCCTTCGGTGATCCAGCATCTCCCCTGCTTGACCCACGGCCAGTGGGAGCACAACGGCATCTCGCCTTTCATGGTCTGCCACGTCCGCTGGGAGTTCGATGAGGGCAAGCCGTTCTACCCGCTTTTCTACCGCACCCACGACTCTCGAATCCTCCTGCCCCGTGAGGGTGAGGGCTGGTACTGGTGGCCCGAGATCGAAGGTCTCGACGTGGACATCTCAGAGACCTGGGCTTGGCAGGGAGCCTGCGACGACCATCCTTACAAGTTCGTCCACGAGGTCTACGCCGACCGGCTGTACTTCAAGGACACGGGCAACAGGGCGGAGTACGGACTGAAGCTGGGGATGAACAGCTTCTATGGCAAGTTCGCCCAGCAGGCGGGATGGAAGCTCTCGGGCGAGAAGCCGAGGTACCACAACCTCTGCCTGGCGGGCTACGTCACCGCCTCCTGCCGGGCTCAGATGTACCGGGCGGCGCTGCAACATCCTGAGAGCGTCGTCGCCTTCGCCACCGACGCCATCATCGGCACGGCACCCTTCGACGTGCCCATCGGGCGGGAGCTGGGGGAGTGGACCGCCGAGGAGTACGACGGGATCACTCTCGCCCAGGCCGGGGTGTACTGGCTGCGGCGGCTGGAGACCGAAGTTCCCTCCAAGTTCCGGGGCTTCGATCCTGGTGCCCTGCGGCGGGAGTTCATCGTCGGTGCCTGGCTGGCCGACAAGGAACGCTACGAGGCCGAGGTCGAGCGGTTCATCGGCATGGGCTCGGCCTTGATGGGGGACAGGATGTGGGGTCAGTGGCGCACCTGGCAGCGGACCCCGAGAATCCTCGACATCCTGCCTACCGGCAAGCGACTGGCGACATCCGGGGTACCGATCCACGACTATTCCTGGCGGCTGGTGCCGACGCTGCCGAGCCCGAACCTGACCCCGAACGTGCTAAGCTCGAAGTACCCTTTAGAGTGGGACGAGGACGGGCCACCGGAGAAAGAAACAGAGGGGGTCCCGTGGAATGTGATGGAAGCAGAGTGGACCGACAGTTGGTCTTGAAAGGAAAACCACATGGTTGACGAAGAGAACAACGACGAACTGGTCGAAACCGCTGACGATGAGCCGGTGGAGAAACCCGAGCCGGTCAAACCACCTGTGCGCCCGAAGCGGATCGTGGCCGAGCTGTCGGAGACCGACAGGGAGCTGTTGCGGAACACGGCCAAGTCAACGAGCGAACTGGTGGACGCTCTGATCACAGAACCTCACGAGGACGTGACCACCGACAAGTCCGGCGAGGGGCACGGCATCGAGTCGTCCATCGTGGAGCCCCCGCCCCCGCCGACCCCGAAGCAGGAGGAGTTGAGCCCGGAGGCCCAGGCGGCACAGCGCAGACGGAGGTTTTGGTGATGGGGAGGTAATCAGGATCAAACGCTGCGAGTACCAGGCGGTTGCCGATGACGGCACGGTCGCCTCCGAGTGCGACCGGATGGGTGCCCCCGTCAGAGTTCACGACTACACCGCCTACCTCTGCGCCCCCCACCGGAACTGGGTGACGGCGATGGTGTTCGCCTAGATGACATGAAACGGAAAGGAACGTACTGAGAATGACAGACATCCAATCAGGTGACACGAGCTTCCTCGCGGAGGACACCCAGGCGACCTCCTTCGGCGCCGCCAAGACACCGGAACGCAAGAAGATCGGGCGCCCCCTGGGCTCGAAGAACAAGCATCCTTCGACGGTGCCGCCCCCTGGCGACACGGGAACCCCGCCGAAGCGCAAGACCGCTGAGGAGCGGGCGGCGGAGCGCAAGGCCAAGCTGCGGTCTCGTGAGAATGAGATCGTCAAGTCGATCAAGGAGACCGTGAACCCCTTGATCGTCCAGGGATTCGCCATGATCCCCGGACTCTCCCCCTTGATGTACGAGTTCGAGGAGAAGGTTGCCGAGGAGGGCAAGGGCCATCTCCAGCTCCACCTCGTCAACGAGGCCCCGGTCGTCACCGAGTTCGGCAAGACGTTCTACGTCAACGATCTCGAAGCGAGAATCACGGCGATGTCCGTAGCCCGCCTGGACGACATGGGCGCCATCGGAGCGAAGGTTGCCGACGTGAGTGAGAAGGTCATGCCCTACGCCCTGGTCGCCGCTCTCGGCGTCGCCGGGCTGATGTACGCCCGCCGCACGACCGCTGTGATGAAGCAGGTGGCGGGAAAGGCCAGGACAAAGCCCCACCTGGAAGAGCGGCCGGTAGAATAATGCATAAGCGCAGCTGTACCAACCGGGCCTGCTCGATGTGCGAGCTGGAAGTCATCGTCCCGGAGTCGGTCACAACCTGCGTGTTGTGCGGCAGGCCGTTCGACACCACGCTCGACGGCCTGCTGCGGCTGTTCGGGGAACCGTTCAAGATGGACCTCTTCGGGGGGATGTGATGGCCGAGAAGCTCGTCATCCGGCCGAACGACCGCTACGCCCTGGTCGGCAAGACCGGCTCGGGCAAGTCGAAGTTCGGGCTCACCCTTTCCACCTACATCGTGCGGGAGGTGAACAAGAAGGCGGCGAAACCCTGGCAGGTGTGGGTCGTGGACACCAAGGGGGACCCGGAGGACATCTCCCGGCTGCGGGCCTGGCACTACGTCCGGGTGGAGAACATGACGGGGATGGTGCCGGACCACGACGGCGAGCACCTCTACCGCTACTTCGTGATCCAGCCGTCCTCCGACGAGACAGACGACGTGATGCCGAAGGCACAGCACGTCTTCGCCGCCGCCAAGCGGCACGGCAACGTGCTCGTCAACATTGACGAGTACAGCCAGGTCGTGCAGTCCGAGCGGATACCGGGGCGGGCGCTGAAGGACCTCTTCGCCAGGGGACGGGGGCTGCGGGCCGGGGTGGTCGGGCAGACCCAGGAGCCGGTCTTCGTCCCCCGTCAGCTCGCCAGCCAGGCGACGCACCTCTTCCTGTTCGACGTGTCCCTGACGGCCGACATCGACTGGTGCAAGAAGCTGTTCTCGGGCTACCAGCGGCCGGTGAAGATGGGCTACATCCACGGCTTTTGGTACTCCAACCTCGACGGCGAGGCCGCCTGGCACTTCTTCCACCACGAGCGGGAGTTCTACGAAGAAGTCCTGGTCACCCCGGACGAGGCTGAAACTGCACCAGTTGACACGAGGACAGACGAGAAGGTGTAGGATACCTGTGGACCCAAAAGGGTCTTCCAACTACTACCCAGGAGGGATTCGTTGGAGCACATCCGCTTTAATCTCGGCAACGTCCTCATAATCGGAGCCGGGAGCTTGCTGTTCTATGGTTCTTTGGTATGGGGGTCGAAGTTCTTGGCACCCCGCAACATCCCTGGCGTCTCGCCAGTGGCCAAGGGTGCATTGAAGCTCCTGGCAGCCGAAGAAGCCTAACCCGAAAGGAACAGCAGATACATGACCCAAAACAACGCCTCGACGGCTGACGCCAGCCTGAGCACGTTCCTCACCTACGCCGCCGAACGGGACATCCCCGTTTACGGCACCATCCCAGCCGGTTCAGCCGGTGGTGGGACCTCTGCGGTGACCTGGCAACAGGACATCCCGGAGTCCCCGGTTTGGTGCAAGGCCGTAGACCTGGAGATCGACTTCTCCTTCGACGTGACCGTACCGGCAGGCGACTCCTTCACGGTGTCCCCGCTCGCCCCGTACTCGGGCTTCTCGGCCCAGCTCACCATTGCCGGTGCGCCGCCCTGGCCCCAGACGGAGCTGACCCCGTGGTATATCGACCAGTTGGTCAGGAGCCGGAGTTACGAAGAGTCCTACCCGGACATCTTCGAAAACGTCGCCGGCATCCCCGCTCTTGTCGATGGTGGGCCGAACGCCAACAACTTCATCGGCTCGACCTACGGACCCGGCACGACCTACAAGAACAACACCACGGCCTCGGCGGTCGTCACGGTTGCCTGGAAGTTCAACTGCCGGATGGACCTCGCCTGGTTCCGCAAGTCCCTGTGGGGGGCCATCCCCTTCGGTGACCCGAAGAACCGCCCGAGGATGCAGTTGCTCCTCAACCCGATCATCGGGATCAACCCCGAGAAGAACTTCCTCGTCAACTGCTCCGCAGGTGTGACGGCGGTTGTGACCTCGGGCACCCCGATCACGGTTGTGGCCAACTACGAAGTGCTCGGCATCGACATCCTGCCCTCCGGCGTGGCAACACCGACGCCGACCGTGGGATTCGGCCTGGCCCTCAACCCGCAGAACCAGTCGATCTCGAACAAGGGAGCGATCCAGAACTTCGAGCACATCGACTCGGCTGCGTACCTTGAGTTGCAGCATCTCCTCATCAACGGAGAGCTGCCCATCCAGGCGGACTACTTCGGCAACTGGATCACGCAGGAGCAGCGGTCGGCAAGGGTCGAGTTCGACGCCTCGAACAACTCGTTCAACGAGTATTTCACCCGCTACTACAAGGACCACAAGCGGTACCCGCTGAAGGGCCTCTACGTCTTCGACCTGGTTTCGGGGAAGGTTCCCGACCTGCCGAGCGCCAGCCCCTATGAGGGCATCATGTCCCCGGACGAGACCTACGCCAACCAGTTCGGCGTTGCGGTCACCCCGAACATGCACACCGCCCTGCGGGTGCCTTCTGGCGCCTCGCTGTCTGCGTGCTACGTCGTGATCTACAACTTCGAGTACGTTCGAGTCAGCTACTAAGGAGACCCAATGCCAGTCGCAGCGGAATCTCTTGAGTTCGGGGAAGGCAACCCCGGTGGCAAGGCAGCGCCTCACGAAGCCGCCATGTTCATCGTCGTCCTTCTCGTCGCCATCGGCCTAATCGCCTTCAAGAACCACAGGAGCAAGTAAATGACCCCATCGCATCTGATCTTCCTGGGGCTCGCCGTGGCTGCGGCGGGCTTCGTGTGGAAACTGACGAAATGAAGACAGGTGAGCGGCCTGATGTCCTACAAAGACAAGGAGCAGAACAACTCCTATATGCGGGGATACCGGGCCGCTCACCGAGAACAGTATAGGGCCTACCAACGAGCTACTAATACTCGTGGGCGCCAAAGACTCCACGTCCTTAAAAACAAGCCCTGTGTTGACTGTGGGGGAAAGTTCCCTCCATACATCATGCACTTGGTACCGAAACCCCTCTACCAAGACTTACAATGTAGGAAGCATGGTGAACCGTAAACTGAGCGACATCGAGGCCGAGATCGCCAAGTGCGACCTCCTCTGTGCCAACTGCCACGGCATCAGGACCTATGAGGAGCAATAGATGGCAGCACACACTGGAGCCCGCAGGCTTCTTGGAGGAGTGGCCATCGTGGGCGGAGCCGTTGGGCTTTTTGGGTCCGTGTCAGGCCGTTTGCCCTCCATCATTGCGGCCATGTTCTACCCTTCCGCCGTAGGGGCACCGACACCGTCGCCCAAGGCGGAAAAGAAGAACAAGTCCCCGATCTCCACCCCCGGGCACCCCGGCACTCCGCTGGGTCCCGGTTTTGCGGGGATACGAGACTGGATCAACGCCCACACGCCATCCTGGTTCGAGATCCCATGATGGGCACACACGACTGGTTCTCGATCATCGCTATGGAGTGCGCCGTCTGGCTCGGGCTCTACTGGTGGAACGCCCAGTACAGTGGGCACTCCCAGTGGGCGCTGATCCGTGACGCCATCGACGGCTCCGCCTCCCTGAACACACCGAGCTAGGACAATGGCCAAGAACACAGCATCACAGGTCAAGTCGGCAACCGTGGCCACGCTGACCAGCGCCCCGGTCTCGACGGCGGCGAAGGACCTGCAAACGCTGACCACGGGCGGCTGGGCCATCCTCGTCGCCCTGCTCGGCGGGCTCGCCCTGGCGGAGACCCCGCTCGGGCCGGTCGTAGCGGGTATACTTGGCGTCGGGATTCTCTACCAGCTCACCACCGTCGTCCAGGGGAGTGCGGCGGTGCAGTTCTTCTCAGGAAGCTCAACAAGTCAGGAGACATAGCAATGCAGGAAGTAACTGCGGCATTTGTGACCATCGCCCTCGGGGTGATCGCCGTCGCCGCCATCTACCAGTTGTCCACGCCCGGTGGGAACACCCTGACCGGCGACGTGACCAAGCTGGGAAGCGGTACGGTCTCGACCCTCTTCACGGGTAGCGGGGGCAACAGGACACCGGCCAAACAGGCGGCATAGCAGATGCAGACCCAGTCCGCTGCCTTCCTGGTGGTGGTACTGGCGGTTTGCACCCTGCTCGCCATCTACGCCCTAGAACCCAAGGAAAAGGGGGAAGCCCCCGGCTATGAGGCTGGTGGGTTCATCGCAACCACGATAGGAAAGGTAAGAGCCTAATGGCCAACACAGACTGCCCAGCGGGATCGCTGGTCTTTGGCCACCCTACAGCATGGGTTCACTCCAACCTGGAATCGGGCACCCCGGTCATCATCGCCCCGGACTACGGGGGTGAGGGTGGCCTCGACCTCTACCGCTTCCAGACCGTAGGCCAGCCTGCCGGTATCCCGGCCGGAGCTGGCGTGCCCCTGGTCCCCAACGCCGACATCCTCCCCTACAACGAGCTGAAGCCTTTCCCGACGAGGGTTGTCGTGGTCTCGCAGACCCAGGTTCCAGCAGTAACCACCAAGACCAACCCGGTGACCTTCACCCCTGCGGGGACGGCCACTACTAGCACAAAGAAAGCGAGTGCCTTCTAATGGCTGACACCAAGCCTGCTGCGGGCGGCTCATTCTGGAGCAAGTACAAGTGGTATGTCGTCGGAGGAGGCGCTTGTGTCTTGGGTTTCCTGCTCTACAAGGAACATCAAGCAAGCAGCGGCACTACTACTGATACCACTGGGACTGTCACTGGCCCCAGCGGGCCTGCCGGTCCCACCGGCCCAGCCGGTCCCGGTGGCGGTGGTGGCGCAAGCGGCGCCCCCGGTGTCCCCGGTGCAACCGGCGCCACAGGCCCAAGAGGGAAGCCTGGCAGGCCGGGCAAGACGGTGGCTAAGACAACTGCCAAAAAGACTGCGGCCAAGAAGGGCGCTGCCCCGGCTCCGGTCTCCAAGACCGCCAGCAAGATCGTTCCTGCTGCGAACAACACCAACTACGCAGTCGATGTCTCCAAGGCCCGGCAGGATCAGAAGGCTGCTGCGGCCTACAGCAAGCAGGCGGGCGTCGCCAAGACCTCCGCCGTCAGAGTTGCCGACGAACAGAAAGCTGCGACTCTCAACAAGGAGGCCACCAAGCGCAAGGCCGCCGAGCGTGGCGCCAAGGGCGCTCCTAAGAAGGCTGCCCCCAAGACAACTCCCAAGACCACGGCGGTTACCAAGCAGCACAAGACTTAGGTCCCGGATGAGCGACCAGTCCATCTCGGTGCCCCAGGGAGCGTACACGCCTGAGCAACTGGCCAAACTCGATGCCGAAGCCGGTTGGCCGTACCAGGACATCCCCAAGGCCGTCGCCGTCGAGGAGGAGGAGACCCACGGGATTCCGGGGGAGACCGACCCTATCGTCGTCGGCGGTGATGAGCAGGCATACGGTCTCTTCCAGGAACTAGAGCCGAACACCGACAAGCAGATCGACACGAAGATGCTGGACGACCCGCTCTACGATGCCGAGGCTGCCAAGGGTCTTTTCGGAGAACAGGGCTGGGGGGCGTGGATTCCCGACACCGAGGCAGGCTACGTCGGCGGCAAGTACATGACCCCGGACCAGGTGACCAAGTCCCGGGGGTTCATCTCCTACAAGCATCTCCTGGCGGCGACGAGCGAGGCGACAAAGAAGGCCATCCCCTCTGAAGCCGCCTATCAACAGCTCGCCACCAAGGGAGCCAAGGTCCCCGAACCTGAGACCCCCCTCGGGCCGCAGGCACAGGCGACCTTGACCGGATACTACACCTCTGCCGGTGGGCCGACGACGGCACCGGGATGGCTGACAACGCTCGATGCGATGATGAACCCGGCGCCTTCCGGCGGGAGCGGGATCGTAGGCGCAATAGACGAAGTGCTCGGGCTGGTCTCGGGCTCGACCGAGATGCAGATAGTCGCCCTCACCTTCTCCCGGGGCATCTTCGGGCTGCTGTCGCTCGGTTCCATCGGTCTCGGCATCTACCTAATGTT
>JBEKLG010000210.1:0-3557 GCA_050010315.1 Acidimicrobiales bacterium
CAGCGTCACGGCTGCCGTGGTGTCGGCGGTGAACACGCATCCCGAGCCGATGGTACCGGGCGTGGTGCAGACCCAGCAGACTCCGTTGCCCCCGACGGCGAAGTCCCCGGCACCGAAGGTGCCGCTTGCCGGTCCTCCGCCAGCACAGACGCCCAGGAAGCGTCCACCCGTTATCCCGGTGATTCCGGTTGTGCCGAGAGTCGGGGCCTCGACTTCGGCCGTGAAAATCTGCGGCAGGATTGAGGACTTGTCGGCGGCGTTGGTGATTCCGCTGATCTGTGCGAAGGTCGGTGTGACAGAGGCGAAGTCCCCGGGAGCCGTGCAAATCCAGAAGTCGTCCCCGGAGTCCACGGACATCTCGTTGAGAGCCCAGGAGCCCGAGGTGGGTGCTCCGGCGCCTCCTGTCGAGCGGACGATGAGGCGAGGTGGGATGACAAGCCGCATTACAACCCTCCGAACATCAACGACGCCTCGGGGCCCCCCGAGACATCTGCTTCTAGTATACCAGGTATGAGGCCGAGACCGTGGGGCTTCCCGTCGCCCACAGCCCGCCCGAAGGCCCGGCGGTAGAGCCAGTAGAGGTAGGCGTCCCCGGCGAGGACCCCGAGAAGGGGCCAGGGTTCCCGTCCGATGGCCGAAGAAACGGCCCCGAAGGCGAGACTGACGCCGATGGACTGCATGACGTAGTCCCGCCCCGAGGCCATCTTCTCCGGGGAGGTGAAGGTCTCATGGGTCCAAGGTGAACTGTTCACGGTGGACATGGCGTCGAAGGCCAGGTAGCAGCCGCCGAGGAACAGCATCGCCTCGACAGCCCGGTGGCCCGAGCTGACGCCCAAGAGGTCTTCACCGGCCATGACTAGGACGCTGTCTTCTCGACTGTGGGTCCGGTTTTGTCGTCTGAGTTGAAGCAGGAGTCAACCAGGTGGATGACAGCCGCATAGGCCGCACCGATGGCGGCTACTGCGACCTGTTCCTGAGACGCCACCCCAGGACCGCCGAAGATGGCGAAACCTGCGGTCAGAAGACCGAGGCACTTGTGCGCCGTGCTATTCCCCAAGAGCGATAGGAGAGATTTCACGTTGGTTCCTTTCTTTGTTGGTATTTAGGTAGCTTACTGCTTTTCGTAGTTGGCAACGTTTAACGCTTCACGGTGGGCGGCGTGGTATGCCTTGTTGTACGCCTTGATGTGGGTTTTGCCCTTCTCTTTGTCGGCGTACATTCTAGCCTTTCACTCGTTTGAGGCGGGGGTTCCGCCGTTTTGCTGCGGGAGACGCTTTGCGGGTCGAGGAGGAGATGATCGCCCGGGCCCGTGAGATCGGGATGTGCTCACGCTGCGCCAGCCGTCTTGCGGCGACCTCTAGCCCGGGGTGGTCGTTCTTGCGTGTGCTCATTGCCCTCTCTTTCGTTCTCCAACCAAGCCAGTCTACCGTCCATCGCTCCTACCTGGAGGCAGAGCTTCTCTTGCTGGGTCTGGATTTTGCCGACTTCGACGGTGAGGTTGCTGACGACTTCGATGATCCCTGGGCGGGCTTCTTCGTAGTCGGTGGCTTCCGTGCCGACGACCGCTTGGCGGAGGAGTTCGTGGTCATGGCTTTCTTCCTTTCGGTTACGGATGACGCTGTGCAACAGGTAGAGGACGTACCCGCCCAGCCCGGTGCCGCAGACCGTCTCCAGGATGCGGGCGAAGGTGCCCATTATTGGAACTTCTCCGGGTAAACCGCTGTCTTCAGCAGTTCGAAGAATCTCTCATACTGGGGGGCGATCACATCTGTCGAGTATAGGCTCATTGCTCGTTGGTGTAAACGGTTCCTTTCACCGAAGCGCAAGCGGGCGGCTCTCCGGGTGGCTGCGACGAAGTCGTCCACGGTGTTGCAACGCCACTTGGGCTCCACGGTCTCGACAAACGCACCCCAGGGCGTCGTGATGGCAGGAGTGCCGCACATCTGAGCTTCGACGGCGACGAGCCCGAATGGTTCCGGGTACTGGCTCGGGGCGAGAAGCGCAACCGCACCGCCCATCAGCTCCGCTCGCTCGGCCACCCCGACGACGTGCCCGCCACCGCCGTAGCTTTTCAGCGGTAGGCCGGTTGCCCCGGACACCTGCTGGGCGATTCCCTCGCCTTTGAGGCTGCCGTACCTCCCGATGAAGAGGATGTAGCCGCCGTCGCCCACCCCGAGCGGGAACTTCTCGGGCTCGATGAAATGCGGGATGACGGTGTCGCTGGCCATACCTCTGATGACCATGACGTTCGGGGCTGTGTGCCCGTAGATGATGTTCCGCCACGCTTCGGACGGGAATACCCGGCACGGGGCGGTTGACCCTCCGTACCCGACGCAATACTCGATGGAGAGATTGTCGGGGAAGGTGTTCTGGATCGGGAGTTGGACGACCCCCATCGAGAGCAGGATGAGGTCGCCGTGTTTGATGCGAGGCTGCATCGCTTTGATGACCCGGGTATTCATCGGGGCGAAGAACTCCGGTGTCCAATCAGGGACGTGGAACTTCCGGCTGACGGGTCGATGGCACGTGATGAACTCCGTACACTCGGCTTCGTTGTGCTGCCCGCCGTAGAGGTAGACTTCGTGACCCCGACGGGTCATCATCGTTGCAAATGTTTTGCCCAGCGACGTGAACGCACACCACGAGTAGTCGTCTGTGAACTCCGTGTGCGGGAGACCGACTAGATGGATTCTCATGAATAACCTTTCTTACAACGATTCAATGAACATATTGAATGGGCCACCGTTTGAAGGCGTAGTAATGCTGGAGACGTAAAGGTTACCATTTGTGCTAGCGATATAGGCGGCGAAGTAAAACGTATATGACTGTCCTGCCACAAGACCTGAATATACCGTGTCAATAGTAAATGGCAAATACTTCATAGCACCGCCAGAAGTCGTATTCGTTCCACTACCGATGGTTTTCTGATATGGGGGAGTCCCGGAAGATGCCTTATTCACACCGGCATATATCTGGACAGGACCGCCGTTGGTAAGGAAAGTACCGCCATTTGCTGTTATCCGCACGATACCCGAAGGAGGAGCGGCTGGCAAGACGATCTTCAAGTTTGTTGTATCAGGATATGCCCATACCGATGAACCAATGACGTAGTTCTGATTTGAAGATGGTGAGTATTGTGCAGACGCAAGAGTCTGCCCTCTTGGGCAAACCCATGTACCGGGGGTGCCTGCAACCGTGCAAACATACTGCACACTGTTAGAGTCATAATAAAGGGCGCCTTTGGCGTAAGTACCCGCAGTCGGCGCACCAGCACTAGAACCTATTGTGACATCGCCACCTGTAATACCTGAGACACCACATGCACCCGTAGTACCCGAGACTCCACGGGCACCAGGAGTTCCTGCGACCCCGCAGGCACCCGGTGTTCCGGCGACGCCACATGCACCTGCAACCCCGCAGGCTCCGGGAGTTCCGCCGCCCCCCGCGAGGGCGGCGCCACTAAGAAAACCGGATTCATTGAGGAAATCAGTCGCCCCGCTCAGAAAATCCCAGCCGTTCCAGGTGTTGCCCACCGCCGCCGCGGTCGCGACAAAATA
>JBEKLG010000211.1:0-3121 GCA_050010315.1 Acidimicrobiales bacterium
GTGATGCTAGTACGGTGACGCGCACTACCTTCCCTACTTCTACGCCTGTTAGCCCGGACACTTTGAATTTGTGGAATGATCGAAGCGCCGGGCTTCCTACACGAGGGCGGCTGATCCCAGTTTCAACGGGAGGATCGTGGTCGGGCGCTCAAGGCAGCCAAGGCAATCAAGGCAGTGCTGGAACATCGGGTAGCTCTGCTACAGGCTCACAAGGAAACCAAGGAAGTCAGGGAAATCAAGGCGGAAGTGGAAGTCAAGGTTTTCAAGGTAGCCAAGGTAATCAAGGCAATCAAGGCAACCAAGGATTTCAGGGAACGGCGGGAACACAAGGCAATCAGGGGAACCAAGGTACGCCCGGTAGCCAGGGGAATCAAGGCGTTGGTGGACCTCAAGGAAATCAGGGAACTCCTGGAAATCAAGGTGATCAAGGGGCCGCAGGAACACAGGGCAATCAGGGTGCACAAGGCTCTCCCGGCAGCCAGGGAGATCAAGGCAACCAAGGATTTCAGGGAACGGCGGGAACACAAGGCAATCAGGGGAACCAAGGGAATCAGGGAGATGCGGGTAGTGTAGGTAGCCAAGGTACTCAAGGCGTGCCCGGAAATCAGGGCAATCAAGGGGCGGCAGGTAACCAAGGAAACCAGGGAGCGCAGGGAAGCCTTGGCAATCAAGGGAACCAAGGCACGACAGGAATTGCCCCGTTTACCGCCAGCTTCTACCTGAACAGCGGAGTGCCGGGGACGAACGTGGTAGGGGACTTCGCGCCAGTCGCAGGGAGTATATCAAGCTGCATGGTATTCGTGCTCGCTTCGGACTCCAGTACCGACTTGACGTTCAACATCACGATGGCCGGCGTGAGTGTGTTCTCCTCCCCGCCCACGGTGACACATGGGACAGCGGGGGACACTTTGGTGAACAAGACCAGCAGCCTTGCCTCTCCTCCGATCAGCGTGGCGGCGAATGCCATATTTCTTCTGAGCGTTTCGAGCGGGAAGGCGTCATGGGTATTTACAGTCAAGCTTTACTAAGGAGTTTATAAATGGCAACTACTGCAACAGGAAGTTACGTTTCGGACAATTCAAGTTTTGCCAACTTCAAGTCGTGGGCGACGGCAATCAGTGCCGCTCTTGCGGCTTTTGGCTGGGTGCAGTCCAACGACACCGGGCAGGTGGTTTGGACGGCCTCCGTGATGACCGGCAACATCACGGCAGTCGCCTTGGTATCAGGGACCACCTACCGCTATACCTACACAGCGATAACCTCCGGCCCGGACTTGAGGGTGGGGATGAGCCTTGCCATCACAGGATTCACGGGCGGAAATACGGGAAACAACGGGGCCGCTCTTGTAATTACCAGCTTGGCAGGCGGGGCGGGAACGTTTGATGTTACCAACGCCACTGGGGTAGCGTGCTCCGGCACGGCGGCGAGTGGGACGACCACAGCGCAAGCGGCGGTTCCGTCGAGCGCCTATGTCTATGAAATCTGGATGTCAGCCGACAGCCCGTACACCGGCACACTGCCCATATATCTGAAGATGGCTTATGGATACTCGGCCACTTCGCCGCGAATCCAGGTGAGTGTGGGAACAAGCTCCAACGGAGCCGGGACGATCAACGGCTCGGTAATAGCCTTCGCCCCGTGGACACCTACCACGAACCAGGCGAACCAGGGAGCAACGACCTTCCCCTGCTTTTTCTCTGGCACTGCGGGCGAGTTCCGCATGTACATGTGGCAGAGTTCGTCCTTGACCACCGGGGTTCTTTTTGGCATTGAGCGGTCAAAAGACTCTGGCGGGAGCACGACCGCATCCTATTTTACCGTGCTCTTCGCTCAAAACGTGGGTGGGACCGCCGGGATAAGCTATGCAGGGCAGCAAACAATCACGGCCTCAGCGGGAGCGGCCAACGTTGATTTTGCTTGGATTTCTCCATCACTGACCAGCGGGAGCGGCACTGGGATATTCAATGGTACGGTTGCGGCCTTCCCGGTGTTTCCTTCGCTGGGTTTGTGCGGGAATCCCATGCTGGGTTGGATGACCTGCTGCGGAAATGACGTGAGCGACGGGAGCACGGTCACCGTTGCTTCTCTATACGCTGGCACGCATACCTTTGTGGCAGCAAAGGGCACTGTTTTTTCTGTGATAGCTGGAGCAAAGGGTACATCGCTGACTCCAGTTGCGATCCTCATGAGGTTTGAATGACTAGAGAAGCACGAAGAGCTGCAAGGAGGAAGAAATAGATGCCAGGCCCCTACACCGCCTTCACTTTCGGGGACGGCACTGGGAATGACCCAGTCGTCTCCCAGGCTACCTTTCTCAAAGGCCCATATGTCCTTGGGTTTCAGTTGGGGCCTGCCCCGGTCGGCGCAGCCTTGGCAGGCGGAATACTGGGTGTGGCCTACTCAGAGACGATTAGCTCGTACGGTGGGACAGCGCCCCTCACGTTCTCGCTGGCCAGCGGCTCACTTCCAACGAGCACGTCCATGTCGAGCGGAGGGGTGATAACGGGGACACCATCGGCCACGGGGACATTCAACTTCACTGTCAAAGTGACCGATGCCTATGGCTTCACGGGAATTCAAGCATTCAGCATCACTGTTAGCAGCAAAGCGAGTTATGCGGTCGTCCAATGAAAATCAGCATTTTCACTCCCGTGCACGAACAGCGCAGTGACTTTCTCAAGCTGGCTGTTGGCAAGAGATTTATACACATGCTCATACAGCATATTTAACTCCTAGTCAGGGGGGCTACATTATGGATGCATGGGATGCTCATCTTAATGGTGTTACTGTGACCAGCAATGTTTGGGTTTCGTTTCAGATATTAAGCTCGTAGAACTTGCTTAGACTTGACTTGTGCTAAACTGTTGGCATGAGTCAAATTCGGTTTTTGGAGAGTGTATGCGCACGTGGGATTTGTTCGACACGCTCGCAGCGGGCAGGGTAATCGGTCCTCCGGCGGGAGAGCAAGAGCATCATTTCAAGCTAGCAGAGAACGTGGCACGGGTCGAAAAAGGTGATTTGGTTGTGTCTGACTATTACGATCCGAAGAAGGCCATGGGCGTCTTGAGAAAGGTTTGTGGCCTACAAAACGAGCTTCTCGTGACGGCTAGTGGGAAGCGTA
>JBEKLG010000212.1:0-3910 GCA_050010315.1 Acidimicrobiales bacterium
GGCCACCGAAGCTCAAGCGCGACCTCGACCGCGTCCTTCAGGGTCCGCTGGAGGGGCTCGTCCGGCACGAGCTGAGCGACGAGCAGGGTGCTTTCATCGAGGACTCGAGACGCTCCTCCATCAGGCCATCGTCGATCGGGTAGCGATCCGGGACCTCCCCGCTTGAGGTTCGATGCGTTCCCGCCGCAGGGCGGAGACGCTCGGCCTGCTCGTCGGTTGAGGTGGAGGAAGGGAAGTGAGCGGGGGCTCGACGCCCGAGGCGATCCACACTCCAAGGGGGGAGTCCGCCCGCTCACCGTGAGTGGTACTCCCCCGTGGGCCGTCGGTCAAGCGGCCGGCCCTCGCGGTCCGGGCATGTGGCGCATGCTCCCTGGCAGTGGTCCCGGCGGCCGTACACTGCTGCGGTTCACGGAACTCATCCGGGCTGCCGTTCCAGCTGCGCAGCCCACGGCGCGATCTCGAGGAGTGTGTGATGGCCAAGAAGAAAACGAAGAAGGACAAGAAGGCGCAGGCGGCGACGGTCGCCCCGACCGCGGAGGCGCCGGTCGCGCAGCCGCCGACACCGCGAGGCAAGCAGCGCTGACGCGGGTCGGGGGCGCCGTGCCCAGGAGCGCACCGGCTGGCGCCGCAGGCGCACAGTCGCGCCGCTCGCGTGCCCCACGGCGCGTGGCCCGGACGCCGCAGCCGAGCGGCCGGGCCAGCCGGCGTGCCAGTATCCCGTCGTGTCGCTGCGCCTCCGCGCGGTCTGCGCGTGGCCGGGGGCCCGTATCGCGTGACGGGCATGGCGGCCGGGGGCCGGACGAGTCGGCTGATCCTGCTCTGCCGGCGCCACCTCGCCGAGGTGCTGGCTGCCGGCTACCAGGTCAGTCGCGCGGCACCCGAGGATCTCGGCTGCGAACACCGCGTCGCGGGCCACGCCTGCGGTGCGTGGGCCCGCCAGGTCCGGGTCGAGAGCGCGGTGGCAGGAGTCCTGCGCCTGTGTCCCGTGCACGAGGAGGCGCTCGCGGGTGCCGGGGTGCGCGTCATCGATCTGCCGCCCATCGCCCGGGTCCGCGCCAGTCGGGGTGCCGGCTGAGGCCGCCTCAAACAGGAGACCCCCCACCATTCCACTAACAGTGGGCGGGTAGAGCCCAAGTCGCGTGGCCGCTTCATAAGCGATGCCGAGAAATGCTCGCTCGACGAGCTGAACTCCTGCGTCAACCCGCCCGTGGTCCAGGGCTGGGCCTGGCTTCATGTGCTGACCGACGTACTCGTAAGCCGCCCGGCCGAAACGCGACAGTTCCTCCGAGGCGCGGGGTCGCGAACCGGGTCAGCAGCGAGCGCCGGTCCGCCGCCCGATCATCGTCTCGACGTCCGCTCCCCACTGCGACGACGCAACCAGTTCGCGCGTGCTCACGGCGAGCCGATCGAGGAGGTGCCACATGACCGAGGGCTGTAGTCGCCGTTCGGTCACTGCCGCGGACGCCCGCGACGCGGGCACGTGTCGGGTGGGAGGATATCCAATAGTAGCCACTTGACCTTTACACACCCAGAGTGGTATCAACTACATATCATGTTGCTCGCTCCCTTGGGCGAATCCAAGAGCCACTTGTTGCCAAGTGGACCCAAATGGTGAGGTCTGAGCGCGGCCCGCTCCTCGCCGACGCCCTGGGGACCTGGGCGGCCGGTCCAGGCCCGCTCTACGCACAGCTGGCGAGCGCGCTCCAGCAGCAGCTCACGCTCGGACTCCTGCCGCCGGGTGCTCGCCTCCCTTCGGAACGCGCCCTTGGGGCGGCCCTCGGCGTGAGCCGGACGACCGTGGTGGCCGCCTACGACCAGCTGCGCGCCGCAGGCTGGCTACGCAGCCATCGGGGGAGCGGCACCCGCGTCGCGCGCGCGGTCCCCGCCTCGGTGCCTCCGACCGAGCTCGGAGGCGGCGGCTTCGAGCCCCTCGAGGAAGGGCCGTTTGCGTTCGAGCCTCCAGCCGATGACATCGAGCTGACAATGGCCACCCTGCCGGGGGTGGCCATTGTCGCGGCGGAGGCGCAGCGCGTCGCCGAGGAAGACCTGCCCGCGCTGCTCCGCTCGTTCGGCTATCTGCCCTTCGGGCTGCCCGCCCTACGCCAGGCGGTCGCGGCCCACCTGAGCGAGCTTGGCGTGCCTTCCGTCGCCGACGAGATCCTTATAACGAGCGGGGCGCAGCAGGCGATCGATCTCCTCGCCCGGCACCTCGGCGGGCCGGGCGTGTCGGTCATGCTAGAGAACCCCACCTACCCGCCGGCGATCGATGTCTTCCGCGCCTCCGGGGCGCATCTCATCCCGGTGCCGCTCGACGAGGAAGGCATCCGCACCGACCTCGTGCGCCTCGGGGCCCAGCGCAGCCGAGCGCAGCTCCTCTTCCTCAACCCGATCTGCCACAACCCGACCGGGACCACGCTGTCCGAGTCGCGCCGGCACGAGATCGTCCGCCTCGCTACAGACTTCGGGCTGACCGTGATCGATGACCTGACGAACGCCTACCTCATGTTCGACGAGCGGCCGCCGGTGCCACTCGCGGTGGCGGGCGAGCGGGAGCGCGTGATAACGCTCGGATCGTTGAGCAAGGTGGCCTGGGGTGGCCTGCGCATCGGCTGGATCCGGGCCCCGCAGTCGCTCATCGCCCAACTCGCGGCCCGCAAGGTCGAGATGGACCTCTCGACGAGCCTCTTCAATCAGGCCCTGGCCGTGCGGCTCCTCGCCCGGTTCGACGAGCTCGTCCCGCTCGCGCGGGGGGCCGCGCGAGTCCGCCTCGACGCGCTCGAGGAGGCCCTGCGCCGGCAAGTGCCGAGCTGGCGCTGGATCCGCCCCACTGGCGGGCTCTGTCTGTGGGTTCGCATGCCCGCCGGCGATGCGGCGGCCTTCTCCCACCTCGCGGCGGACCACGCTGTAATCGTCCGGCCAGGCCCGCTCTTCTCGGCGGACGGGTCCTGCCGGGACCGCCTGCGCCTGGCCTACGGCCACGAGCCGGCGCTGCTCGAGGAAGCGGTCACTCGTCTCGCAGCAGCCTGGTCGGCATTCCGGCCGGCGAGTCCGCGGAGCCCTCACGGCGTCGCCATCACGGTGTAGCGACCCGCGAGGACCGAGGAGTCTGTTGACCTCTCAAGACTGGCCGGGGTCAATGCTCGGCCGCTCAGTCATCGTGGCGACCGGAGGGACCTCCTTTCGGAACGGGTCCATGGACGCCACGAGCCTCCTCGGTTGCACCATCGCACCAGCGCGACGGCGGGTCGACTCTGACGCACTGATGGTGCCGACCCGGCCTGAGAGCCTCGCCATCGCGTCGTCGCCACGTCGAGCCGGCAACGGATTGAGTCAGGCTTCTGCACATTCCGTCCACACCACCGCTGGTTCGGTGGACAAGTCCGGGAGGCGGGCCGCCAGTTGGTGGACAAGTCCGCTGTGCGAATAGCTTAGAACGTTTATTCTAAATCTTGCCCGAAGGGGCCGACATTCACTGTCGAACTGGCCTGGGGAGCAATCCCCGGGGCGGTCCCGGGAGATCGGACCGATGACCGCAAGGCCGCCGGCAACGGGCCCGGCGGCGGATCGACAATCACGAGCAATCGCGTTTGCCGGTGCGCCAGTCGGCGGATAGCCGGTTCCTTTGGGCGCTTCGTTGTCCGCCCCCGACCCTAGGGCACCATCCACGCCGTCGCTCTGGAGGGGATGTTGCCGGGGCCTGTTCCTGGACGAACCTGCGCGGGAGGCGTGGGCCCGGCGGTGGCGCGCCATATCCGAACGCAAATGTCGCGTGACGCACTGATCGTGTCCCCTGGCGGAGCTGGCCTAGTATTCGGTCCGTGGATCCCTTCACGATCCCGACCAGATACTGGCACCGTCTCGACGACGGACGGGTGCAGTGCGATCTCTGCCCGCGCGAGTGCCGCCTGCA
>JBEKLG010000213.1:0-4046 GCA_050010315.1 Acidimicrobiales bacterium
TGACCTGCCCCAGGGATCGTTTCCTCTTTACCTGTTGAGATCAGCCTTTCATTCAGGCCTGATCTCAACAGCAGAATCGGAAACGAAACGGTAGGTAGATCAAGATGTCAACCAAAGCTGCAGCAGTCCCAACGCCCGCCAGATCCTCGAGACCGCCGACTGGCTCATTCCCATCTGGCGTGTCATCAAACGCGTCGACCAGTGCGTCGCGTCCTCGGGCAGCTCCTCCAAGGTCTTCACAATCACCGCTTCGACGATGTCGTCGGTGATCGTCCGCACCGGGACGGGGATCATCGGCGAGGCCATCGAGGCGCCGCTCCAAGAAACGCTTCCGCAACTTCGAGACTCGCCTGGTTCACCTGAAGACGCGCCGCCACCACCCGGTGGTCGAGCCCCTTCGCCGAGGCGAGGACGAGGCGGCATCGTAAGGCCAACGCCTGGGCAGACTTCTGGTACTTGTCTGCGGGACGGCGGCGGTAACCACGGCGGCGTCGAGTCGCCACGCGTTCCAAGCGGTTCGCAAGGCCACTCGCAAACGATCTCAGTCCTTCGTGGCCGCCGAGCGCTTGGCCGACCCGTGCGTGTCCACGCTCGGTTCACGCTTCCCACCCGTTTCAGGGTCGCGTCCCATCTGCCTCATCGCGTCCTGCCACATCGCCTTGGCTGCGACAGCCTGCTCGGCGGGCGTCATGTCGAAGTAGTCCGCCGGCACCTTCAGGGTGGAATGCTCGTCAGCCATGAGGTGGTCGGTCCCATGTGCCGCCGGTCGGAATCTCCTCGCCCTTGGCATTGTCCCAGATGGCGATCTGAATCCGGCTCTCGCCCAATGATTTCGCCTGGTCTCGATCCTTCACCCACTCGCTCGGGCCGAGGATGTATTGCCCGGTGTCGTTGTTCAGCCAGCCGCCCACATAGACGTTCGGGTTGTTGAAGAGGTCGCGTTGTCGGCGAAGAACTTCTCGATCATCGCCTGGCCCTTCACCGGGTCGCTCATGTCAGCCGGATCGACGAAGGTCGAGTGGCCTTCGATCGCCACCTGGAGCTGCGCCCCGCGACGCCGGGACTCAGCACGATCCCGTGTCAGCGGATCTCCGCAGCACGCCGCCTTTCGGTACCCTAGGGGACCACACGAGCACGCGCCGAACGCCCAGCTAGACCAGCGAAAACCGCGCGCCGCCTCACGGGGCCACACAGCCCATACGCGGCTGGCAGCCAAGAGGTTCGCGGGTTCGAGTCCCGTCGCCTCCACTCGTTCGAGCAGTCTGCGAAGGCGCCGAGCTACGGACCCGGTGCCACCTCGGCTGACAACCAGCTCACAGTCGTCCCCTAGCTGCGTGCCTTGCGTGAGGACACGGGCATGAGAACAGGCACGCTGACGCGAGATCGCCCTCTATCCGGCGGGTGTCCGCGACGTATCTGAGCTGACCGATACGATCCACCTTGTGAGTGGTGGGTGCCGTCAGCGGGTTGCGGGTCGGCTACCGGGCGGTGAGGCGCGCGTCGGCGTGCCGACCCGTTCCGGCGCCAGCGAGGATGAGCGATCTCACGAGAAGCGACGACGTAAAGCTAGAAAGCCAACGAATTAGGCAAGGAGGTCCCAATGATTGTTGCGACATTCGGTGTAGGACAGGTCGTGTACTCCATTCTTTGGTTCTTCCTGTTCTTTATCGAGATCTGGTTGATGGTCTCGATCTTCATCGACATCTTCCGGAGCCACGATCTGAAAGGCTGGGCGAAGGCCCTCTGGGTCGTACTAGTTCTCGTGCTCCCAATCATCGGAATCCTCGCCTACTTCATCTTTCGCGGGGACAAGATGCGCGCCCACCAGATCCAGATCCAGCAGTACCAGGAGCAATCATTCCGCGACTATGTGCAGCACGTCGCGGGCACCAGTTCGTCCCCGGCCGAAGAGCTGTCCCGACTTGCCGAGCTGAAGCGGAACGGAGTGATCTCCGAGGACGAGTTCCAACAGCTGAAGTCCCACGTCATGCGGCAAGCATCGGTTACGGACTCCAAATGAGCGGTCATCGGGGCCGCCGAACGGAGTCAGCCCGGTAGCTCGTTCACATCGATCTGGGAGCCTTCCTGCCCGAACCGGAAGGTGAACGACCCTGTGGCAGAACCGCGAGAAAGTCGCGCCGGCCGGCAGGCAGAAGGACAGAGCCTGGCCCCCGTTGGTGCAAGACGGTTGGTATTGGGCCAGCTTGGCCCCGCTCGTTCTCATCTTCGTGGGAGCGATCCCGAAGTTCGCCAGCTATTCGGAAGCTTGGGTGCACATGACCAACCTCGGTGCTTGGTCCTGGATGGTGATCGCCCTAGCCGCCATGGTCACCCAGATCTCTGCCGCTTGGCACTACCAGTCCGCCTTGCCCGGACTCCGGTTCAGGCACGGCTTCCTCGAGATCGAAACGACTTCGGCAGTCTCAAGCACAGTGCCAGCCGGCGGCGCCGTGCAGCGACGTTCGAGTTTCGCGCAGATTGTCGGGGACGGAACCAGCCCCTTACCGGCTGAGTCTCGTTGCCATGAGTTCGAGCTAACGGCGTGGTCGTTCAGGCCGTACCGCTTGACCGGGAGGCTGGGACCGCAATCTGAACGCGACCACTACCGGTGAATATATGATCGCCCACGACATGGACGACTTCCGCACGACACCGGGCACACCGACGATTTCGTCGGTAGCCGCTGGCAAGGTGAACGGGCAGTCGGTCAACCTCTACACGCTGAGCAACCGCCATGGCATGGTCGTGAAGATCTTCAACTATGGCGGCATCATTCAGTCGATCAGCTTCCCGGATGCAACCGGCACCGTGGCGAACGTCACGCTCGGTTATCCGGAGCTGCAGGACTACGTCGATTGCAACACCAAACTGAATATCAATGGTGCGAGCGGGCTCGGACCCTACTTCGGTGCCCTGATCGGCCGCTACGCCAACCGGATCGCCAGTGGGCAGTTCACGCTGAGAGGCGTCACCTACGACGTCCCGGTCAACGAAGGCCCGAACAGCCTGCACGGTGGATCCGTCGGTTTCGACCAGCAGGTCTGGGTGCCGACGGTGCTTCCCGATGGCGTTGGCGATGGCAGCTCTGTGGGGTTGAAGCTCGAATACGTGAGCCCGAATGCCTCGGAGGGCTACCCGGGCAACCTCGACACGATCGCCACCTACAACTTGAACGACGAGAATCAACTGCAGCTGAGCTTCCACGCTACGACGGACGTACCGACGGTCGTCAACTTGACGAACCACACGTACTGGAACCTCGCCGGCGAGGCTTCGGGTCCCGTGTACAACCAGGTCCTGTGGATCAACGCCGATCAGTACACGCCAGTCAATTCGAACCAGATCCCGTTGGGGGAGCATGCGAGTGTGAAGGGTACGCCGTTCGACTTCACCGTTGGCAAGCCGATCGGTCAGGACATCTCTGCCAATGACGCGCAGCTGAAGATCGGGCACGGCTACGACCACAATTGGGTGTTAAATCAGACGTCACCGCCGACGCTGATCGAGGCGGCCCGGGTGCGCGATCCGGGAAGTGGGCGTGCCCTGACTGTCTACACGACCGAGCTGGGGTTGCAGTTCTACTCAGGCAACTCCCTCGTCGGTCAGGGCGTCGTCGGGACAAGCGGCCACGTCTATCGGCAGAGCGAGGGGTTCGCGCTGGAGACCCAGCACTTTCCAGACTCGCCGAACGAGCCGTCCTACCCGACGACTGAGCTCGACCCGGGAGAGGTGTACTCGCAAACCACCATCTTCCAGCTCTCGAACACCTAGATCTCGGCGATCTCGGGATTCCGTGGCAAGTCCATGGTGGCATTCGGGCCAATTTCCGACCGTCGTGCACGAATAGGAGATCCGTGTGGATCCCGGTCGCGACGAGTTACGGGTCGACGGCCACGAACCCGATCTCGGCCTGGAGCTGCCGCGCAAGACCTGTCAACCGATCACCGGATCAAGAAGTGCTAGACGTCAACCGTCACGCCGCCGGAGAACGCTGAGTCGTGTAGCTCCAGCCTGGCGATCGTGTCTCTCGCCAGGATCTGAAACGG
>JBEKLG010000214.1:0-6331 GCA_050010315.1 Acidimicrobiales bacterium
CTCAGGTACTTATAGACTGCGGGGCAGTCCCTCGCCTCCACACTCGCGCTCTCCGACGCGCAATCGGACGGCTTACCCGGCCCACTCAGGTCCCACGCAAGTGGCAATGGCGTGATCATTGTGAGTTGATTCTCAATAAACCATGTCGGGTTGACGCTCTTCTTCATGCGCAGCGTAACCGTATCTTGAGAATTGTTATAGCTGACCGACGCCAGAGTGTCTGGAAACCCTCCCGGAAGGTAGAGCCAGAAGTTAGTGCGCTCCGCAATGAGCATACCGAGGAAGAATGCAACATTTGCCGGGCTCAGGGTCTCACCATCGGAAAATTTCCAGTTATGCTTGAGTGTGATGACAACTACCGTGTTGTTGTCCCGAAAGACCGGTGCTTGCGCGAGCGATCTCGCGATATTCAGGTGATACGGAGAGCCGTCCCACCAGTAGAGGGGCCGGTACATCAGTTCTTGAAAATCGGTCATATTCGAGAAGCCGGTATACTGAGAACTGAAGAAGGGAAATATGTAGTTAACCGGCACGCCTGCCTGCAGCGCCATGGTCACCGTACCGCCGGACGCAGTGGCCTTACTAACCGCTGCTGCGGAGGTAGACAAAGAATACCCGGCGATAAGGAGGGCGGCCGCAACAACCAGTAACAGCGGGCTTCGCAGGCGTCCGCCTCGACCAACTCCCAGATTTTGCATAAGTACCCCTATCCACTATCTAGCCGAAGGTCCGGCAGTTCCGGCCGGCTCGTAGCCCTTCGGATACGTTATCTGCCCTAGCATTTTTAGACGAGCGCCGACCAGCGTGTGAAGGAGGCCATTGTCATCCTGCCCGAAGAGGACACCCACGTTGCGGAGTGCCTTAAAGTCCATGAGTAGCACGGCGCTGACTGCCTGCCACTCCTCCACCCAGGTCAGCAGAAAGAGCTGGTCATCGAGCTTCCATGTCGTTGAATGGTCGCACTCCGATCCCGAGTAGTCGAACTTCCCCAGGCCTTGCCACACGAAGCGACGAGGATTGAAGTACACATGCTCGGCAGTGTTCCCATCGCCATACTCGGCGTACGCGCGCTTACCAACCAACTCGGCAGACAACTCCGGCGTGGTTCCCTTAGAATCGCCAATCGAGCATGGATAGAGATCCTGCTGAAGGTCTGTCCGGTCGGCACCACGCACAAGTGTATTCGCGACAAGCACGCCACCGTTGGTGTTCAAGTTCAACGCGAGCGCCGTCGCCGCCAGGTTGTCGCGATGTAGAAATGTGACAAAATAGACATTTTCGCGTGCGGCAACCGCGTCATAGGTGGCAGCGTCGCCCTTTTCTTGGCCCTGAGTTTTCCAATTCACGGTGTCCTCGTCGAATACAAACTCGACAATCCGGCCGTCATCGAGCGTCACGGCGATCTCGCGGTGCGCAAGTTCATCAGTTGATGGCAGCCGATAGTCGGCCCATGTCGAGTTGAGATCATACGGGCTCTTCGGACGGATACCTCTTGTCTGAAGTCTCTCCATTTCCTTTTCCCCTCAGTTGGAATTTGCAGATCGGTACTACCCAAATACAGCGTTAGTGCGCTTCGTAGCAGATCGTCTCGCCGGAGCCGTTAGCCGTTCGAGCAGCGGCACCGGTATTGCCCTCTTGAAACGTCCAGCAGCCTCCTCTACCGCCGCGACGTCGATCGCCCTATTGATCGTGTCCTGGCTGCCGACCTTCAAGGTCGACACGATGGTGGCGAAATGGTTCGCGTCCCGTATCGACAGCCCGCTCGCAAGGGCGACAATGACGGCCCCGAGGTGGGCGTCGCCTGCACCTGCGGCGTTTACGACTTGCGTTTCGATACCGCGATCTCGCGACAGCCGCAGACCGTCCCAAACCCAGCTTCCATACCTGCCTGCGGTCACCACGATGGAAAGCTGGGAGTGCTTGTCACGCACGAACTCGACTGCCGCCGCAGTAACCGCCTCTGCGCTCTCGCCGGGGGCACAGGCCGCCAGCGCCGCTGCTTCGTCAATGTTAATGGCCAACACGTCGAGAAGCTCGAGCAACGGATCCGCAAGCCCATCTCTCAGCTCAGCAGTCACGAAACTGCCAACCCTAAGAAAGCCGTATTCGGTAGCGAGGCTTAGAAGCGTCGCGCGCGCTAGTATTGGCACCTCCGGCGCCGCCAGCGCGATCCCCCGATCGCGAAAGCGTTCGAACATGGGCTGTGTGGCTCTGACGTCCTCACTTGTCACCACAGCGCTCGCAGAGTTGAGTGCAGTGAAGTTCCCACCCTCGCCGCGCGGGTAGGCAAAGCACACGGAAAACAGCGTCGGGCGCGCTTCATCGGTCCCTACGTGCGACAAGTCAAGACCTAAATGGCATAGCTCGCGCCGCACGATATCGCCAGCGTCATCCGCTCCAAGCCGGCCGACTGGGACAACGAGGAACTCGTCGCCGAGCAGTACGCGGACGTAGTGGCATACGATATGTAGCTTTCCGTAGTCTCGGCGGTCGAGCAGATGGCCGCCCCTGCTCTCCTCACGGCCGACCGTCTCGTCGCCCTCAAGCGCGAAATAGATCCCCGAGCCGAGCCCCCCCGTACCTATCAGGGCGTCGTACCCTCGCGATGTCCCCATATCACAGCCCAAAATCCCACTCCGGGTGGAGCGCAATCGGGTGTGTAGCCGTCTCGCGGGTAGCTGTCAGCAGGGAATCTCCATGTTGTTGCAGGAGAGTTATCGGGTAATCGGGTGTTGGATCGCAGAACAGGGCAACGCGCAACGCGGTTTGCTTCCAAGGTCCGGAGTCACTGAACAACCTGATGCGTCTCGCCCCCAGGATCTCGCTCATCCCGAGCGTCACTGACATGGGAGGCACAAACTGGAACGCGCCCCCGAGCTCGCGCTGCGCGAGCGCCAGGACGGTATCGGCATTGTTCTCCTGTACGCGGGCAGTCGAGTGGCGCAGCTCGTCCAGGCTAAGAGGGCTGTATGGCTGACGGCGTGCTTGGTTGTACGCGACATGTCCATCTTGTCCCCAGCCCCCGTATGCCAAGTCAGCTGGGTATTCAGCGAGCATGGCGGCGACCTCATGTACATTGGCAGGTTCGAGCCAGTGCCGATTCGCTTCAGGGACTTGGTAATCAGGGGCCACCGGTGCATAGAAGTTGGCCTCCATGAAGCCCCGGAAACTGTATGGGTGCGAGAGCGGGAGTGTTCTTCCCTGCCAGTCGAGGCACTCATCCATATGAAAGACAACGACGTGCGCGAGGCTTACGTGTTCGCTGTTCACAAGGTCGGCAAATGGCTCGTACCAAGCCCTAGGGCCGCAAGGGATTATCACCCGCAGTGGGCTACCTTCGTCGGCGGCCCCGATCACGGCCTCAACGAGTTCTCCGGCCATGAGCTGGGCCATCGTTCGCGCGTCCTCGCATATTCTCAGAGGTATTTTTGCGTCGGGATGCTCCGAGAGCTCATCGGTCGCTACGCTGCACCACCTGTACAGGTCTTGAATGTCTAGTCTCATGTCTACCGCCCCGTCTGTGAGGATCTCGAGAGAGCTCGCATGCTCCTGCGCCTCATCCAGTCGCGAAGATTCGGTCGATCGTCAAGTCAACCGCGTGCTGGATAGCGCCGACCACGACCGACTCCTCCCCAAACGAGGAGAGAACTAGCCTCGGCATCACCGGTACAAGTCGGGATAGGTGAGCGTCGATCATTTTGAGCAGAGTCTCCCCAGCAAGCGAGATGCCGCCGGAGATCACTGCCAGTTCTGGGTTGATTACGCAGACGGCTGAGGCGACCCCAGTCGCTATACGACTGCTCAAATGCTCGGCGACGGCAAGGCCCTGCGGATCGCCCTCAGCCGCGGCAGCAAAGACTGCTGCTGCATTGATCTGACCGACATCGCCGCCTGCAAGCTCTCGTAGTCGCTTGCCGGCGCTGCCGCGTGCTGCTTCGCGCCCGAGGCGCGCAAAGGCTGAGCCTCCGGCTGCCCACTCGAACGTGCCGAATGCCGTATCTGTTGGTACGTCGTCACCAAAGCTGAGGGGTAGGTAACCTATTTCGCCAGCCGCGCCGTCATTGCCTCGGTAGAGGTGGCCATTGATGACGAGCGCGGCGCCGATGCCGATACCGATGTGCACGTACAGGACGTTCGCTACATCTTGGGCTGCACCAAGTGCCACCTCTGCCAACGCGGACAAGTCGGCTTGGCGCTTCACGACTACGGGGCCCTCGACCGGCAGCTGCAACTCCTTAAGGAGGTCGATGCCATCCCAGCCCTCAATCTGCGGCGCGAGACTGATGAGTCCAGTGTCTGGATGGATGACCCCAGGTGTGCCAACAACGGTTGTCAGGATGTCACTGATATCGACACTCGCAGCGGTGATCGCCTTGCGCACGGTGGTGCGAACAGCCCGCAAGATCGCCTTCCTACCTACCAGGCCGTGGCTCGTCTCGCGCGCCGACGCGATCACGCGACCATCCAGGCGGGCGACTGAGGCGAGAATCTTCTCGGCACCTATGTCAACGCCTACAACTCGCCCCACCGAGGGCGAGATCCGGAGGGACGTGGCCGGGCGTCCCATTCTGCCATCGAGACTGAGGTCGCGGACCTCCTCTACGAACCCTGAGGCGACCAGGCCGTCCGCGATCTCTTTGATCGTGGACTTCGCGAGACCAGTTGCCCTTATCAGATCGGTCCTGGTTGTGGTTCCGTTACGGCGGATCTCCCCTAGCACCAATTGCTGGTTTCGCAACCGGACGGTGCGCGGGCTCGACGCTCGACCTAAGTCAGCACTGACAGTGTCTTCGAGGTGTGGCTGGTTGGACCTCGTCACGGGCACGGTTGGTCCACCCCCAGAAGGGACAAGGGTTTGCAGCCACAAGGGCGGAGCGCCACGGTGACTTGGCAGTGGATCTGGCCGCACTCGGTGTGATCTACCTCCTGGACCGAGTTTGTGATTCGCATGGGCCCTCCGACAGAGTTCGGATGAGAACCGAACTATGTTGCGATCATGACCCGCCAGTCCGGCGTTGTCAATAGGACTTCTTTCCGTTCGGCGCGGCATGTACTTCGAGCTTGGATCTGGATTCGTCGTCGCAGGCGAGGTGTTCGACCGGCTCCGCCGGGCGGTTGGCTCATGAATCCTCGGGGGCCATGGACGCGCAGTCCGTGGTGTGGTCATGATAACATTTATGGTATGTCGAGCGCACGCCGCGTAATGGACGACACCAAGAGACTCGGCGAGTACGTCCGTCACGCCCGTGAGGAATCGGGCATCACGCAGCACGAGCTCGCAGAACGACTCGGATGCAAGCAACCCGCGATCTCTCGTCTCGAAGGCGGCGGTGTCAGCCCCAACATGTCGACGCTGCAGAGAATCGCGGAGGCACTCGGATTCCAGCTCGAGATCCAGATGGTCCCGCGTGACCGCGTTTTCACGACGGGCCAGCTGTTTCGCTTCACCACGGCACCAAGCGGCGACCCTTCGTTCCGGCCTTGGTGACAACAGACAAGACAGAGAACGAACTCTTTCGCAGCGCCGTTCTGAAGACGGTTTGGGCGGTCGACAAGACGCATCGATTCGAAGCCGAGCTGCAGACTGCGCTTGACCATGTGCAAACCGACCCGCCGTTCACGACGCGCCAGGAGTATCACCCTGAGTTCCGCGGATTCTCGATCAAGATCGCGACGATTCGTTCAGTGCCGCCGTTGTGGGGGCTCACCCTCGGGGACATCGTCAATACGTTCCACAGCGCGTTTGACAATTTGGCATGGGCCCTCGTCTATCGGGGCAAGACGCCGCCCGCGAAGCTTTCCGAAGCTCAACAGCGAGGGGGGGGTCGGGGTGTGCCCGGAACGCGGCCCGGCAATCGTCGGAAGACAAGAGGAGAGGTGCCGGTGGAATCAGCCCTGATCGCTGCCAACAACGCAGGGTGTGCGGTGTCCGATTGAACACCGCCGCTAATCCCCCGATCGTGACGCATTCGACAAAGTGGCCGTTGACTCGAACTCGTACTCGTCTCCCTGCCGTGCCACCCACGCCGAAATCGTCGTGCACGGACGGAGTCGAAGTACAGGCACCAACTCGTGACGGTGTCATGGCGGTTCCGGATGACAGCGAATCATGTAATCTGATGTCACTTATCCAGAGCGGTCGAGGGTTCCGGCCCGATGACCCCGCACCAACCGACTCCTAGAGCACGGTGGTAAAGCCGGATTCGATAAGGAGAACACCGTGATGAGTGTTGTTACTGCCACGCCCGATGATGGATTTGTAGCTGACGTCATCCCCATCAGAAGCCAGGCGTTGGACAGATGCAGCTGTTCAACATTGGGCAGAGATGAT
>JBEKLG010000215.1:0-5499 GCA_050010315.1 Acidimicrobiales bacterium
GCGCAGTCCGCAGATACCGCCACCTACGCAACAAATAAGTTGTGGCAGGTGGTTGACGGGCCCTTCCGACTCAGCAAGTTCGTGCCAGGCGGAACATCGATCACGCTAGTTCCGAACCCAGACTACTCGGGGCTGCCGAAGCCGCGGATCTCAGCGCTGGTGCTCGAGGCGGCGACATCGGACGCGTCGGAGTTCAGCCTTCTCGCATCGGGAGCGCTCACGATTGGCTATGTGCCATCAGTATCGGCTCCGGTGAAGCCCGTTAACGCGAGTGCGCCGACGAGTAATCCTGTTCCGGGGTATGTCTTCGAGCCACCGATCGCTGCCTGGGCCTATAACGACATATTTTGGAATTACAATAATCCTCAGCTCAGCCCATTACTGCACCAGTTGTACTTTAGACAGGCGATGCAGTCGCTGATTGATCAGAAAGGTGACATTAAAGCTGCGCTGCGTGGCTATGGTTACGTGGATTTTGGTCCTAATCCGCCTATGCCGAGCAATCAGTTTGAGACATCATACGAGAAGAGCGATCCGTATCCCTACAGCCCAAGTAAGGCCCGTCTGTACCTCACCAGTAACGGATGGAAGGTGCCGTCCAGCGGACAAGCATACTGCGTGCGTCCCGGAAAGGCGTCGGGCGACTGCGGTGCTGGCATTGCTAGCGGCGAGCGGATCCCGGTGATCACGTTGCGGTACGCGACGGGTAGCGAGGCGTGGACGCTCGAGATGAGTAATCTGCAGTCTGATGCTTCGATTGTCGGAATACGAATCGTCCCGATAGCGACTCCAACCGCCAGTCTGGCGGCGAATTTCGCTGGGTGCACCATCTCGCAAAGTTCCTGCAAGTGGGAAATGATGTATCTTGGAACAGATGAAACGGATTTCGGGGATTTCTATCCCGAGAGTGGCGTGGTATTTCGGGCCCATGCGGTTTTTAACGTCTCGAATTACCGGAATTCGTACGTTGAATCGCTCTTGACTCAGATATATACGGCTCCGGGAAATGTGGCGCTTGACGCGCTTGATAACTACCTTACGAAGACGTGTGCTCTGCTCTGGACACCTGTGCCTAATGGTTTACTATATGAGGTCAGTCCCAAGCTGAAGGGCTTTGTTCCTAGCCCGATCAGTGTCATCGAGCCGGAGAATTGGTACTTTGCAAAATAGGGCCCGGGACGGCGGTTTTGAGTGTGAGTGTGTGCAGTCAGGCAGTCTGGCTCTGGTGTCGTGGTGCTGTGGGAAGGGAAGCATTCTGTGTCGGGGCGGTGCATTGGGTGAGGAGGGTGTGTCGGGGAGTAGACCTATTAGCTCTTGGAAGGGAGCGCCGCGGGGGTGAGTGGTGGGCGCCTATTTGATCCGGCGGTGCATGCAGGGGGTTTTAGTTGTCTTTATAGTTACCGTTCTTGTCTTTTGCCTCCTTCACGCGCTGCCGGGCGGACCTGCGAGAGCTATCCTTGGTGAAAAGGCGAACGCAACAGAAGTTGCTGCCTTCGCTCGCGCTAATAATCTCGGTCGGCCGCTCCCGGTTCAGTATCTGTTGTGGGTGGGCCAGTTGCTTCGCGGGAACTTGGGTCATTCGTATAATCAGAACCAATCCGTAATGGCCCTTATCGTGCAGCGGCTTCCGAAGACACTCATTCTCACTACACTAGCCCTGCTTCTTTCTTTGGTTCTGGGTATTTCGCTTGGCATGTTGCAGGCCGTCCGGCGAAACGGAGTCATTGACGGAGTGACCTCGGTCCTTAGCTTGGCAGGATATTCGGCTCCGACCTTTTTGACTGGGATTCTGGGTATCTGGCTGTTGGCAATCCATTGGCGAATAGTGCCGGCTCAAGCGCCGCAGGGTACTTCGGCACTGGGCGTCCTGGAAGATCCGAGAGGACTTATTCTTCCTGTGTTGGTTCTGGGCGTCGGTGCAACTGCGGCCTTCAGTCGCTACATGCGCTCATCGGCCATCGAGAACCTGGTGCAGGATTACGTTCGGGTCGCGCGAGCGAAGGGAGTAAGTTCAGGTCGTATATTGAGGGCGCATGTTGCTCGGAATGCGCTAGGTCCGATCGCAACGCAGGCGGGTCTGTTCATGCCGGTTCTGTTCGCAGGTGCGGTGATTACGGAGAGCGTATTTAACTATCCGGGGATGGGTCTGTTGTTCTGGAACGCGGCACTGTCTCGCGACTATCCGACAGAGGTCGGGGTTGTCCTCGTTGTCGCCATTGCGACGGTGATCGGGTCGCTGCTGGCGGACGTTGTGTATGCCGTACTTGATCCGCGGATCGTTTATGTTGCTCGCCGATCATAAGCTATGGGACCGGTTGGGGTGCCGCCCATAGCGAAGGTCGCTGCTGAGGGGCACGTACCTGTGACACGCGAAGTGGAGAGCGAAGCGAGCCCCTATGGGGCCGCGATTGGGAAATCCCCGGCCGGACTGATTGTGAGGTTTGCCGAGAACAAGTTGGGTCTGGTCGGGGTCGCGCTATTCGTGGGTGTGGTGTTGTTTGCCTTTGTTGGTCCGCTTCTGTACCATACTGATCAGATTCACACGAATTTTGATCAGGTGGATTTGCCGCCTGGCGCGGCCGGCCATCTGCTTGGCACCGACCAGAGCGGTTATGACGTATTGGGACGATTGATGGCCGGGGGGCAAACATCACTGATTGTCAGCGTTGCAGCCGCTTTCTTGGCGGCCGTCGGGGGAAGCCTGGTCGGTGCTGCTGCAGGTTTCTCGGCGTCGGTGGTCGACAGTGTACTGATGCGTCTAGTCGATGCGTTTATGTCGATTCCGCAGCTCTTCGTGGTGATCGTTGTGGCAACAATCGTCGTTCCGTCCAGGGCGAGCCTGATGATCATAATTGCTTCGATGTCATGGTTCACCACAGCGCGCCTTGTAAGAGGCGAGGCACTTCGGATACGAGAGCTTGAGTATGTCGAGGCCGCGAGATCCGTAGGTTCGGGGCGACCACGTATCGTTATTCGACATGTGCTGCCGAATGCCGTCGGCGTGATCGTGGTATCAACGACGTTCCAGGTTGCCGACGCGATCCTGATTTTGGCGTCCCTCGACTTTCTTGGTCTTGGCATCCCCTCCCCGTCAGCGAGTTGGGGGGGAATGTTGTCGACCGGCCTGCAGTATATCTACGATGGCTATTGGTGGCTCATCTTTCCCGCGGGTGGGATCATCATGGTCGCTGTGATGGCAGTTAATTTCATTGGCGACGGACTGCGAGACGCGGTGGAGACACGTCTACGGGAACGGTGATAGGAGTGATCGGAGGCAAGCTGCGAGACAAGTGAAGATGCTGTCTGCTGGGAGAGGTCGCTAATGAGCCTCGTAGTTCAACGACTATGGTGTTTCGCGGTCATGAGCGTCGTGGGAGAGGCTTGGCGCGGCGGATATTACGCCCGTTAAGGAGGATTCAGCTGAGGAGATCGTGGTATCGATCGATTGGTCGAGAGGAGGAAGGATGGCGTTCGAGTTAGGTCTGGATGGTTTGATCGCTGTCGTCACGGGCGCCGGCGGCGGCATTGGCCGAGCGACATCGCTTGCGCTAGGACAGGCGGGGGTTCGCGTGTTGCTGGTCGACAAGGAGAAGAGCAGTCTTAAGGAGACGCAGCTCGCCGTGACTACGGGAGGTGGAGAAGCCGAATCAATTGTGGCCGACGTCACTCGTGCGGAAGAAGTGAGCGGGTATGTCGACGCGGCGACATCGAAGTTTGGTGGGATCGATATCTTTTTCAACAACGCTGGCATCGAGGGCGTCGTCGCTAACCTTGTGGAGTATCCCGTGGACGTGTTCGACGCTGTTTTGGCGGTGAACCTGCGGGGGGTCTTTTTGGGCTTGCGGTACGTGCTGCCAGTAATGATTGCTCAGGGATCTGGCTCGATCATCAATACGTCCTCGTTGGCGGGGGAGCGCGGCCTTCCAGGTACCGTCGCCTACAACGCAGCGAAGCACGGTGTGCAGGGATTGACGAGGACCGCTGCGGCCGAGGTCGCGAGCGCGGGTGTCCGAGTCAACGCTGTCTGTCCAGGATTCGTCGATACCAGGATGCTTCATTCGTTGGTTTCTTCGATGACGCCAGGTGAGGTGGAGGAGGGCCTTGCTACGTTCGCGGCTAGTTCCCCGGGGGGACGACTTGGGACGGCGGAGGAGATCGCGGCTGTGGTGTGCTTCTTGGCATCACCGGTCGCGAGCTATGTAAATGGAGCTTGCTGGCCAGTCGACGGTGGGATCCTTGCCACCATTTCGACTCCTCGCTAGTTGTCTAGATTTGATGAGTAGGAGAACCCCACCATGCCCGACCAACAGACGATCGAGCATCTCAAGGACAAGGCCCTCGAGATGCGCAAGAACCTTCTCAAGCTGTGCCACTATGGGGGTTGGCTTCACGTCGGAGGTGACCTATCAATCACCGACGTGATGACGGTCATCTTCGAGTACATGTTGCACGTCGACCCTGCACGCGTGGACTGGGAGGAGCGTGACCGCTTCATCCTTAGCAAGGGCCATGGCGCGGGAGCGCTCTACATGTCGATGGCAAACAAAGGCTTCTTCGAACCCAAGGAGATTTTCAGAACCTACGGCAAGCTGGGGACGCGCTTTGGCATGCACCCTTGTCGCGACGAACTGCCCGGCGTCGAGATGTCGACAGGTTCGCTCGGTCACGGGCTGTCGATTGCCGTCGGTCTCGCGCTCTCGGCGAAACTCAAGAAACAGGCTCACCGAGTTGTCGCCGTCATGGGCGACGGTGAGTGCGACGAAGGCACTGTCTGGGAAGGCGCGATGGCTGCTGCCCACTACAAGTTGGGCAACCTCACTGCTTTCGTTGACAAGAACGGCCTCTCACTGGACGGCTTCACCAAGGACATCATGAACATCGAACCGCTCGATGAGAAGTTCAGCTCGTTCGGCTGGAACGTCGTCAACCTCGACGGGCACGACGTTGCGGCGCTGGTCGATGTTGTCGACAACTTGCCACCGGTCACGACGGAGAAGCCGACGGTCGTAATCGCGAAGACCGTCAAGGGCAAGGGCGTCGCGTTTATGGAGAACAACTACAAGTGGCATGCAGGGACAGTCGACGAGGAGACCCTGAAGGAGTGCTGCGCGGAACTCGACACCAAGCGCGAAAGCGAAAGGACGCTGCAGCCATGACCAATGTAAGCTTAGATTTCACCCAGATCCTAGGGTTCCAGTCGGCCCGCGAGGTCTATGGGAAGAAGCTTGTCGAGCTGGGCGCCGAGCGCAAGGATATCGTCGTGCTCACCGCCGACCTGTTGGCATCGAACAAGCTGGGAGAATTCCAGATGGCCTTCCCTGACCGCTTCTTCAACGTCGGGGTCGCCGAAGCGAACATGATGGGGATTGCTGCCGGGCTCGCCCTCGAGGGATGGGTCCCGTTCGTCTCGACATTCGCGACTTTCGCCTCGATGCGAGCATGTGAACAGGTACGCACCGACATCGCCTACGTAAACCTGTCGGTCAAGATCATCGCTAC
>JBEKLG010000216.1:0-15137 GCA_050010315.1 Acidimicrobiales bacterium
TCCCCCGCGCCTCGCTCCGCTCGGCTCTCCCGGGCTCGAGGCGCTCGCTCCGCTCGCTAGGGCATAATCGGGCCAGGTTTCGGGTGTCTGTGTTTCTCTGTCGAGGGCCGATGACGTCGCCGGCTGATGCCGGCGGCGACGGCGTCGGTCCGTCCGTGGGCGCGGTTCCATCGGGAAGGGGCCCCGAAATCCCGGGGTTATCCCCTACCCTGTCCACATGTTGTGCATCGCTCGAGCGATACGGTCGACGGCGTAGGTCACGCCGGCAAGCCTTACGACTTGGGGCTCCCCCGCGAAGGGCCCATGTTGGCCGGCCCGGGCCGCCCGGCGGAGTGGATTACGCCGGGCCGTCGTAGAGCTGAGCCGGCCAACATGGGCCCCTCGCGGGGTCCGGTGTCACGGTATCGAACCCGCCGGCCTCCTCTCGGTACGGCGAGGGGCCGGACGAGCAGGCGCCCTCGGCTTGGTTGTCACAACGGCACGATGAATTCGCGGGAATACTGGCCGCACCACTGGAAACGACAACGCAGGAAGCCGGCGGCCTGGTCGATCCGCAGAATTACCGGGTTCGCCGGGTCCATCGTGTAGAGCTGCACCTGTTGGCAGGCGTTCACTTGCAGAATCTTCCGGACGTCGACCGTCGCCCCGCCGAAGGCGAGGGGCATTTCGGCGAGGGGCCCGTCGCCGGGCGCTGCGGGACCGTGTTCGGGACGGGCTCGTGTATCGGAACGTCGATGATCTTCTGAGGCTTACTCGGGTAGGTCACTTGGCCCTCCTCATGGCCCGTAACTAGCGAGATTCGGGGCGAGGCCGGCGACGAGTTCCAGCTCCTCGGCGTCGAGGACGTCGACGAAACCGACGCCGTATGCTTGGCCCCACGCGTCGAAAAAGACCGCGGCCGCTTGGGCCCATGCGCCCTCGTCGACGTAGGTGGCGAAATCCTCGGGCGGGTAGAACATGACGCCGGGCGGCCGGCGCTCGCGCTCGTCGTCTGAGACGGCAATGAGGCCCCACCATCCCGCCGGGACCGTGACGCCGTTAGCGACGAGGGCCCGGGCGAGCGTGGTGAGAGTGACGGCCCCGCCGAATTCGACGCCCTCGCGCCGGAGCCGCGCCATCCCGCGCCGGCGGAGCTTCGCGAGGAGCGGACGCAGCTCGTCCGGGTGACGCTCGCCCCGGGCGTAGCGCTGAAGGTTGCGGAGAAAGCTCTGACGCTCGCGGCGGGCGTCGACCGCGAGGCGGGCGAACGTCGTCGGGCGGGCGTGCGGGTAGGTGGCGCGGTGCGCGGCGACGGCCTCGGCGGCCGTGGGGAATCCGGCGGCCGAGGCTATGGCGGCGTTCGAGCCGTACAACTCGAGGAGGCCCCGGTATCCGGGCGCCGGCCGCTCCCGGACGGCGGCGCCCTCCTCGAGTAGCGCCTCCATTGCGCGGCGGAGTTCCGGGGCGGCAGACACGGCCTAGCGCCTCACGAGCCGGAGTTGCCGGAGGGGCACGCCCTTGCCGCGCTGGTGGCCCCGTACCGTCGTCGGGCTCCGCCAGCCCGTCAAGCCGGAGCGGTAGTGAACCTCGCACCCGCGACGCTCGTGGCCGATGACGTAATGCCGGCGGAGGGGCGAGCGGATAGGTTCGATCCGGCCCGACAAGCGGAGGGCCCGTGCGTCATAGCGGCGGAGGGTGATTACCGAAAATTCGACGTCGACGTGGCCACGCCCGCGGCGCGCTTGGCGCGTCGGGCGATAGCGCCACGCCGGCGGCGCCACTTTCGAGGTTACGGCGAATTGCACCATTCGCATAACGGCGTCTCGGTTCTCGAGCACAGAGCCGTTGCCGTCGACGATGCCGAGGGCGCGCCGTTCGACGTCAAGCTCGGCGGCCTCGGCCGGATAGCACCGCGGGTCGGCCTGCCAGTGTTCCCACGGCACACGGTCATCGCCGGAGCGGTAGACACTCCATGCGCCGTAAGGGCCATCGGGGAACCGGCCGAAAGCTCCGTCGTTGCTCTCCTCCCATACGATTACCGCAAAATCCGCGAACGGGCAGACCCACGAGGTATCGGTGCGCTCATTCAGCCATCGGAAAAAGGCGTCGTCTATCGCGTCCATGTCGACGACGAACACGGGCTCCGGGTACGCGTCATAAGAACGGGCCCATGCGAGCATTTCCATTGCGCGGGTTAGGTCGATCATCGGCGTCTCCGCCGCCACGGAAGCCGGAGCTTGCCCGTCATGGCGTACAGAGCGGGGTTAAGAGCGACGCCGGCGCTCGAGGCCCGGAGCGCCGCCACGCGCCCGCGGGTCGAGGCCGGCGCGGTGCGGAGGTTGTGCCAGGCGATTAGCTCGGGCCCCTTGTACCACGCGTGGCCGAGGACGGTAATCGCGACGCCGTACTCGAAACGTGAGAGGCGGGCGCGCTCGGCCCGGACGTCGCCGAGCGCCGCCTCGGCGACGCCGGCGAACGTGGAAACGCCGAGCGTAGCCGCGCCGGCGTCGGCACCGCGGACACCTATCCACTCGAGGCGCCATTCGCACGCCTCGGCGAAAAGCAGAGCGAATACCGCGATTGCTTGGCCGTGGGGGCCAGGGTTAGCGTCTCGGAAATTCTGCCAGTAGGTCGGGTCACTTAGCCGCATTGTCGTCTCCCATCTTGACCAGCTCCCGCAGGGCCTTAACGGCCCCGTGAATGTTCGGCTCCTCGAGCGCCTCCCGGGCCTCCCGCGCCGGCGCCATGCCGACGAAACGGAAAGCGCCGAGCCCGTCGCCGAGCCGGAGCCCGAGGGCCCGAGCGAACCTCTCCGGCTTGCGCGCCGCCGTGAGAAAAAACAGGCAATCGACGTCGACCGCGACGGGGCTCTGAGAGAGGCCGGCGACGTGGCGCTCGAGCCGAGTCCGGGCCTCCGCTTGTACGGCGTGGCGCCAGTAGGGGACGTATAGCGGGTCATCGGACCTCGTGCGGGCCACGGAGCCGAACCGGCCGACGCCCTCCCGGTAGACGGACTTAAGGGCCTCGAGGGCGACGCCGGCGCCCGTCTCGAGGAGCCGAGTCCGGCCGTCCCGGAGGGTGCGATACCACGGCTCGAGGTAACGGTGCGACTCGGCCCAGGTGTACGCCTCAAGCTCGGGGGCGAACGGCCACGGGAACGCCCGCATAGTCGGCGTCGCGGCCCAGCCCGTCGCTAGGTGCCAGTAGCCGGGGCGGGGCGACGCCGGCGCCTCGTCCTCGTGGGCGTACTGGCCGGCCGGTAAGGCGAGACTCGAGGCGGCGGACAGATACATGCCGTTCACGTCAAAAGCCATGAGCCACCGCGCCCGGGCCTCGTCCTCGAGCGGCCGCCGCGCCGTGAGGAGGTTCGGCTCGAGGTTCGCGTCCGCCGCCGGCGGAGGCCATTCGAGTCGCTCGAGCTTCGCGCCGTAGTACGCCCGGAGCCACGCGTCGGACGTCACGGCTCCCGAGCCTTTCCAGAGCATGCCGGTCGCGTCGACGAAATCGACCAGCTCGGCGAGGAGCGCCGGCGCGTAGGTGAGGCGGCGCCACGGTGAGCGCCTATCCCACGAGGGCACGAGTACCTCGAGGGCCCAGCTCCCGCCGGCGCCCCACGCGCTGAGGCGCGGCGCGAGGGCAATCTGCGACGCCGGCGCGGTGCCGAAATGCTCGAGGAATCCGTGCGGCCCGGGCTTGGCCGGCAATTCGACCGGGAGCCCGAGGGCCTCGAGCGCCGCCGGCGTGAGCCATAGTTGCCGGAGGCCGCCGTCGCGGGCGAGGGCGGAGCAGGTGCAGAGATTCGCGCCGGGCCCGAGGCCATGAGGCACGGAGGCCCGCCCGAGGGCGTGCAGGTTGAGCCCGTCGAGAACGGCGACGGTCCCGCATGCGCCGATCCGTTTCGCGGCCCTGCTAACGTCTAGGGCGGCTCTCGTGGCCGCTGAGGCCGTTTCCCTAGCGGCCAAGGTCGCGGGGGAGGGGCGGCGCTCCGGGCTCATCGTGACCGGGCCCGGAGCGTGCGCCCCGCTTTCGCGTGTGGCGGTCCCGCTCACGATTCGCCCTCGAGGACGTCGGGGCGCCCGAGCAACGCGGCGAGGACGTGCCATCCGTCCTCGGCCTCGAGGTATCGCACGACGAACCGGCGCTCGGGCCCGAAATCGGGCGCCCGCCGGCGGAGGTATTTCGCGCGGTTGACGGCCGGCCAACGGTCGGCGGTTACAGAGTCGAGAATCCATCGCCCGAAATTGCCGAGGGCGAGGGCGTAGGTATCCGCGACCGGCGGCGTGCGGCGGTAAATGTCGACGTCCTCGACAAGTCGCGGGAACGGTCCCGGCGTCGGGCTCACTGTTCGGCCTCCTCGTCGTGTGGGTGCTTCCGCGGCGGCGTTTCGCCGAGGAGCCAGTAAAGAAACAGGCCGGCGCCGGCGGCCATGAGGCCGAGCCCGGCGAGCATTTCGGCTACCGGGCCCGGCATCGGGGGCGCCTCCCGTCCGATCCGTAGACCTCGAGCATGAGGGCGTGGAGGCGGGCCCGTTTCTCCTCGGGCGTCGCCGTCGCCGGCGCCGGCGCGTGCGATTGCACGGTGCCGAGTTCCGCCTCCGCCCGCTCGAGATCGAACCCGAGCCGGGCGGCGTAGCGGGCCGCCTCCTCCTGGAGCTGCACGGCGCTCACGAGGCCGGCTCGTGCATCGTGAGGAGGCCGCTGGGGGTGACACGCTCGCTCGGCTTGGCCGTGACGCCGTAGCGAGACTTGGGGGCCTCGGCGCGGTCGGGGGCGTCGTACATGGCGGGCCCGAGGCGCCGGCGATGGTCCGCCGGCTGGTATTTGATCCGCTCGAGGCGCTCGGCGCAGAAACGGCACACGAGCGCGCCGCCCTCGAGGACGACGCGCTCGGGCGGAGCCGGCGGAGCCGGGGTTCGGCTAGTGCTCATCGAACGCCCGGAAACGGTCGGTCACTCGCTCGTCTGCCACGCCCTCGCCGCGGGCGATTTCGTTGAGCTTGCCGGCGACTGATTTCGCCTCAAGCTCGTCGCCGTAGGTGTAGCGGACTATGTCATGCCAAGGCGCCCGCTCGTCCATGCCGGCGTTAAATCCGGTCGCGGTGTCGACGATGAGCCAACGGAGGCCGCCGTAATCGCTCATGCGCTTAGGGCCGACGACGACGAACCGCGGGGCCGCCTTGTGGGGCTCGGCCTCGCCCTCCGCCACCGCGAGGTTCAGCTCGTCGGCCGCTCGTTGGGCCTCGGCGTGCGAGTCAAAGGCGACGGCCGGCCGGTAGCCGGCCGCCTCAAGAATGCTCGGCGTATTGGCCGCGTTGTCCAGGGTCCGGCTATCGAACACGATCCATGAGGCCCTCGAGCCCTCGACGCCGGCGACGAGATTGGCAACGGTGAACCGGGGCTCCGTGGCCATGTCGAGGTTTTCGCCGTAGCGCTCGGCCCGGAAAATCCGGTCGTCTAGGTCCATGTGCTCGAGAAATTCGGCGGGCCCGTCGAGGCGTCGCCGGTCGATGATCTCCTCCTCGGCGAGCAACGCCTCGAGCGCGGTGTCGCGCTCGGGCTCGTCGTCGACGTCGGGCCCCATGAGGCCGCACTCGCCTAGCAGCTCGTGTCCGTTCCGTGGGCCGGGGCTGAAATGCTCACGCCGTTCGGCCGTCATGTCCTCGCCCGCGTGGCGGTATCCGTCGTGCTCACCCGTGAGCGCCGCGGTGTGGGACGCCTCGGCGATTTTCCGGGCGGCCGTGAAGCGGTCAAGCACCACGGTCCCGGCGGCCTCCTCGACCTTGTCGAGAATGTCGAGGAGCGGGTCGCTTCGCTCGGCGGCGAGGGGCTCGAGGACGCGCGCGAGCCGCGAGGCGGAATCCTCGACGCCCTCGACGTCGCTCTCCTCAAGCCCGGACGCGCCGCCCGTCTCGCGAGCGAGGCCGGCCATTTCCGCCACCGCGACGGCGCCGATAGCGAGGGCGTTGCCGAGGCTGAGGTATATGCAGAGATCGGACGACGGAAAATCGCCGATCATGTGGGCGATGTCAACCTCGACGCCGAGCTTGCCGCGGTTGCTCATGGCCTTAACGCTCGTGTGCTGCACGTTGTCTGCGTGCAGGAATGACAAGCCATGCCCGCGGTAGAACGTCGCGCCGCTTTCGAGCGTGACCTCGGAACCCGGGCTAATCGCTTTGCTCATCGTGACCTCCCTAGCTGGTGCTTACGGTCGCACTCTATCGCACTCGGTAAGCCGGCGTCAACGCTCGCCGCCCGTACCGGGCGGGACCGTTTCGGCTTGCTCGAGGGCGGCGTCGCCCAGCTCCTCGGAAACCGACACAAGGGCGAAATGGCCGTGAGACTTTAGGCCGGTATCCGGCACGAACACGGCGAAAATCTCGCGGATCGTGTCGCTTTTCCAGTCATCGGGCGGGAACGGTATCGGCGCCGCGGCGCCGAGCATGAGCGGGATTAGGAAAACGGTCCCGAGCCGGGCGTCGAGGGCCGTCGGGAGACCGCCCGTAAAGGTGGTCGACGTGCCGGCCGGTACGCGGTCTTTAGGGCCTATGGCGACGAAATAGCCGTCGCCCGTGCTGGCCGCGACTTGCAGCACGGCGCGCCGGCGCCCTCGGCTGAGGCCGAGGAGCTGAATAGGCGCCTCGCCCA
The DNA here is from genome assembly GCA_050010315.1 of Acidimicrobiales bacterium. Classification (GTDB taxonomy): domain Bacteria; phylum Actinomycetota; class Acidimicrobiia; order Acidimicrobiales; family Bog-793; genus Bog-793. The sequence continues at coordinate 6,623 of JBEKLG010000216.1, forward strand.
CTTGTACGGTCCGGGTCGACCAGCGCGCATTGCCGCGGCGCTCCGTGACGACGACGTGTACCTCGTGGTGCTCGCGGACCGCGGGCTCCGGCCCGGGCTTGTGAGCTTGTACCTCCGGCCGCGTGATCTCGGCCTCCCGTTGCTCGCGCTCGAGTTCGGCCTGCCCGGGCGGGAGGACGAGGGGCTCGGCGAGCGGCGGCTCGTCCGTGAGAGTCTCGGCCGGCAAGCCCTCGCCGTCGCCCTCGGCGAGTTGGCCCTCCGTGGCCCTTAGCTCGAGTTCGGCCTCCGGGTCCGGCTCGCCGAACATCGGCGCCGCGCCGGCGGCGCGGGACGTCTCAGGCATCGGCCGGCGCTCCCCTCACGTCCGCGGCGGCCGTCGTGCCGGCGTCGCCGTAGTGGAAAATCCGACCGTCCTCGGTGAGCACGAAATAGCCGGCTCCGCTCGGCGTCGCGGCGATGGCGACGCATCCGTCGACGCCCGGCTCGCCGTGGTGCGGGAGCCGCACGGCCTCGACGCGCCCGAGCCGGGTGAGGGCGTAGTACCCGGTGCCCACGGTAGCCACGTCCACGAATTCATCGCCCACGAATTGATCGCCGCCGCCGAGAAACAGGCGGACATAGTCGGTGGGAGCGCCGACGGGCCCGGCGGACTTGTCCGCCGGCGTCGTGCTCGGCGCCTCGACGGGCTTGGCCTCCTCGGCCGCCGTCGGGTGTTTCGTCAATCCTAGAACGGGCGTCACTTGGCCCTCCTCTGAGATCGTGACAAGGCCGGACGGTACGGAGAAATCGGTCGACATTAGTACGGCCGGCACGGCGAGGACGTTAAGGTCGATCTCGCCCGCCGGCGCGGCGACGTTGCCGGCATACTGCCAGGCGAAAAGGGGCGCCTCGAGTTTCGGCGTCGGCGGCGCGGCGGAGCCCGGCTCCCGGAGCCACGCGGCGAGCCATCGGCCGGCCATGCCGGCGGACGCGAGGGTCCGCTCGCTCCCGTAGATAACGGGCGTGAAACGCGCCGCCCGGGCGGCGCCGGAAAACAGGGCGATGACGTTGCCGAGCTGGGAGCCCATACGCTCGGCCCACTTCTCCTCAATGTCGAGGGCGAGGGGCGCCCCGTGCGGCACGCCCCACGCCTCGGCCTCCCGGACGAGATCGACCGCGACGACGTCCTCGGGCATGATCCACGGCCACGACTGAGGCGGGACAACTATCGGCCACGCCGCCTCGACGCCCTCGACGTGAAGGCCGGCATACTCGGCCCGTGTCCAGACGTGAACGGCGGAGCCGGCGACATAGACGCCCCACGCCCGGAAGGGCGAATGCCGGCCGTCGACTTCGATTACGCCGGCGCCGTAGCCTCCGGCGCGAGGCGTTGCCGAATCGGCGGCGAGCACGATGGGGGGCACGAGCGGGGATCGTAGCGCGCCGGCCCGCCTCGAGGGTACGATGGCCGCGTGCGGGTGCGGGACATGTGGGGCGGGCCAGCGTGGCGGAGCTGACGCAGGCACAACGCGACGCCCTCCCGGCGTCGGCGTTCGCGATTCCCGAGCGGCGCGAGTATCCCTATCGGGGGCTCCCGGGCGGCCCGGAGAATAACCGGCGCCACGCCGCGAACGCCCTCGCCCGCGTCACTCACTACGGCACGCCCGAGGAGAAAGCTCGAGTCCGGGCGGCCGTCGCCGCCGAGTATCCCGACATGCGGGAGCACGAGCGCGGCGAGGACGTCGTCGTCACTGACCGGAGCGGCCAGCACGGCGCCCGGGTCCGTCGGGGCCGGCACGTCGCCGGCGTGAAGGTGTACCGGAAAGCGGAGGCTTAGATGCCGGAGGTTGCGGGAGCTGGCAAGGGTGACGCGCCGGCCGATCCGTGGGCGGATTGGACGGACGACGAGAAGGCCGAATACGCCGCGAGCGAGAAATTCCGCAAGCGCCACGCGAGCGAGGTAGCGGACGAGATTTTCGAGCGGCTGTTTGGCACGCCCGAGGGCGGCGAGACGGTCGGCCCCGACGGTGCCGACGCCGAGCCGACGCCGGGAGCCGTCGGCAAGCCGGGGGCGGCGGCGGTCACGCCCGGAACGCCGTGGTTTGACCGGCCGCTGTTCTCCCGTAAGGCCAAGCCGCCGGCCGCGCCGGCCGCGCCGGCCAAGCCGGCGCCGGCGGCCAAGTCGTGAGGGCCGGAGGGTTGGGGCGCCGCGGCGGGCTCGTCGTGGCGCGGTTTATCGTGAGCGCCGCGGCGGTCGGCGTCGCCGTGGCGGCGTGGTCGGTGCGGAGGGTGACGCGTGGACGCTGACGAAATGGCAAAGGCGCGGACGATGCTCGCCGCGCTCGGGCCCGAGTGGCGCGCCTGGGTTAAGGCACTCGTCGAGGACGAGAACAACGCGGAGGCGGTGCAAAAGCTCCTCGAGCGGTTCGGCGTCCCGCTCGAGGACTTGAAGGCGGCGCTCGCCGATGTCTGACGTTCTCGCCGATGATGCCGAACAGACGCCCGTGAGAGAGGCGCCGGCCGACGGTTTCTACTGTGACCAGCCCGGCTGTGAAAAGGGCCCGTTCAAGAGCAAGGGCGCCCTCGGCGGTCACATGTTCATGTCGCACGGAATCCGGGTCGGGAAAAAGGCCGAAAGAGAGAAAGCGCCGCCGCCTAAGCTGTCGCCGGCGGGCAAAGCTCCGGGCAAGCCCTTAGCGTCTCGCCTCGAGGGCTCATTCGGGATTATCGGCGTCGGCGTCGCGGTCCTCGAGCCCTACGATGGCCGTTGCATTACCGCCGGCGCGCATGACCTCGGCGTCTCCCTCGAGGCGTTGACGGAGGCGTATCCGGAAACCCGGAAATATGTCGAAATGCTCTGCTTAGACTCGCCGGCGCTTGCCGTCGTGCTCGCGGTGCTCCCTATCGTGCTCCCGATTCTCAAGCACCACGGCGTCATTCGGATTCCGCTCCCTGGCCCCTACGCCGGCCCGACGGACACGGAGCCGAAAGCTACGCCGGCCGGCGGGCCCTCGAGCCCGGGAGGCCCGGGCGTCGACCTAACGGCGCTCCTCGGAATGCTCCCGCCCGACATGCGCGCGCCGATGCAAGGCACGGCGGCGGCCCCGCGGCCGATGGGCGAGGGCGCCCCGCCCTCGGCCGGGCCGGAGCCGGGGCCGCAACCGGCGCCCTCGGCCGAGGACGAGGCGCCCTCATTCGAGGACGGTGTCGCGACGTAGGCAGGGCAAGGCCAAGGGCGGACGAGCGGCGCGTCACCATGAGCCCCAGGGCCTCGCCCCGCCGCCCGAGTTCCGATGGCGCGACCCGGACGCCCGCGACAACCTCGCGGACGGCCGGCGTATGGTCGACGAGTATTTCGAGCGGAAAGCGGAGCGCGAGCGAGCCGAGAAGGGCGCGGCCCGGCGGCGTGGGGAGGGGAGCTAATGCCGTCGCGTGCGGAGCGCGAACGGACGTCGACCGTCGAGGTTCTCGACTGGCCGCGGTTTTTTCGCGATTGGCGGTGGAAGCCCGGCGAGCACGTCACCATCATTGGCCCGAACGGGCAAGGCAAGTCGACGCTCGCGTGCCAGCTCGAAAGCAAGCGGTCCTATATTGCCAAGCTCACGAGCAAGCCTCGCGACCCGCTTTTCGACGAGCTGGTGCGGCGCGGGTGGACGCGCGTGAGCCGCTGGCCCCGGGCGACGGCGGACGATTCGCACGGCCGGCGCCGGCTTATCTTGTGGGTGCCGACGGCCACGGTCGCGCAGGTGCCGCGCACCGCGAAGGTATTCCGCGAGGCCCTCGAGGCCATGATGCGCGAGGGCGGGTGGGTGTGCGACATTGACGAGCTATTGTTCGCGGCCGATCCGAAATGGCTCGCCCTCGGCCGGCATTTCGAGCTTATGTGGCAACAAGCGCGCACCCTGAAAGTTTCATTAATTGTTCTATCGCAGCGCTCGGCGCACATCCCGCTATTGGCTTATGACCAGGTGGAACATTTGTTTGTATTCCGGGAAAACGACCTCCGGGGGGCCGACAGAATCGGCGAAATGGCCGGGCTTGACCGTTTCGAGGTTCGCGACGTGGTCCGCGACCTTAAGCGTTTCGAGACGCTTTACATCGGCGTAAGGACGGGGCGCCTCGTGCGGACTCAAGCGCCCGTCATCATATGAGCGCCGATCCTGCCCGCCGGATTCGCCGGCGCCGGGAGCTTGAGGCCCGGGCCCACGCCCCGCGCCGGAACGCCGGTCACGCCCGGGCCTGGTGGCTCCTCCGGGGCGAGTGGCACGGCCCGCAAGCAAAGGCCGCGGCACGCCTCGCCGACATGCTCGCCGAGAGACGGCGATGACCCGCCCTCTCCGGGCGTTTCGGGGCTCTGCCCGCGAGCGCGCCATCGCGCGGAGGATGACCGCGAAGGCCGTGCCGGGCCTCGGCGTGCTGGCGGCACGGGACTACTCGAGGCGCCGGCCGTGGGGGATGCTTGACGCGGGGGGCCCGGGGCGCGCTAGTCTCGCGCCCGTGGAACTTGTCGACGATCTCGGGGCCGCGTCTTAACCGGCTTTATCGGTTTCCTGGTTTTTCTGTGCTGGCTCGTCGTCGCTCACTTCGCGTTCTACATGATCCACTGTTTTTGGCCGGATTCCCTGATCGCGCACGCGCTCGGGGCCATCGGCCTCGGCTGACCGGGGGAGGCGCGTAGTACCGGCTATCAAACAGCAAACGGGCGGGAGCACGACGGGCAAGGGCTCCGGGCCTACCGCAAAGGCCGTCACGTTCCGGCGCTCGGCGTTTGAGCATGCCGAGCTTGTGAATCAGCAAACCGTGCAGCTCGGGGCCGCCGCCGTCCCGTTCGGCAACATCTCGAGCATTCCGGCTTACGGTTTTCTCCGCGGCCTATGGCTGCACCTAACGGCCACGGGCGGCGCCGCCGGCGGGACTAACGCCGTCGAGGCGGTCCCGGACGGCCGTTTCGCCGCTCTGTCGCTCACGATCTCGGACGTGTCCGGGAACCCGTTCTATGGGCCCTTCCCGGCGGGGTTCTTTATGTCCGCCATTCAGAAATACGGCGGCTATCGCTACGCTTTCGATCCGCGGGTGCTGTCGACGGCGCCGACGGTCGACGGCGATTTCGACGTGTGGTATTACGTCCCGCTCGAGCTGATCAAGCGGAGCGGCCTCGGGTCGATAACGAACCTCAACGCCGCGGCGAGTTATCAAATCGCGGCGACACTGTCGCCGGCGGCGACGATCTTCTCGACGTCTCCCGGCACACTCCCGGCGGTAACGCTGGCGGTCTACATGGAAGATTGGTCGCAACCGCCCGCGCAGGACGTCCTCGGGAACCTGCTCACCCGGCAACCTCCGGCCCTCGGGGCTACGCAGTTCTGCACGTTGCAGAGCTACGCCGTGGCCGGCGCCGGGTATCAGAATCTCAAGCTCAACCGGGTCGGCTACTACATTCGGAACCTTATCCTCGTCGACACGAATGCGAGCGGGGTCCGTTCGGACACGCCGACGCCGCCGGTTATTGAGCTGTGGAAAGACAATCAACAGGTGTTCATTCAGCCGGCGACGCTCCTCCGTGCGAAGGCGTACACGGACTTCGGGTACGGCTACGCGGCGGCCAACCTCGACACGGAGGGTTACCAGGACACGGGAATCTACGTCATCGAATTTGACAACGATTTCGGCCTCCAGCCCGGCAACGAATTGCGGAACGGCTACCTCGCGACGCTGCAATCGACGAAGCTCGAGCTTCGGGGCGCGTTCCAGGCGGCGGCGACTCTCTACGTCATAACGAATGACGTCGCCCCGCCGGAGGGCATGCCCGGGTCGATCTTCTTCCCGGCGACGCTGTAGACAGGGGCCGACATGGCGCTAGGTGATGGCACGGCGGCGAACGGGGGCTTGTCGCTCGCGCGATTCGACGCCTCGACGGTGCTCGCGCTCCTCGTCCTCGCGGCTCTGATAATCGTGCTGGGCGTTCACATGAGCGTTTCGGCCTCACTCGGAAAGGGGTAGGCGTGCCTACTTGGCTCGTTTTCGTTATCGCGTTCATTCTCGGCGGCTTGTTCGGGAGCAAGGTCCTAACCGCCGTCAAGTCGGTCGCGTGAGCAAAGCGGCGCCCGCCGTCTCGAGCGCGCTCGGGCGGGTCATCCGTACTGAGCTGCACTCGCTCCTCGGTGTCGGCGGCGCGGCCTACGGGCTCAACGTGCACGCGCTGACGCCCGTAGTCCTCGGCGTGGTCTACGCCGTGGCCGTGCGGCTCCTCGGCGTGGCGAGCAAGGCCGTCGACCAGGCGGCCGCGAAAGACACGGCCTACCCGGGCGCCTCGGGCCTCGTGCAGTACGTCCTCACGGACGCTGGCAAGGCCATCGCGGCCGTTCAGACGCCGCCGCCCGTCTCGTGAACCGCGGCCTCCTCCTCGGGGCGGCGCTCGCCGTTCTCGTGCTCCTCGTCCTTATCTACGCGTCGTCGGCCGGCGTCCGCCGGCTTCGCGACGAGGGGGCCTTTGGCTCGCCGATAGCGACGGACTAGCTCGTGTCCGGCGTTGCCGTTCTCCTCATTCTCGCCGGCGTCGTCGCGGCGTGGTCCGGCTATAACGATCTCTCATTCCTGACCGTCATTCGCTCCGCGGTCTCGAAATCTCGTGCCCTCCCGTCCTATGAAAAGGGCGCCGGCGCGCGCAAGGCCGTCGCCGAGGTTCTCGGTTTCGAGCTGATTAAGGCCGCGGCCTCCGGCGTCTCCGCCCTCCTCCCGGCGAGCATGATCGCGGCCGGCGGAGGCAAGGGCGCGGCGGCCGGCGGAGGCGGCGACGGGGGAAAGACGACGGAAGAGACGCCGACGGAAGAGACGCCGGCGGAAGAGACGCCGACGGGGGAGATAACGCCCGAGTCGATCTTGCCGGACATAGTGCCATGACGAAACCGCGGGCCCTGCTCCTCGGGCTTCTAATGATCCTCGTGTGCTCGGGCGTCGCCGTGTACCGCGGCAAGGCGTTCGACCCGCGCCGGCTCGTCGCGATTGCATTGTGCGGGAGCGCCGTCCTGTTTCTCGCCCCGTTCGCCCCGCTCGCCTCGGGGGCGCTTTCGGGGCTACTCATCGCGGACGTGCTCGTGCTCAACGGCAAAGGGGCCGGCCTCGTCAACGCGGTCGGCAACATCGCGGCGCCGGGCGCCTCGACGACGCCGGCCAGCTCGCCGGCCGGGGCCCGCGAGGATTTATCGCACCGCGGCACGAAATGAAGGTTCGGCTCGAAAGCGGCGGGCTATGATCCGTCGGGAAGGGGGCGCGTAGTTCTCAGTGTAAATTCACTCCTCGGGCTGGCCGGCGTGGTCCTCGTCGTCGCGCTGGTCTATGTCTTGGTGAAAAACTACAAGGGGACGGCCGCCGGCGTTAACGCGGTCGGCTCGGCGAGCACGGAAATCATTAAGGCCGCGACGGGCCAGTGAGCCTTACCGCGGCGGATTCGCCGACGCTCGAGGACGAGCTACCTCTCGACTTGATCGACGAGGCTGCTTGGGTCGAGGGGACGGCGCCTAAGCCCGACATGGCGGGCGGGACGGTCGACTACCGGCCCTCAGAGCGTGGCGCCTCGGGGCGGCTGCCCGACGAGGGCGCCGGCCCGCTCCCGATCTCCGGCAACGCCGAGGCCCTCGGCTACACGTCGCCGGGCGAGCTGGCCGCGCTGGCGGCCAAGCCCCGCCGGATAACCTTTATCTCGCTCGGCGAGACGTTGTGGGAGGACTACGACGTCGACGGCCGGCATGTCACGCCGCCGCGGCTCCCGCATCCGGCCGGCCTCATGGACGCTCAGGGCTCCTCCGCCTCCGTCTCGCTCGCGACGCCGGGCCCCGTGACCGCGGAGCTCGCGCTCCGGGGCGGTTCTCAAGAGGACGTCGTGCGGGCGCTTTTCGAGGGGCTCGGATAATGCTCGCGTGGAATTGGCCCTCGTTTCTCATCGGTGTCGCCGCCGTCGTCGTCGTGCTTTTCATCGCGCGGGAGGTTCGGCACTAATGCAACGCGTCGACCTCGAGCTGAGGGTTAACGACGTTTTCCACGAGATCGGGGCCATGTCGGCGCCGTGGAAGCTAATCGCCGCGTTCGACCTTTTCGCCGCCGGCGTCGCCCTCGCGCTGCACGCGCCGGCCGTCGCGTGCGCGCTCGTCGTCGTGCTGTATTGCTACCTCATGGGCTGGGCCTACGGTGCCGGCGAGTAGCGGGCCCACCATCGGCGGCCGCCCGGCGTGGCAAGTCCTCCTCGCCGTGCTCGCCCTCGCCGCGCTCGCTTACTACGTGTGGAAGAAGTACCAGGCGGGCAAAGCGGCGGCCTCGAGCGACACGACGACGAGCACGGATACGACGACGAGCACGGACACGTCCGTACCCGACGAGCTGGCCGAGATCGAATCGACGCTCGCCGAGCTTGAGGCGACGGTTAGCGCCGAGGGCGGCGGCGGCCCGCCGACCGTGGAGCCCTACACGCCGCCCGGCGGGGGCACGACGGAGCCGGAGCAACCGGCGACGACGGCGCCGCCGGCGACGACGTCCGGCAACG
>JBEKLG010000217.1:0-3712 GCA_050010315.1 Acidimicrobiales bacterium
CCGTACTTAAACGTATCGTTGACGCCTGCGACCACGGCCGTCGGGAGCGTCGGCGGGGCCGTGGCGACAACCTGCGCGATGGCCGCGTAACAGCTCGACGGATCGGAGCCGACCAGGCCCGCGTAACTACCCGCCAACGTCGGCGGCGCGGCGGCGACGACGGAGCCGTAGGTGCCGCCGCCCGGGCCGGCCTTGCCGTCTTGCGACACGACGATCTGAAGCGGCGCCGCGCTCATAAAACGCGCCGGCGCCGGCCGCTGGGCCACGCTCGGGCTCGGCTTGCCGATAGAACCGGCCACCGCGAGATCATCGCCCGTCGCACCGACTAGCACGTCCCCTACCGTGCCCGACGCGGGTCGGTCCGGCGCCGTCATGTCGACGGGCCCGTCCGCCGAGGCCAGCGCGTAGAGGCCGTCGGCCGAGCCGATGAGCGTCCCGACGTCCGCGAACGCCGGCGAGGCGTTCCACGCCGTCACTACCTCGAGCCACGCGTCCCGGAGAATCTCGCCGGGCGTCGGCCAATAAACCGGGATTCCAAGGTGAAGGTCACGCGTCGTCGCCTTCACGGGGATTCGGAACAGTGCCATAGTGCCCCTTAGCTTAGTAGTCCGAGATTCTGAAGCGCGGCGACTAGCTGCGGGACCGTCGTTATCCCGGCTCCGGATTGTTGCGCGATGGGCGCCGTCTCATAAAACCCGACCTTGCCCGGCCCGCCGATCTGCACGCCGTCGCCGTCCGCCTGTAGATAGATGAGCCCGTGCCCCGGCGCGACGGCGCTCGCGATAAGCCTTATGTTGGCCTGCGTCGTCGTAACGTCGATCTCAGCGGCGGCCGAGAGACTGATCCCGTTCGCGCCGAGCCCCGTCGAGGCGTCGGTTATGACAATCCCGGCGCCGGGGCTGGTGCTCGTGCTCGTGATCCGAATTCCGGCACCGCTCGCGCTCTCCACGTCGAAGCCGAGCACGGAAGCGACCGGCGGGGCCACCTTAAGCCCGCCCGTTTGCGTGAGATCGCCTGGGCTCGCTACCTCGCCCGTCCCCGCGAGCGACTTATACACGGGCCTCACAAGGGCGAGCGTCACCGTCGGGCCCGTCGGATTCGTGACGGTCATGCGGCCGTCGCCCGACTGGACCCGAGTGACGGCCGCCGGGAAATTCACCGCGAGGTCAGTCGTCGGGCCCGTCGGGTTCGCGACGATTATGCTGCCGCCAGCCGACGTGATTTTCGTTATTCCGCTCACGGCCCCACCTCCGCTCGCAATGTTCGGCAACACGCCCGTTGGCAATAGGAACTGGAACGCCGGCGAGTCGAGGGCTTGCCGGTAACCGAGGAGGCTCGCCCGGTATTCTTTGCCGGCCACGAGCCCCGCCGAGCACACAAAACTCACGACGTCATTTTCCAGAATCGTCATCGGCCCGAGACTCGCCCCGCCCGGCATCGGGAAAGCGTCGGCGTTGCTCACGAATAGTTCCCACGAGGTAGCCCCCGTCGGCTCAAACGGGAGAGTGATTACACACTGAGCGGCGTAGCTCGCGCGGACGAGGTCGACCCCGGAGAATTCGATCCGCCCCGCTCCGGCGGCGTCCGCGATGCACACGGCGGAGCGGACGATACGGCCGCCGATCTCCCCGGCCGGCATGGCTAGAACGGCTCCTCGCCGCTCGAGGCCGCTCGAGGGCGGGCTCGCCCGCCGCCGCGGTTGTACGGCGTGTCATAGGTCCGGGCCCGCACGGTCCGGCGGTACTCGGCACGCTCCCGGGCCGTGCGCTCGTGCTCGGCGCGTTTCGCCGCCGGCGACGTCCCGCCGGCCATGCTGCTCGAGGCCCGGAGCTTGCGCGCGGCCTCCTCCTCCTGCCGGGCCCGAGCTTGCTCCTGCCGCACGACGGCGCGCTCCCGGGCGGCCCGTTGCTCGGCGCTTTTCGTCGTCGCCTCCGTCCGCCGGCCGACATGCTCCCGGGCGGCCCGCGTTTCGATAACGCGCGTCCGCGCGGTTTCCGTGCGGGCCTCCGTCGTGGCACGCGTCGCCCCTCGAGCCCGGCGCCGCGTGGGCGACAGAGCCCGGCGGACCGGCCGCGTGACGCGGCTAATCGGCACGCCGGCGCCCTCGAGGTCGCGTTCCACCATGTACGCCCCGAGCACGATGAGCCCGACACCGAGCGCCATTTCGACAAGGTCGCGAAGTGACGAGATCAACCCGGCCGCTATCGTCTCGGCGACGCCTCCCGCCGCTCCGCCGACGGACGAGGCCGTGCCGGCCGACGTCGCCGGCGTCGATACGGGCCCCTCCTCCGGAAAAGCGTTCCCCCACGAGGAGGCCGCCTCCGCCTTCTCGAGCTGCGTCAGCGAGGCCCCGCCGCGGAGGCCCGCGAGAATCGCCCCGTAGCCGTAGCTCGGGTCCGAATCCTCGAGGGTCGCGACCGTCGCGTCGTACCCCTCGGCGGCGCTCGGGTAGTTCTGCACGCCGACGCTATTGAGCCGGCTCGCGCCGGCCTCCGGGAGCGTCGTATCGAACGGATTGTACGCGCCGCCATGCTGCTCGAGGCCGGTCGGCTTGACCGTGCCGGACACCGGATCGAACGCCCAGCCCGTCGCCTTGCTCCCCGTCTCGAGGCCCTGGCCGTGCTCCTCCGTAAACCACGCCTCGAAAAAGGCCCGGTCGGCCGGCGTCGGATGAGTGACGCCGAGACGGCGGAAAAGCTCGTCCTCCCAATCGGCGGGCTCGGCGTACAGCCCGGGCGCCGGTTGCGTCGGTTCGTCAGCCACGAGCGCGCCGCCCGAATAGGGCCCGCTTGCCGAGGCTCGCCCAGCGGAGGCCGAGGAGGCCGACCGCGTTGCGCGTGTCGAGAAGCGCCCGGCGAATCTCCCCGCGCTCGAGGGGCCGGTAGGCCGGCCGACGTGCCGTATTACTTTTATTACTAACACTCACCGCCGGCGCCGGCGGCGCCTCGGGCGCGGTCATTGTGCCGCGATCTCGTCGGGCGCCTCGTGAGGATGAGCGAGCGCCCAGCGGTAGAAAAGGGCCGTGAACACAAGGTAAAAGAGGCCGGCGAGGAGAATCCACCACGAGTGGAAAATGGCCGCGAGCGCGAGCCCGAGGACGACGGTTTCTAGCGCCGCTTTCGCGATGCCAATTTTCATGTCCTCGTCCGCGTCCTCGGCCTTATTCCCGCCGGCCGTCGAGAACGCCCGGAACGTGAAAAAGCTCGGGTTATTCGCCGAACAGAAGCTCGAGACGTCCGCCACCATGAGGCCGCATGCCGCGGCAATCTCCGTCGACATGCCCCAGCCGATAGACGCGAGCGCGGGGAGGGCCATCGTTAGGCCGCTTTCTTGGCCTTAGCCCTCGCCGGCCGCCGCCGCCCGGTCGGCCGCCGCCTTTTTCTTGTCCGCCGCCGCCTTTTTCTTGTCCGCCGCGGCCTTTTTCACGTCGGCCGCTTCGGCCTTCGGGTGCGCGGCGCCTAATTCTTTCGCCCGCGCCTCCGTTCTCGTCGCCGCGGCCGTTTCGGCCTTCGCCTCGGCCGTTTCGGCCTTCGCCTCGGCCGTGTCCTTCCGGGCGGCCGTGAGGTAGCCCTTGCCGGCCGACGTCGGTTCGTTGCCGGACGTCGTCGCCGGCGGCGCCGTCGTCGCCGGTTGCTCCGGCTCCGTCGTGCCCCCGCCGGGCGGCGTGTAGGGCTCCACGGTCGGCGGGCCGCCGCCGCCCTCGGCGCTAACC
>JBEKLG010000218.1:0-3361 GCA_050010315.1 Acidimicrobiales bacterium
TGAGTATTTCGAGCTATACCGACAATCAGCGCTCGCGATAAAGAGAGTGGACAAGCGAATACCTGTAGGGGGCCCGGCGACGGCGCAATTGGATTGGATCCCTGACCTGATCCAATACTGTGCACGTCAAGGAGTGCCGATCGATTTCGTAAGTACACACGTTTACCCCGACGACCCGCAGAAACACATCTTTGGCAGAGATCATCTCTACCCCATCGAACAAGTCATACCCCGTGGGTTGGAAAAGGTCAAAAACCAGGTCGAATCGTCGACCATGCGCAGCCTGCCCATTTGGCTCACGGAATGGAGTTCGCAGAATCCGGCATTCATAGCGGACACCGTGAAGAACTGCATAGGGCTGGTCGAAGCCATGTCCTATTGGACGTTCAGCAATGTCTTTGAGCAAACGGGCGTACCTAGTGGTATCTTCAACAACGCCTTTGGAATGCTGGATCAGTGGGGAATCGCCCGACAGTCTTTCAACGCCTTTGCGCTGCTACACAAACTCGGAGATTTGCTCGTCCATACCGACGATGGACCGATCATCGCCACGCAACGCGCCGATGGGTCGTTTGCGGTTCTTGTGTGGAACTTGATTCCCGCAAGTGACGCAAAGTCTGTTGCCAACGCAAACCCGCCTGCTAACACTTGCGGCATGAACCAATCGACGGGACAAGCCAGGACCTTCCGTCTAAATTTGGCTGGATTGCGGGCAAGCAAGTCGGTAGCTGTCAGCCAGGTTAACGCAAAGGTGGGGGACGCGAGGCCGAAATGGCAAGAGCTCGGAAGTCCTAAATATCCGACGCCTACGGAGATTGCGACGTTGCGGGCCGCTGCCGAGCTTCCGCCTCCCGAGATTCGTGCTCTTGCTCCAGGACAGGTGACGGAGTTTTCGATAGCGTTGCCGGCCAATGGCATCGCCCTTCTAGAGTTCAGTAAATGAGACCGGTTTACGGGAGAGGCGAAATGATGGCTATAAGGGTATTGACTGCAGTTCTATTTGCAATGACAACCGTCCAAGCTTTTTCGCAAGCGGGAAAGTTGGACGGCACTTGGAAGCTCAACTTGGCGAAGAGCTTTTTAGGCGCCGAGCATCCAGTTACCGACTACCAGTTAACAAAGAAGATCGAGGTGAAACACCGAACCGCTTCCATCATAGACACGTCCGTAAACGCGACGATGGCGAATATCCCGTTACCCGACTCCAAGAACTCGCTTGCGTTTGCGGTTGACGGAAAGGAGCACGACGCACAGGTTTCGGTCGGATTTCCAGGCGTGCCTTCGATGCCGGCCAAGATATCGGCAACTTGGGAGGGGTGTTCCCTCGCAGTTGAGATTCGGGGGGTAGGGCCCGGTGCGGCGCTCATCGGAACGACGAAACAACGCCTATTTCTCTCCGAAGACGGTTCCCAGCTCATCGTTCTCATCGAAAGGCGTGCGACCTATTTCGATTCGGAGCAGAAGCTCATCTTTGATAAGCAATGGTGAGCGTCGCGACCGTAAGAAGGATCCCGATTGATTTGCGCCCTGCAGTTTGACGGGAACCCTTCTTTCAACCTTTTTGCAGCCAGATCCCGAGGGACCTCCTTCGCCTTGACGCGAGTCGCATTATATTATCTTCGCAGATCCCCGGAGAGCGATGTCTTACCCGCCCCGACCCTTCCCGAAATGAGGATGATGAGGTCCTCAGGTACAAAGCCACCCCTCGCGGCCTTCTTTATGAACTTCACTGACTAGCAACACCTGCGGCTCGTCGCAGGAGCTTTCAGGCCCAAAACCCACCACCTCGTAATTGCGGGCACACCTGCGATCTCAAGTCACGTCTCAGGGGTCTCATAAGAGAGCGCAGCGCAATTCTTTCAAGGTTCGTGACCCTGAAAATGGCTCAGCTTCCAAAACCGAAGTCCTCGCCATCGTGCATGGCCAAGGCAATCTGCTCCAGCGTGCCGTAACAGCCGTTGTACCAGAGCAGCCAACGCTTGCCGTCGAAAATCACATACGGCTTGTAGCAGGATTGCTCGTCGAAGTCGTCCTGGCCAGGACGGATAATGGGGTTTCGGGGGTGGCGAACCCAGTTCGTGATCCCATCACGAGACCGGGCGATGCCGATTTGTGCGTGGGAGATGTCGCGATATCCGATGTAAAAGTTGTAGTACCAGCCGCCACGGCGAAACACATGAACGCCGGCGACCTTATACTGTTCCCACAAGTTTTCCGGTGCGGGCATGAAGACAGGATTGGAGGGATGCTTTTCCCAGTGCATTCCGTCCGAACTGGTTGCATACCCGATTGCGTCGGGCTCCCAAAATTCGCCGCCCGAGTACCACATTTTGAAGAGGTTAGCTTCCTCGTCCCAGATCACGTTCGGGCACATCAGGGAGGTCCTCTCCCAGGCTAGGTCGGGGGAAAGCACGGGCTTGTCGCTCATGCGTTTCCACACCCTGCCGTCCGAGCTGGTCGCGTAGCCGATCCAGGACTGCTCCCTCGCCTGCCCCGCATACCATAAGTGATACAAGCCAGCGTGCTTGATCACCGTGGGCCGGTTGATGTCATCTTCCCATTTCATGGCTGGCTCGGGTGGAAGTACGATTACCGGATAGCTCCAGTGGATTCCGTCGGTGCTCTCGAGCAGCGTCAGGCTTTTCTTCGGCCGCCAGGAACCCCACATTCGGTACTTGCCATCCTCGTGCAGGAGAGTGATGTCGAACACGGTGCCAATTTTGCCGCCACCAACAAGGGGATCGCCTGGGTACTTCTCCCATCCGGCGACGGTTTGAGGCAGTTTAGCCCTGAACCAAGTCAAACCGGGCGCCGACCCAATCTCCCGTCCGTCGGCAAACACGTGCAGTCCTTTGCCCTTTCCGTATCGGTCGCCACTTCTGTCGTAGAGAATCGTCAGGTTCCAACCGTGGTAGCGGACGCCGTCCAGGCAGAAGTAATCCATGGCGCCCTCTGGCACCAGGGGATTCACCTCCACCCAGTGATCCAGCCGAGGACGCAGCCCCACCAGTCCGGTGATAATCAAGTCGTTGAAGGTCGAATTGTTGCAGTCGTGGCCTCGTTCCTTGTTATCCAGGCTGCTGCGCGTCAGCCAGCCCCCAGTGTCCGGATTCAGACTCTCGTCGATGAAGGGGATCACCTTCCCGTCTGCAAGTTTGAGATGTTGCGATCGCGAGTAAATGCGGAGCAGTTCCAGGTAATCCTTCTTGCTCACGTAATCCTGGTGGTAATTGGCCAGCAGATTGGCCATGGCCATCAACGTCTGGGAAGCGGCAAACGGCCGTGACGGTCCATTCCACGAGTCCTCTAGAGTATCTTCGGACATGAAACGGGCGTGGCGCCTTTCTGCGGTGGTCGGCCC
>JBEKLG010000219.1:0-5907 GCA_050010315.1 Acidimicrobiales bacterium
TTGAGTCCCTTCACACCGAACCCCGTGCCATTTCCGGTTTTCACGTAGAAATAGCTCAGGGCTTTCTGCCACCAGTGCGTATTTTGCGCCAACTCTCGTCAGGTCCCGTCGTACCAATATGTCGACCTCCTTTCCGCTAGCACGCTTGACCGCAATGCGAACAGTTTCGCGGCCAGAAAGCGTTAAACCGTACGAACCGCCGATGGCACTGAGGGCACGGCCAGACTGTCAAAGCCACGAACGAGGCCAAATAGGTCAGCATTAAAAGCCCACCTACGACGAACCCCGGAACGAAGGACCCGCTCAAATGGAATCCGATTAGGCCCACTACGTAAGCCAGGGGCGCACAGAGCAACAGCGCCGAGATTGTCACCACCCGTAGAATGCGGATTGATCTGCATCCGTTAGCCATCTTCGTCCTCCCTTATTGGCTTGGCAATGTTGCGGTTCCTGTATTCGTTTCGGTCACAGCGGCTCCGTAGCCCCATCCCAGCGTAATCGTGAAGGACCATGTACCTGAATGGCCGGCAGAGATGCTCATGGAGGCAGCCGGACCAATCCCAAGATCGATGTTCAGGGTATTGGTCATCGACTTCATCGCTGGTGCGTTTCCAGCATTTGTGAGGGTCACTCCTGCACCGACACCGGCGAAAGCCCCGAACACGAACGAGTCTTTGTCCTGCTTCGGAGTCGCCGCTATGTCTTGACCTGCGTAGGCGCCCAGCGAGCCGCTAGCCTCTGCTCCGACGTGGGGATGCCCCTTGTTATCGATGAATCCGCCAACTGGAGAAACTGAGCCTTGAGCCGTAACGCCGGCCTTGCCAACACCCAAGTCAATAGCACCTGTTCCGGTCACAAGTACGCCAGCCCCATTCTTTGGCTGTTGTGGATTTTGTTGGGGTTGCTGGTTGTTGTTATTTTGCGTCGCGGGCGGGTTCCCCGGGCCCACCTTGTTGGGCGACACGGCGGAGGGATCAAGCCCGTTCACACATCCGGGTTTCTCGTCGGAGCAGGTGAGGGCCGGCGGCGCGGTATCCAGCAAGCCCGTCGGGTCGGTCAGCGTGGTGGGGTTATTGCGCACGTAGGCATACATGTTCCAGGTTTGCGGGTCCTCGAGCTTGACGGCCTTCACGCCTATCGGATCCGCGCTGAGCCAGCGGCCGAAGTTGGGGGAAGAGAAGCGAGCGGTAGTGATGTCGGTGCTCGTGGTCACGTCGCGGTAGGGTATGTTGGCGAAGTTGTAGCCACCGGAGCCCTGCACCGCCCACACATCTCCCCAGGGGTAAAACAATATATCCTCTGCCTCCGCCCCGCTCTGAAGCGTCCGCATACTGGCCGAGTCGAGAGCATTGACGTGGTTGAAGAGGGTGTTGCCGCCCAAGTACAGTGCAAAGTACCGGCCTCCGAAGGTGACCAGACTGTAGCTCCCGGCATTGCCCAGCCAAGTCCCCGCGGGGTCAAACAAGTGCTGGTCCGCCCCGCCCGAGTATGCCCACTGTACACGGTCCCCCAGGGCGTTGTAAGTGAAGTTCCAGGTCGAGCCACCGTCCACCAAGGCCACTCGCCCTTCCGCGTCCCATTGATAGGTGTGCGCGGACAGATTGCTGGAGTCCTTCGTCTGATTGCCCGCCGCGTCGTAGGTATAACCGGAGGTCGTGATGTGGTTGTTGGCGGCGTTGAACGACAGGTTGGTGCAGAGGCCGACGGTCTGGGCGTTGGTCACGCAGCTCATGTTGCCGTACTGGCCGTTCGACCCATCCTGGGTGTAGCTGAAGGTGAGGTTGTAACTCACGCTCCCCGACCCGAAGGGGGTGGCCACGGCATGGGTCAGGCGGTTCACGCCATCATAAGTGTAGCTCGCCGTGTGGCTGAATGAGGGATTCACGTTGTCCTGGTACCAGTAGCCCACCACGTTCCCGTTGTTAGTGGTGCCTTGCGAGGGAAGCTGGCAACTCGTGGGGCTGCTTCCAGAATAATTGTACACCAGGCAGTAATCCTGTGTGGTTGTCCCCAGCTCGATCACCGCCGGCTGTAGACGTTTGTTGTACTGGTAAGTTTCCTGGGCGTTCGCGCACCCGCTGCCCGCGCAGCCGGTTTGGAGCGCGTTCACCGCCCCCCAGGGGCTATAGCTGATACTCTGTGCCAAGTACTGCGGATGGTTCGAGTCCACCCAGGAGCTTTGCATCTGCGTAATCTGGCGCGCCGGGGAAATCGTGTTGGTGATGGTAAATCCTGCGGGATGAATCCACCAGTCGTTGTCGCCTGCGAGGTCGTAATGGTAGTAGCCGTGGAAAATTGAGCTGGCGCCGCAGTTGTAGGGCGTGCATTGCCAATAATCCTGGGTTCGTCCCATCTTGTCGTAGTCCTGGACGGTCGCGGTCTGGAGCGTGCTCCCGGACATTGTGGTGGTGTGGGTGAGGCGACCGTTCGGGTAGTTGAGGCCCGGGCTCGTCCAGCTCCCCAGCGTCACCGTCGTCTCGTCGTAGAAGAAGTTTGCGGTCGGCGTGCTCCCGTCGCTGTAAGTTTTGGACGTGGGGCGGTTGAGCGGATCGTTGTACGCGTAGGTCGTGGTAACGCCCCTGGCGTCGGTGCGCGTGCAGGGCGAGCTTGGATCGCCGCTGCAGATGCCCGAGCCGCTGCTTGTGGGGTAGGTGTAGCTCGTGAGGCCGGATTCGGGGTACGTGGCGCTAGTGACCCGCGAGAGGGAGTCATAAGAGAACGTGCGCGTCTGGCCGCCTTGGCTCACGGTCAACAGGTCATCGAGGGCATTATAGGAGTAGCTGGTCGAGTAGTTGGGGGTGATGGAGGTCTCAGTGACGGACGCGAGCCGCCCCAAGGCGTCGGACTGGAGTTTCCGCGTCTTTGCCGCCGCATCCTTGACAGTCCAGGTGTTGCCGGTGTAGCTGGTCGTGGCGACGCTGCCGTCCGGATACGCGACTTGGGTGATCCGTCCCAAGGCATCGTAAGTCGTCGTGGTCAGGCCGTAGGTCGGATCGGAGGTGCTCCGGTAGGGATTGGAAACCTTCCACACCCTGCCCGAGCCATCGTACGTGGTGTCGGTGTAGTCATCCCCGGCGGGGTCAGAAGTGATCGTGTTGCGGGTGACGTGGCAGACCCCGTCCATGGTCGCGCTCTCGGTGTAGTCTGAGCTGCCGCCCAGCAAGATGGTGGTGGAGGGTTGGCCGCAGGCGGCGCTGTATGTGTAAGTGGTTTGCCCGGTGTCGGGGTAAGAGACCTGCGTGAGCCGGTTGAGCGAGTCCGCGTAGGAATAGCTCGTGGGTTGACCGTTCCGGTCCGTGGCCGAGTTCAACTGCCCGTCGCAGTAACGGTAAGTGAAGCTCTGGGTGAATCCTTTAGCATCCATGATTTTGGTGAGGTAGGCATTGGTAGTCCCGGGGGGTGACCCGCACGCGGTGAAGTCGTCGGCGTAGGAATACTCGGTGGGAGGATTACCCTTGGGGTCGGTCATGGAGACCTGCTGGCCGGTATCGTCGTAGGTATAATCCCAGGTGAGTGAGCCGCCGCTGGTGTTGACCCATTCGGATTTGGAAGTGGCGTTGCCGCGCACGTCCATTGACGTGGAGTAGCTGGAATCGTGTCCAGTCTGAACGCCGCTGGGAGCTAAGCTGCCGCCGTCATACGTGTAGTCAGTTTCGGCCAGTCTGTCGCCACTGCCGTCATAGGAGATGACACTGGAGGGACGATCAGAAATGGGCGCGCCCCCCGGAAATAGCGGCGTGTCCCCAAAAGCGGCATAGGCGATCTTGGTTTGCCTCAGGAGAGACGCCGTGGGTGCAGGCGAGGGATTGGAGCCATTCACAAGGCTGGGGCACGTCGTCCCAAAATCGTACTCGTCCCTCTCTGTGACCTCCGCGCCCCCGGCGTAGTAGTACAAAAGCTCCATCGAACTAGGACTGGACGACCCCAGAATGGTCTGTTGGCAGGCCAGGCGGTATTGATCCAACCACGTTTTATCCACCGTGCGTAGGGTAGTGCCGCTCCAGTCTCCATAGCTAACCGTATTTTCAACGGGAATCTGACCTGCGGCCACGCCCGGCTCGTCGGGAACCAACGGGGCGTCGAAGGGCCAATAAACGTAGGTGGTCGTAGCGCTGAGCCCGCGCGCCAGGTCCTTCGTGGTCACGCTGGTGTGCTTGCTCGTCCAGGACGTAATGTTCCAGGCCGTCGAATAGGTGAAGTCCTGTTGAAGCACCTCGGTCGAGCCGTTGAAGCTCACGTAACGATGCAGCACGACGGGGGTCCCGAAGTACTCCCAGCAGGACTGCGGGTTGCCGTAGACGTCTGGAAAAAAGCCGGATTCCGATTGGGCGTTCAAACCCCAGACATAGCGGACGTACCCGCCGTTGGGATAAACGATCTTATTCAAAAGTCCGTAAGTTGAATCGTAGTAGAAGTGGTAGCTGGTGTTATTAGGTAGGGTAATGGAAGAAATGACGGGCAGGCTTCCGCTGAGCCCCGGCACCAGGTTGCATCCCGTCCCACTGCCCGGCACATACGACGAACCCACCGAGTAGTTGTATGACGTGCTCCCCCAAGTCACCGTATACGGCTGCGACAGACCGGCAATGGTCACCGTGTTACCTGAGGCGCCGAAGCCGGAAGAGGAAATGGCCGTCCGGCCCAGGGTGTCGGTTTCAGTGAACGCGCCGCCCCCTGAGTCCGTAAAGGTGGCCTTGTTGCCGTTGCGGTCCTCGACAAAATCCGGCAGCTCCTGGTAGGTCGGGGAAGGGCCCGCCTCTAACGGGAGCGTCGGGAAGTGGTAGAGGGTGCCGTCAGGGTCCGATATGAGATAAGGGGGGCCTCCATATGTGACTGGGTAGACCTCCGCCGTCCCCGACACGGCCAACAAGTAGGGGTCGCCACCGTAAGCTACAGTAGTAATACTGAAGTACGCGCAGCCCGATGACCCCGCTGGCGCGCCACTTGTGTAATCGTTGGTTATTGACGCAAGCCCCAGCGCATGGCGTCCGCCTGAAGGGTCCTGAAACGCGAAATCGGTGTAGTAGCTGCAAGAGTAGGTCGGGCCGCCCCCGGCGGGCACCGTGTAGCTTCTATTCTCAAAAGCGGCGCTAAGCATCGGCACCGAGTAAGCCCACCCACCTTTGGATATGAATGATGTATTTGATAACCAGAGGATCTGCGAGTTCGCTACGCTTTCCGGGTGGTGCACACCGTTCGAGTCGTACGCAAAGGCGAACGGCATCGTAAGCCGGCGGCCTGGGGGGACAGGCGTTTGAATGCGAATGCTGAGCGAACCGTTGGCGGGGTTCACCGTCTCATTGAGCATTTTGATGTAATCGTGACCCGCCCCCGCAATGGGTGTCGATGTGGTGTCCGTGACATTCAAGATCTGCCCCCGCGCGACACACACAAACAGAAGAACTGCAGACACAGAGAGCGAGAGGCTCCGCAAGAAGTGGGAGTTGCTCAGCATGGGGTCCTCCTTACAAGAAATGTGGCTCCGCTGGGAGCATTAGCTTGATATTAACGGGATGCCGCAATTAATATACAAAGGCTTTCTATCTGTCAAGATGAAATTATGTCCGAGATTATGTCTGCGGGACAAATTGACCGTTCTGCAGCAGATGACGCTCCAAGCTCAGGGGCGGGACTGAAGGGCAATGAGGAGTGAAGAGCGTGGGGTGACGAGCGAGATCGGACCACCGAGGACCAAACTGATGCGCGGGGCGAAGGGGACCCGATGTCTGTTGACAAACCGGGGGAGATAGGCTAGCATTCTAAGCGGATGGTGCAGGAGTCAGGCCCGATTTCAGGACTCCGATGGAGTCCATCGGACTCCAGAGATCGGAGATTCAGGAGTCAGGAAAAAACTTCGACAGCGCGTCGGCCGGGACGAGCAATGCGACAAACCCTTTCACTTCCTCT
>JBEKLG010000220.1:0-5695 GCA_050010315.1 Acidimicrobiales bacterium
CGATCACCGTGGACGTCGCTCCGACTATCGCCGCCAAGTACGTTCTTCCGCAGGACCTCGTGCTCCTTCAGATCCTGGAAACCGACGGGTGGCGCCGGCCGCTGTGCTTCTCGAGCACGGGGCCCGTGCCGGGCCTACCCGGGTTGACCCCTTACGCGCGGCTCGACGGCATCTTCTGGCGCGTCGTGCCGGTTGCAAACCCCGCAGTGGATCGTGCGGTGCTCCGGAAGGCTCTTTTCAACACATACGTGTATGGCGGCTACGCCGATACCCGAACACCGCTCGATGAGACGGCGCGGAGACTGGGCTTCAACTACTACACTGCACTCGCGGCGCTGCTCCGGGCCGAACAGGCTGCCGGGCAGGTTGACCAATGCCGCCGCGACCGCGATTCGATGCTGCGCGCACTACCCCCAGCACGTCTACAGCTCGATGCGAAGATGAGTCAGGAGATCGAAGCGGCGTGTACCGGTCCCATGGCCGTGAAACCTTAAAGGCGTAGCGTGCGGAGCGGTTTTCGGCTGGGACATTGTGCGAGTGGTGAGGAGGATGGCCGCCGGCTGTCGTATGGCTGGCGAACGAGTCGCCCGCGTTTGCGGCGTGATTCCGTTAGCGGGACAGACAGAGGATGGGTGCAGGACAAGGTCGCCTGCAAGAACGCGCTGGTCTTGTTCCTTGCTGCAGTAGGAGAGAGGAGCGTCACGTGCTGAGAGCGCCGCGAAGCTGCAGGGCGGCAAGTACCGGAGTGGTTACCAGACGCACGCTGCCGATCGCGGCGCTGGCTGCAGCGTGGGGGACCGTTGCCCTCCTTGTGCTGTCCTCACCCCGAGCGGTGGCCCAGCAGGCCCCGCAGGTTCGGCCGGACCCGTCGGGCATCCTCACCTTCGAAGCCGCCGGCACCGCCGGATCCTTGAGCGGGTGGAAGGGCCACCCGAGTGGACCCGAGGGGACGCTGTTCCTCGACAGCACGGTCGTCCATCAAGGACGCTACGCGGGGCGCATCGAACGCCGCGCCGGCAGTCCGTCGTCGTTCTCGTCGTTCGCGCTCGAGATTCCGGTCGATTTTGCCGGCAAGGAACTCGAGCTCCGGGGCTGGCTCAAGCTCGAGGACGTCACCGGGTTCGCGGGGTTGTGGCAGCGCCAGGATGGTCCGACCTCCACCGTCCAATTCGACAATATGCAGGAGCGCAACCTCCACGGCACTTCGGATTGGTCCGAGTATCGCGTCACGTTGCCGCTCGATCCCGGGGCACACAGCATCACCGTGGGCGCGCTGCTCGTGGGTGAGGGGACGGTGTGGGTCGATGACCTGCGCCTGTTCCTGGACGGAAAGCCGCTCGCCGACGCGCCGGTGGTCGTCCGCACGCCCACCGTGTTCGAGACGGATCACGAGTTCGACGCGGGATCGAAGATCGCGATCGCGAGCGCGACCCCCGTCCAAGTCGAGAACCTGGTGCTGCTGGGGAAGGTGTGGGGATTCCTCAAGTACCACCATCCGAGCGTCGTAGCCGGCCAGCGCCACTGGGACTACGATCTGTTCCGCGTGCTTCCGCGGGTCCTGAATGCGCGGGGCCGCTCGGCGGCGCGGACGGTGCTTGCCGATTGGGTCGGGTCGCTCGGAGCGGCTCCCCCGTGCGGTTCTTGCGCGGAACTTCCGGCAGGGCGTCCGGTCGTCCCGCGGCTCGCGTGGCTCAAGGACCGAGCACTCCTGGGCGCGGATCTGAGCGCCCGATTGGTCGAGCTCTACGCCCGGCGCCGTCCGCAGTCCAAGCAGTTCTTCGTATCCATGCAGCCGGCCGGTAACCCGGCCTTCAGCGAGCAGTCCTATGCGGGTATGCACGATCCGGATGCGGGCTACCGTCTGCTCGCGCTGTATCGCTACTGGAACATCATCGAGTACTGGTACCCCGACCGCGATGTGATGGAAGAAGACTGGGACGGCGTGTTACGCGAGTTCGTGCCGCGCCTGCTCGGTGCGGCCACGGGCGACGAATATGCAACCGCGATGATGGCGCTCATCGCTCGCGTGCACGACACCCACGCCAATCTGTGGAGTTCACTCGCTCTTCGGCCGCCTCGCGGCCGCGCCGAGGTCCCGGTCGTCGTGCGCTTCGTCGACGCCCAGGTGGTGGTGACGGGCTATGCGCACGCCCGCCTCGGGCCCGCCAGCGGCCTGCGCGTCGGCGATGTGATTCGCGCCATCGACGGCGTTCCGGTGGATTCGCTGAGCGCCCGCTGGCGCCCGCTGTACGCGGCGTCGAACGAGGCCGCGCGCCTCCGCGACATCGCCCGATCGCTCACGCGCGGCGATTCTGGTCCCGTCCGGCTGACGGTGGAGCGGGGCGGCACGACGCTCGACCTCGATGCCGAACGCGTGCTCCTGGACTCGCTTGATGCTCGGGCGGGGGCCACGGACGATCACCCCGGTCCGGCGTTTCGTCGGCTGAGCGACGACGTCGCCTATCTCAAGCTCTCGTCGGTGACGAGCGCCGAGACACCCGATTACCTGCGACGTGCTTCCGGGGCGCGATGTCTCGTGATCGACATTCGCAACTACCCCTCTGCATTCATGGTATTCGCGCTCGGGCAGCACCTCGTGAAGGACACCACGCCGTTCGCAAAGTTCACCATGGCCGATCTCAGCAACCCGGGATCGTTCGACTGGGGGCCGACCGTCTCACTGGAGCCGGAAGCGCCCTGGTTCGAGGGCGGGGTTGCCATCCTGGTGGACGAGACCTCCCAAAGTCAGTCCGAGTACACCGCGATGGCGTTCCGCGCGAGGCCGGGTGCCGTCGTGGTGGGAAGCACCACCGCGGGAGCGGACGGCAATGTGTCTGCGATTCCGCTCCCCGGCGGTCTGTACACGATGATCAGCGGGATCGGAGTGTTCTATCCCGACCAGCGCCCGACCCAGCGAATCGGCATCGTTCCCGACGTGTCGGTGCGGCCGACGATCGCCGCGATCCGCGCGCGGCGCGACGAGGTGCTCGAGGCCGCGATCCGGCGGGTGCTCGGCCGCGAGATGACGGCAGCCGAATACGAGGCGCTCCGGACGGAGGCGACACCAGAACACTGACCCTGGCAGTCGTGGGTTCGGTTCAGGTCCGCCATTGTGTGGCTGGACAGTGGACCTGAGGTCGTGCAGGTGTTGGGTGGCTGGCGGGCGGTCACGGCCGCGGAGGCACACTTCGTTAGACGGCCTCCAAACGGGTGGCCCCTTTCTCGGTTCACTTCCCGCATGGGGAGATCTATGGCCAAACAGATCATCAGCACCGACAAGGCGCCGAAGTCCCTGGCTGGCTACAGCCAGGCAGTCAAGGCGGCTGGCCTGATCTTCGTAGCCGGGCAGGGACCCTTCGATGCGAAGACCGGTGATGTCGTAGGCACATCGATCCAAGAGCACACGCGCCAGTGCCTCAAGAACATCGAGGCCATCCTGGTCGCCGCGGGCAGTTCAATGGGCAAGGTCGTGAGCACCACCTTCATCCTGGGGGATGAGGCGGACTTTGCGGGCATGAACGAGGAGTGGGGGCGCTGGTTCCCCGAGGAGCCCCCGGCGCGCCAAGGGGCGAAGCTGCCCATTCGGCCGAAAGGCATGCGGGTGTCGATCGCAGCGATTGCCGAAGCCTAGGGGGTGGCAGCCTAACCAGCGCCTGCAGCGGGTGGGAGGAAGCTCTGATACACCTGAATCGGTCCAGCAGCAGCTCTCGAGGAGTTTCGGCAACCGTCGCAAGACGCATGCTGCTCAGCCTTCCGGGCGTCGAAGAGGGCCGATCTTACGGGTACCCCGCGTTCCTGGTTGCCGGCAAGTTCTTCGCGCGATTCCGCGATGGCGACAGCGTCCTTGTGGTGCAGCTGAGCACGATCACCGATCGCGACGTTCTCATGCAGCTCGACCTAGCGGCGTTCTTCTTCACTGAGCACTACCGGAACTACCCGGCCGTGTTGGTGCGGCTGGCCAAGGTCGCGCCGAGCCTGCTGGCGGACGTATTGAAGGAGGCACGGCAGCAGGTGGGGTCGTCCGCCGCTGGCAAAGCGGCCAAGACGCGGAGGCCCGGTCAGCGGCGTCCGCCCAGGCGACGCTAGGCCAATGAAGTAGTGCAGGCGTTGTGCGGCTGGCGGGGGTGAGGCCCGCCGCTGAGTTGAGGAGGCGAGCATGGACGCGAGCGTCTGTCCCGCCGACCGGGTGCATGCACCGATCGAATTCGTCTGGGAACTCCTGATGCGGCCGGCTGGGTACGGCCGGTTCTGGAACCTCACGGTCGAGCGGGTCGAGCCGGACGGCCCGGCGGCGGCCGGCCAGAAGTTCGCCGGCTGGATCCGGTGCCGGCGGTGGCGGATTGAGGGCGATGTCCTGGAGGTGGACGCGGAGCGGCACCAGATCCGGTTCCGCACGTCCTTCCCGCTCGGGATCGTCGGCGACAACCGGATCGCGTGCACCCCGATCGACGGGCAGCTGCATGCTGCGATACGGGTGAGACTTCTCGCTCCCGCCCGGGTGGCGGAGCCGACTGCTGGAGCGCATGGGCGCGCGCTTTCACGCGAACGTCGCGGACTCGCTGCAGCGGCTAAAGCGGGCGGCCGAGGACCGGGCGCGGCAGCCGGAGGCCGGGAACGCGGACGACGGTGCGGTGGCTGGCGCGTGAGTCCGCCGGTGTAACATTCAAAGTGCAGGTATTGTGTGGCTGGCTGGCGGTCGGCCGGCGCTGAGACGCGTTTCCTCAGCAACTGAGCACGAGGAGGTAACCGTGCCGGGGATACTCGTTCGGCGCCTAAGCGTGCGGCCCACCGGTCCCGGCGGCACCTTTACCCGCAGGGACCACGTACGCTCGGCGACGTGGTACGCCCTCGTCACCATTGGACTGTGGGAAGTGGTGCTGTTCGACCACGCCTTCGACCATTATGGCTTGATTGGCTGGGCGGGCCTTTTGGCGCTCATCGCATCATTGCTCACGCTTGCCGGCAGCATCGCCGCTCTGGTGATGGCCGCACTTGGCCGCAAACACTAACCAACGGCCCGGGGTGCCACCTAACCCGCTCCGCGAGCGGCCAAGCGCGTAGCATTCAGACTGTACCAGTACCCAACCAGCCTGTGAGCGCCCCGACAGGCTCTGCACCCGTTACCTTGGAATGCCACATGAAACAGACCGCAGATGCTCGCTTCGCCATCAAGAGTTGGGATGAGAAACCCTATAGTGAGGGGCAGGACCTTCCGAAGCTCACGCGAGCCAGCGTCACCAAGGTCTACACGGGAGACATCGCGGGCGAGGGACAAGTCGAGTACCTGATGATGTACCGGAGCGAGGGTTCGGCCAGCTTCGTCGGGCTCGAACGCGTCGTGGGAGCAATCGCGGGCAGGACCGGCAGCTTTGTCCTGAAGCGGATTGGCGTATTCGAAAGTGGCCAGGCGAAGGAGTCGTATTCTGTGATCCCCGGCTCCGCGACTGGAGCATTGTACGGTCTCCGTGGCGAAGGCCGTTCTGCTGTTGGACACGGCATGGAGCACCCTTTCACGCTGGACTATGAGTTGGCCTAGCGGGCGCCCCGGTCCATGCGGCATGACGGCTGGCGGCTGGCGGAGTTGAGGGATGCGACCGTAACATAGAGGCGAGGTGTCGCAAGGATGTCGTGTATGCCAAGTATGCCGACGACTTCTGACTCGTTCGGTGATTTGCATTCTGTAAGTGATGGGAGC
>JBEKLG010000221.1:0-3737 GCA_050010315.1 Acidimicrobiales bacterium
TTGTCGGTGTGCACATGTGCTCGAAGGAGACAGTCGCGGTGGCCGCTGGCGACCTCAGCCTCTTCCAACCGGCCTACGTGGCCCCGAGGCTCAAGGCCTTCGTGGCCGGGGCAAAAGGGATCACGACTTCGAAGGCAACCTTCGCCAAGCAGCCCTCAAGCTGTGCCTCGGGCAAATACGATGGCGTAAAGAGCACCTATTGCGTGACCGATAAGGGCTTCCTCGCCTACGTCGGGACGAACGCGGGATCGATTAAGCTTTCGGGCTACGGGGGTTCGCCGTCCGCGATCACCCTCCCCAAGGGAGCGAAGATCGGGTAACCGGGCGCCCTACGCCGCAATTGCTTAACACGCGATCCAACCGGCGCGCTGCGCCGGTTGGATCGAGCCCGGGATCCGCGCACCCGTCCGCGGCCACCTGGCGGTGCTGCCCGTTCACGACACGAAAAACTACGAGACGATTGGTGAAGCGCTGAAGGGCGCGATCGGGCGTCACAAGACCGTTGCCGCGACTTGAGGCCGGGCTATGGCGAATCCCGTGATCGTGTGCCGGCTCGATGGACGTTCCGGGACGCCACCGGTAGTGTCCGCAACGCCGATCCGCCAACGACGGGCCGACAGAGGAGGAGACCTTGGGCCTGCTCGAAGGGAAGAGGATCCTCGTGACGGGAGTCCTCAGCGAGGACTCGATCGCCTTTGCCGTCGCAGGGCGCGCCCAGGCAGAGGGTGCTGATCTCCTGCTCACTGGCGTCGGCCGCGGGATGTCGCTCACCGAAAGGACGGCCCGCAGGCTTCCCCGGCCGCCCGACGTGCTCGAACTCGATGTCACCAATTCCGAGCATCCGGGCGTCGTCGCGGCCGCGATCGCCGAGCGCTTCGGGCGGCTCGACGGGATCCTCCACTCCATCGGCTACGCGCCCGAGGCCTGCCTCGGCCACGGGATGCTCGCTGCGGACTGGGGAGACGTAGCCACCGCTTTCGAGGTCTCCGTCTACTCGCTCGAGGTCCTCGCCTCGGCGTTCCTGCCGCTGCTCGAGGCGGCCGGCACCGCCTCGATCGTCGCCCTCGACTTCGACTCGACGGTGGCGTGGCCGGGCTACGACTGGATGGGTGTCGCGAAGGCGGCGCTCGAGTCGCTCACCCGCTACCTTGCACGGGACCTCGGGGCAAAGGCGATCCGCGTCAACCTCGTCGCCGCCGGCCCGATCCGCACCATCGCGGCGAAGGCGATCCCAGGTTTCGAGCATTTCGAGAAGGCGTGGGCCGAACGCGCGCCGCTCGGCTGGGACGTGAAACGGGACCGTGAGGCGGTCGCCAAAGCGTGCGTCGCCCTGCTCTCGGACTGGTTCCCCATGACGACCGGTGAGATTGTCCACGTCGACGGTGGGTACCACGCGATCGGGGCGTGACGCGCCACACGGCACGAGCCGACGGCCTCGCATCTCGGCCCGGACGCCACAGAAGTAAGGTCGCGATTGACGGCGGCGTGGCCGAGTGGTTTAGGCAAGGGCCTGCAAAGCCCTGTACCCCAGTTCGATTCTGGGCGCCGCCTCGATATATAAGCGCTGGTGAAGTGCATTTTCTGACAAGACCTGTTCGGCAAGCGTGGAATTGATCGCGTGTATATCGCGCGGGGAATTCACGGACTTTCGGACGTGAACGAGGCGTGCATCCCCGCTCTGTCCAAAGACACACAGATCGCCGACTCGGGGCCCGTCGATTCGGGCCCGCGTCACCAATCCGGTGAACGTTCTGGCGCGCCCCAGTCCCGGCGGTCGGGGACATCTAGCAAGCGCTGAGTGCTCGGGGTATTGGGATACCTCACCGTGTTGCGTCCATGTGGGACGGAACCGTGCCACTAGGTCCCGGTTGCCGGTCATTCCGGCTCTGCCGCAAGTCGTCTCCGCCTGCGCGGAGATCGATCGTGCCGTCTTGCGATGTGGCTCGTGGGGGAGACTGGATGTCCTCGCCGATAGCTCGGCCAATACGGCGTGCGCGGTCGATTCCGGTGCGCGGCGAACGCCCAAGGCATTTCAGGCTCGCCGGATGGCGGTGGATCGGATGCCTCGACCGAGGTGTTCCTCCGGGAAGTCAACGAAGGCGCCAACGCACGCCCTGGGCCGCTGGCGGTTGTTGTCCGAAATAGGGAGGCTATAACGTCGAGGCCGGCGGCAGCTGTACGAGAGAACGACCAGGCGGAGGTCCTCATGCAGCGACTCGTCCACCGAGCACGGTGTCACCTTTTTGCCCGTAGGGGCTTTCGATCGGCGGGCCTCGTGCGCCTTTCCATGGCAGTGGCGCTCCTCATGGGCGGGGTCCTTGTGGCCGGCGTCAGTCTCCTCGGTGCTGTCCCAGCAACTGCCGCGGGTACCACGTGGTACGCGTACCCCTCGGGGACGTCGACTTCCACGACGAGCTGCCCCGAGACCGGCACGCCGAGCAGCGAATGCTCGCTCACCCTGGCATTGAGCGATGCTGCGGCGGGCGACACCGTGGCCCTCGCCACCACGGGCGACGAGAGCAACACCGCCACCTGGTACGTAGGCAACTTCACCGTTTCCACGGGGACCTCCGTCTCCCCAGTCACTATCGAGGCGGCCTCAGGAGTGACCGATCCGATCCTGGACGGCAACGGCGGCAGTGCCAGCGACTGTCCCACCACCGCCTGTAACGGCCCCGTGCTCAGCATCGGCAGCGGCGTCTACGCCACGTTCGAGGGCATCACGGTCCAAGATGCCGACAACAGCAGCGCCACCAACGGCGGCGGCATCTACAACAACGGCACCGCCACCCTGACCGATGACACCTTCTCGGGGGACTCGGCGACCTACGGCGGCGGGGTCTTCGACGATCTCGGCAGCACCGCCACCCTCACCGATGACACCTTCTCGGGGGACTCGGCGACCTACGGCGGCGGCATCTACAACGACGGCACCGCCACTCTGACCGATGACACCTTCTCGGGGGACTCGGCGACCTACGGCGGCGGCATCTATACCGACGGCACCGCCACCATCTCCAACTCCATCCTCGATGCGGCCCCGTGTGGAGGCTCAATCTCAGACGGTGGCTACAACGTAGAGTCCGACGACTCCTGTGACTTTGGGACGAACGATGTCGTGAATAGCTCGAAGATCGACCTCGCATCCTCGCTGGCCGCCAACGGTTCGAGCGGCCCCGAGACCCTTGCCATCACGAGCGACAGCACCGCCTACGAAGAGGTGCCCAGCGCCAACTGCACAGTGGGCACTGACGAGAGAGGAGACCCTCGTCCTGGTGTTTCGGGAGAGAATTGCGACGCCGGTGCCTTCGAGTACCA
This sequence comes from Acidimicrobiales bacterium, assembly GCA_050010315.1. Taxonomy (GTDB): domain Bacteria; phylum Actinomycetota; class Acidimicrobiia; order Acidimicrobiales; family Bog-793; genus Bog-793. The sequence continues at coordinate 3,319 of JBEKLG010000221.1, forward strand.
ACTGCCCGCACCGACGGACACCATCACCTTCAACTCTGAGGGCGGCACGGCGGTCAGCTCGATGAGCGGCCCGGACGGCAGCTCAATCACGCTGCCCGCTGCGCCCACCTACCCCGGCTACACCTTTGTCGGCTGGTTCACCGCGGCGAGCGGTGGCACCGAGGCCGGCGGGGCCGGCGCCTCCTACACCCTCAGCAGCTCGACCACCCTCTACGCCCACTGGACGGCCAACGCGACGGACACCATCACCTTCAACTCTGAGGGCGGCAGTGCGGTCGGCTCGATGAGCGGCCCGGACGGCAGCTCGATCACGCTGCCCGGCGCGCCCACCTTCCCCGGCTACACCTTTGTCGGCTGGTTCACCGCGGCGAGCGGTGGCACCGACGTCGGCGGGGCCGGCGACTCCTACACCCTCAGCG
>JBEKLG010000222.1:0-3515 GCA_050010315.1 Acidimicrobiales bacterium
GTCCCTGCACGTCGCTCCAGGGAGCACCGTCGCCGACGTCACCTACGGCAAGGGCGTCTTCTGGAGGAAGGTCCCCGAAGGGACGTACCGCCTGCTCGCCACCGACCTGAAGGACGGCGTCGATTGCAGGAGCCTGCCCTACGGGGACGCCTCCATCGACTGCGTTGTTTTTGACCCGCCCTACATGCACACCCCCGGCGGGACCGCCCACGTCAACCACCAGAACTATGAAGACTACTACAGGAACAACTCAGCCGGGAATGGGCCGGGAAGGAAATATCACGAGGCCGTCCTCGACCTATATTTCAAAGCTGCTGACGAGGCACGTCGGGTCCTTCGAGACATGGGAATTTACGTCGTCAAATGTGGGGACGAGGTCTGTGCAAACCGGCAGCGCCTGACCCACGTGGAACTAATCAATGAGCTGGCGCAGAAGGGATTCGCCGTGGAAGACCTGTTCGTGCTGGTAAGGAACAACCGGCCCGGCGTCACGAGAGTAATTCGCCAAGTTCACGCACGCAAGAATCATTCGTATTTCTTGGTATTCCGCAAGGCTGGGAGCAGGCGACTAGCCGATGCGGTGAAGGGTTGAGCAGGGGGGAATTGCCAAATGGTAACAAGAAACTTACAGCGTAAGAAGTCGAGGATGGCCGATGTGGACCTGGCCATCGCTGCGGTCGAGGGGCAGCCGAATGCCATGGACATGCCGATGGCGGGGTTCGACCCTTCGCCTGGCGCACTCGATTTACCCGATAAGGAACACCGCCAGGTGTGTTCCCGCTGCGGCCGTCCTGCCGTGGACCGGTGCCCCGAATGCGGTTGCCCTCTCTGCGAGGACTGCGTCGCTGGAGACGAAGACTGACGAATCCGGCGAGCGAGGTGCAGGGTAGCGTCACCAGGGACCACGCAGAACCAGCGCTATAGTTCCCCTCGGGGCCGAGGGTCATCGCGGCAAGGATTCGGGAGGCTGCCTGCAATCTTGACGCTCGGCCCCCTCGCCTGCCATCGCCAACACAGCTCCCTGCCTCGGGATGGCCTGCCGAGGCCGAAAAGCGGTTTGAAAGCGAGAAAACTGATGCTTGCCACCGCCGTTCGGAGCCGAGCGACGAGGAATGGTAAGCGACGAGCGACTCGCTGTCTCGAAGCACGATTGATTCGCAATGGTTGGTCACCCGGGCTTGGCAACGGGGAGTACAATCAGACGCATGAGCGTTACCCCTTCATTGCGAGCCGCTGTCCTAGCCACACTGGTTGCCTGCACGCCGGGCCTGGCTCAGCAGCCTGGGCCAGCGGCAGTCGAAATTGTTGACGAGCCGCACCACTCTTTGCTGCTGCGCAATGCGCAAGTGCGCGTCTTCCGCCTCAAGCTCCAGCCGGGAGAGGCGACGCTCCCGCATCGCCATGGGATGTTTTACGCCTTCCTCAGCCTGCGCCCGGTTGTCATAGGGAACGAGGTGCGGGGCCGCCAGCCGGTGATGACCCGCATCGAGGCAGGCGAGCTGCACACCTCGAAGGGCGGCTTTACCGTGGCGGAACGGAACAATTCTTCCGAGCCTGCCGACCTGCTAGTCATCGAAGCATTGAAGGCCAACGCCGGGGAGTTCAATTCGCCGATGGGCGGGTTCCGCTACCACGACGCCGCCTTCGGCGAGTTGTTCCAAGCCTCTGCTGTCAGGGGTTACACGATGACGATTGCGGCGGGCGGCCGTACCGAGCAACACGGAGAGAATTATGACAGGCTGCTCATCGCCGTGTCCGACCTGGATTTTCGAGAAGACACAGCCAGCCAATCGCCATCCGAGTTTGCCATGAAGGCTGGGGAAGTCCGGTGGATTCCTCGCGGACAGACCCACGCGACCACGAATATTGGAGCATCTCCCGCCACGTTTATCACGCTTGAGTTCAACTAGAAGCCCGAATTGTCGCACGCGCAAATTGCCGACACGCGGAGGCCCGCGAGCATAGCGCAGCTAAAACGTGCTAACATGCCCGGCATGAGCCAGCAAGCCGAACCCCCCACGGCCAAGCCTGGGGACCGTTGCCCCTTCTGCGGCAAGGGGGCGCTCTTGCCCTCGCCATCTGGGATGAATTTGCTGTGCGACACGTGCGACAGAATCACCGTGCTGCCCCAGGCGCAAGGACCGGATGGCCGGCCCGTCGCCGCTAGGCGTGGGCGGACTCGTGGCAGGCCCAAAGAGCGATTTTAGAACCGAAAAACCGGCCCGCCGCCGCGCCCCCGGACTTTGCGCATGAGGGCGATTGCAGCCCGACCAGAGGCTTGCCCATGGTTCGGGCACGGCTGGGTGGTCCGCAGGCTGCCGCAAGTTTTTTGACCAGGCTGGCGGGGCATTGCAAGCGATGACCTGACCCTGCGGCCCCACCCGGAACCCCCATCGCCCAACGCCACACATCCTGCTTCAGCCCCGGCGAGCTGGTCCCCACTCCCCCTGCCAGGGGCCGGGAAACTCTCGCCACGGGTTTTGCTTCTAAGCACCCAGCGGCGAATCGCGGCGGTGTCGGCATGAACAGATGGGTCGCTCCAGTCCTGTGGCTCCTCCTGGCGATGCCCTTGCTCGGCTCCGGCAAGAAACGGACGCAGGCGGAGGTCATGGGCTTCGCCGGTCCCGTCAAGTCAGTCTCAACCACGCAGCAGGCGTTCCTGCAACAGCCAGCCCAGCCCGACGGCTTCGCCATAATCTTCCCGCTCTTCTGTGGGGAATGCGAGTTCGACAGGGACGGCAATCAGGTCAGGTCGGGGTGGATGGGCAATGGCCAGTTCAGCGGCAACGCGAAGCGCGAAACCCGGGACGGGCTGGGGAGAGTGCAGGAAGAGATATGGGAAAACGAGAAAGGCGAACTGATGTCCCGGCACGTCTATGCGAACGGGCCTGAGGGCAGGACGCAAGACGATTCCTACGTGGACGGAAAGCTCTTCAAGACGACCACCTTCGCATATGACAGCCGAGGGAACATCATCGAGGCCGACGTGTACAATCCTGACGGCACCTTGGAGTCTCGCCATCGGAGCACATTCGACGAGCGGGGCAACGAGATTGAGTCTGTCTCGGAGGGGCCGGGGGACATCTATTACGATGTCGTCGAGACCTACAATCCCCGGACCGGGCACCTGGAATCGTTCACCAGCCTCAACCGTGACGGCTCGATGCGGCTTTGGCTCAGGCTGAATGATGACACGGTGCTGTCGTACTGGCAGCAGCCTGGGGACGGGCGCACTTACGGGAGCGGAATCTGCTTTGGCGACGACGATGCGGCAGAGCGGGATTGCCGGGAATACAACTGGGACGGGACCTACACCACGACCCACTACACGTTCACTGACAAGACCAAGCGCAACCCGGCGAAGGTCATCCTGTACGACGCAGAGCATCAGGCCGTCATGGAGGCCGACTACGAGTACGAGCTGGACGCATTCGGGAACTGGACGAAGCGCACCGTCTGGGTCCAGACGCGGGAATCAGGGGAGCGGCAACTGCTCGAAAAGGACGCCCGCACAT
>JBEKLG010000223.1:0-3393 GCA_050010315.1 Acidimicrobiales bacterium
TACTCAGCCAGGTGCTGAAAGGTGTAATCCCTCACGCCCGGTTGCAGCTCGCCAGTGGTTGTGACGGCACGCACCACATGTAAGCAAAGAGCGGCATGCTCTTCTGTTGAAGTTGCGGCGTAAAACCCACTACAGACTCCACCGGCGGTTGCATCGGCAATTACCTTGTCGATCTGTTCGCGCGATTCGGTTCCCAGGGATGCGAGCCTTGTCACAAGCGACGACAATACAGGATGATTCTCCAGCCAGCTTAACAATTGCTTGCACGCCGACGGAAACAGGCCAGGAGGGCATGTCTGCGTACGCCGAAAGCGCGCACGCAGGACATACCGTGTACGCTGAATGACTTGTGGGTCCATGGCTATCTTTCCAATCCTTTCAGCATCTGCTCGAAGCTCCGCACAGATCGATGAACACTGCCTAAGTAATCCTCAAGGAGAATGTTTGCGTGGCAGCCCCGGCAGATTACAAAATCTCTGCGGCGAATTTCACCGAGTTTGACCCACGTGTGAAGCATGCACACCGGGCATTTCACTTCAATTTGGTGGCGATCCAGATCGGGAATGTTTATTACCTTGATTGAAAACGAGAACGAGATCATTAGTCGACTTCCCTTGATGGCGAAGGTACGTGAAGCAATTGGTCCGCCCCAGCCAGCGAGTCGCTCATCGTCGCTGCCGCTTCCGGATTCTGGGTTTCGTAATTTGGCCATCTACGTCCAATCTACATACTTCTCTAGACCGACCATCGAGCATCTGGACGTAAGGCTTACCCTTAACCACCTTCAGGCGGAGACGATGCTTTTCGTTTGGCCCGCGAAGGGACAATTCTGGTCCGTCTGGCCCAGCAGCAACGGTAACTTGCTCCCTGCCCCTTCGGTCCGTCACTACGAAACATGGCCTTTCTTGCAGTTCCGGGTGGTCATTCGCCACCAGGTGGACCCTCCACTTGTCGCCGTCAGATAATCCGAAAAGTGCGTTACCAGCCGCGACCATTGAAACGCCGTCTGCGCCGTGCGCATTGTAGAGGTCGAGCATCTGGGCGCTTCCCAATGAAGTCAACGTGATCATCCTGCGCCCTTGGCCATCTAAAAAACAGAGCTGAGTGGCCTCAGAGCACACTCTCAAAACGGCCCTCGCATTCCCCTTCGAATCCCGCAAGGCTAGTTGCGGACCTCCGGCGACCATTTTGAGCGATGCCCTCTCGAGGCTATTCTCATCCCTTAGGACAAAGGCGGTTGCTTCCACAACTCCTGCTTGGTCTTTTCGCATGCGATCACTCCAAGGACAACTGTCTAGGTTTCGCCTTTACCAACTCTTGTACCCTGATATCGTGGACCGCCGGCAGCAAGCGCTGCGCCGGCGTGTGTTGCAGGTCCAAGCCTCTCCAGGCCGCATGTGCGAATAACGGCGCGCCAGGCTTCTAAAACACCAGCCTCCGGATTAGGCCAGTTTTTGGGCGATTTGCTCGTCCAGAATTTCACGCACGGTGAGGGGCACGATTACGGTGTGTTGTGCTTTGAAGAACGCGCCGATTTCGGCCAGCGCGTCGTGAGAGAAATCAAAGCCCACGAAGAAGCCCTTTTTTCGCTTGGCCCTGATCATGGCGGCTTCGAACCTGTCAATGTCTGGGCGGCCCACCTTGTCCCCCTGCTTCACCTGGATGGGATACCAGTCGTCCATGAAGTCAAGTTCACCCGCCGCCTTGCCGCTTCCGTGAGGCACGGCCGACAGCGGATAAATGCGGCCATCAATGCCCATATCGCCGACCTGCGTCTTGTTCGGAATCCCACCAAGAGCAATCACCGCCCAGTTCTCGAACTCGAAGGGCGGAATCTCGCGCAACTGTTTCTCTGTCCGCGGCAGGTCGCGCACTACGAAGCCCTTGCCGTGACGCCAGTAATTCTCGTCCTCGCGCAGCTTGCAATCATCGCGCAGCCGCTTGGCCATCACGCGACAAGCCGTGGGCGAGATGTCCACCCCAATCCACTGCCGTCCAAGGTTCTGCGCGGCAACCAGGGCCGTTCCACATCCGCAAAAGGCATCGAGGACGATGTCGTTCGCTTTACTAGACGCTCTGGTTATTCGCTCCAGCAGGGCAAGTGGTTTCTGTGTCGGATAACCCAGCCTTTCCTTCGAGGTCTGATTAAGCCTGTCAATGTCCGTCCAGACGCTGCAGACCTGGACCATCCGAGCCCTCGGAATGAAAGGATTTTCATCCCGCTTACGAGGGAAGCCACCGGCAGCCCCTGCCTTCTTTGGCCAGTGAATCAACCCTGCAGCGTCCCATTCATCCATCTGCGACCCGCTGTAGCCCCAGTGTCTGCCGAACTCCTTGGGGTTGAAGCCTCGCCACGGTTGGCCGCTTTCGCCTTCGTCAGTTGTTCCCGGACCGGTGAGGTCAAACGTATTGTATTTCAGACCGTCTGAGGCGGTTATGAGGGTATGCGGCATCTTCTGTTCGTCCCCGGGCAACATTAGTGGGTTGAAGGTGCATCGCTTTCTGTCCCGTGTATACAAGTACAGAGTGTCGTGAATGCGTGGCCATCTGCGTTTTTCCGTACGAGAGTTGGTCCTCCGCCAGACAATCTCGTTCTGGAAAGCGTTCTCTCCGAAAATCTGGTCGAGCATCACCTTGACGTAATGACTGGCGTGCCAGTCGCAGTGATAGTAAAAGCTGCCCGTCTTCTTGAGAACACGCGCCAGCTCCACGCAGCGTGGCCGCATGAATTCGATGTAGGCTTGGGTTGAGGCGTGGCGGTCTTCAAATGCTCGCTTTTCTTTGGTCTCGCCCCAGAAGACCTCGTAATTGCGATTGGAATTGAACGGCGGGTCGATGTAAATCAAATCCACGCAAGCGTCGGGCAGCTTCTTCAGCTGCTCAAGGTTATCGCCGCAATAAATGACCCGCGTATCGACCACCACCGAGGGTTTTCCTGTGCTTTTAGCTGCGCTCTCGTTCGCCATAACTGTGAGCTAGGTTACACCAATCTGCGCTAGGTTGACAGTCCCGCTCGCAGGCTATATAAACGGGAGTGCCAAAGGCAAGCCTATTGGGGACTTTTCATGTAGGTTCGCGGCTTTTCGTACCCGCCAGCGCTCGTCGGCCCGGTTCACTATTGCCCCGGCAGACGGCACCTCACAATCCGGCATCCACAATTCATAATTGCCCTTCCGCTTCAGCCCCCCTTCAATGATTGAATGACCCGATCATTCAATGACCCAATGAACCAATGAGTCAATTAAAGAACTCCTGGGCTAGGTCCGTCAGCTGACGGATGAACATATTGTCTCTTGACAGCGCCCCGCCGTTGTGGTAGCCTACTCATGTGAAAAGTCCAACCCGCGGGGAAGTCCTTTCCTCGCTATCCTAACAACCCGTCCCAGGAGGAAC
>JBEKLG010000224.1:0-2677 GCA_050010315.1 Acidimicrobiales bacterium
GTGGGCACCAGTTTCTCCGCTCCTTGCGCGCCAAACGGTAACAGGCAGAGGGATGATCCAGCCCTGATAATCGCGCCGCGGAGTCCTCAAGCAAGGCGACCCGCGACTCCGCAAGAAGGCGAGCAGCGCCTCGGCCGGTCACACGCGACAAAGTCGAACACCGCAGTTCCCGAGACCAGGGCTTGGTCAACCCGGACCGCTCACCGCTGCATAGCACCGGCCAGAAACAGGCTCTTCTCAACGAACTGGGGGACGCGACCAGTCGACCGCGCTCCGCTAGGCATCAACTGGCGCGGCAAGAGGCCTTGCCGTTCTCGTGGCCGTCCAAAGCTCTGAAAGAGCGACCCCGCCATGGGTGGCGGCAGCGAATTCGACGACGCGCTGCTGGAACTGCCCGGTTTCCGGGTGCTCTATGGCCGACGACGGCGACGAACTGCCCGTCGGCGTCGAGAGGAACCGTCGGGCAGCCGGGTGTCCCTCGTGCGGGGTGATCGTCAGGACGAAGGACCTGCTGCGGGTGCTCATGGAATCTGTCGGCGTCAACAGGCGCGCGCGACTCCTCTGGTCGAAGCGCCACTCTTGCTGTCCGGATCAGAACTGCCACGGGAGCCTCCCCCAAGGCTGTCGCCGTTCATCAGCACCGCGAAAAAAGAGAGGCCGTGATGGTTCTAGACGTCCTCGGCCTTGTGCTCAGAGACGACACCCACCTGGCGGTCCCGCGAAACGCCCTGCCTGCTTGCCCGTCCAGCAAACGCTGGTTCAGCCGTCTTGCCCGTCGACAATGACTCCGTCGATGTCCCACAGGTCTTCCCAGGACTGATCCGCCTTCCACAGGAAAACCTGACCCTTGATAAGACGGTCATTCCTGTCGACCGCCGCAATGGCAAGCATTTCCTCCTCTGTCAGCGGATCGCGCACTACAGCCTCAAGATTGGCCAAGTACTCCTCGCGTCTATCCGAGAACGGTATCGGGGTCTGTCCCCTTTGAACGGCCCACTTCACGCAGATCACAGCCGGATGCACGCCGTGCCGCTCCGCGATACCGACCAGCACCGGATCCTTTATGTCCACCGTATCCTCGGGCGTCCAGTCCCGTTCAGGCCGCGTAGGCGACCCAATAGGGCAGAAGCCGATCGGCTGAATACCCCGGCTCAGAACGTAAGCAAACAGCTCCGGCTGCTGGAAGTGCGGGTGCAATTCCATCTCGTTCACAGCCGGAAGTATTTGCGCGTCGCGCAACAGAAGATCCAGCTTGGGGATCGTCATGTTGGAAGTGCCAATATGGCGAACGAGTCCCATGCTGACGAGCCTTTCCATCTGCTGCCAAGTCTCCATGAACTCGCTGTGTATATAAGGCCGGGCATTAGGGCTACGAGAATTCACATCACAGCCTGGCGGATGGAAGTTCGGAAATGGCCAATGCACCAAATACACGTCAAGGTAGTCCGTGCACAGGTCAGCCAAAGTCTTTTCGCAAGCAGGAATGACATCCTCCGCCGCATGTTTGTCATTCCATAGCTTGGACGTCAGCCAAAGCTGCTCGCGAGGAAAGCGCTGAAGTACCTGCCCGATACGGTCTTCATTTTCATAGACCGCGGCACAATCAAAATGGCGGTAACCGACCTCCAAAGCGCCGCTCACCGCCCGCGCCACTGCATCGGCCGGCACGCGGTCCGAGCCGAAGGTTCCCAGCCCTATGGCTGGCATCAGAGTGCCCGTATACAACTTCCGTTTCGGGACCAACTCCGGATCAACACACATCGCAGCAACCCCTTCGATGCAAGAAACGCTAGATTCTCTCAAAAAAGCGATTCACATAGAAATCCTGCGATATTTCAGGAAACTGCAACATCGGGCTTAGGAGGCATAAGCCCGAATACCCATGGCCCTCTTACCACGGTCACCGGTTGGAACTTACGTACACTCCGTATCATTACAGGTTTGGAGTAATCGTGTACCCGGTTGCTATCCGATGTCAAGCTCTCACGCAGTGCCGGCGGCCGACCAGAGTCCCGGTGGGGCGTGGAGGCGCCACGAGCAACATCGAGCGCCTGTGACCACTATCATCGATGTGGCCCGCGCCGCTGGGGCTTCCACCGCGACGGTTTCCGGGGTGTTCAACAATCATCCTCAGGTCGACCTTCGTTTGGCCGCCACCGTGCAGCAAGCAGTGAAGGACCTTGGCTGCCGCCCGAGCAGGGTCGCACGGAGCCTACGCACCCGTCGCAACCGGGTCTGGGCGCTGATCATCTCCGACGTCCGCACGGGTCCTTTCTTCGGTGATCTCGTGCGGGGCGTGGAGGACGTCGCCTATGAGGCCGGATATTCGCTTTTCCTCTGCAACGCCGATGAAGATCTTGGCAAAGAGGCCTCTTATATAGAGCTCGCTGTCGCCGAGAACGTCGGCGGCGTGATACGTACGCCGTCTGGCCCGCGTACCGATCTGTCGCTACTGGCGAACTTTGGCATCCCTGTGGTGCTCGCTGACCGGACGCTTGCCACGCAGCAAGCCGACAGTGTTCTCGTCGACAATGTTGCAGGTGCTTGCGAAGCGGTGATCCACCTGCTGGCAAGCGGGTCGCGTGCATCACCGGGCCGCTCACGACTACGACCGGTTATCAGCGCTATGTCGGGTATTGCAAAGCCCTCGAGAAGGTTAGCGTAGCTCTGGACGACT
>JBEKLG010000225.1:0-3167 GCA_050010315.1 Acidimicrobiales bacterium
GCTGGTGTTGGAAGGCGGCTCGTTCCATGTCGACGGCGAAGGCACTGCCCTCACCACCGAGGAGTGCCTGCTCTCTCCTGGGCGCAACCCGCAGCTGTCGCGCGACCAGATCGAGGAGCACCTGCGCGACTACCTGAATGTCGACAAGATCATTTGGCTGGCGCGAGGCATCGATCCCGAGGAGACCAAAGGTCACGTCGACGACGTCGCCTGCTTCGTGAGTCCCGGTGTTGTCCTGGCCGGTAGCACCGAAGACAGGGACGACTGGCGCTATGAGCTGCTTCAGGAGAACCTGCGCGTGCTCAAGGGGGCCACCGACGCACGGGGACGACGCCTGCGCGTCGAGACCCTGCCGATGCCGGCGATCACCGAGTTCACTGAGGAGGAGGTTTGGGGCATTGACAGTGCGGAGGACACGATTCCCCGGCGGGCGGGCGACAAGACGGCCGCTTCCTACCTCAACTTCCTGATTGTGAACGGCGGCGTGATCTTGCCAGTGTTCGACGACCCCAACGACGCCGTGGCCAAGGCGAAACTGGAGGCGGTGCTTCCGGACCGCAGGGTGGTAACCGTCCCGGGCCGCGAGATCGTGCTCGGCGGAGGCAACGTGCACTGCATCACCCAACAGCAGCCAGCCGGCCTTGGCGGTCCGCCTGAGCAATGAGCGTTGTGGGACCTTTGCCCTCGCGGGAAAGTCCTTCGAGACTGCCACCAACCGCAAAGCGCATACTCGACGCCGCAACGACGAACGAGCTGGTCCGCGTCCTGCGCTCCTACCAGGTGAACGAGGAGTTGTGGGCGCACGCCAAGCCGGAAGCCAAGTTCATGCACTGCCTTCCGGCGGTGCGGGGCGAAGAGATGACCGACGCGATTATCGATGCGTTCTTCTCGATCGTCCTGGACGCAGCCGAGAACCGCAAACACTTCCAAAAAGCGCTGCTGCTCGCGCTGATCGGCATCGACGAAGTGCCTACCGATCCCGAGTTGCAGCCCATCGCCCGGGCGCTGCGCGACTGAGCGCTCGTTTCCACCTCGTGAACGGAGGCAACCATGGCAACTAGAACCCCCAACGGCATCGGATTCGTGTCGTTGACCGATCAGCCGAAGACGATGGGCATCTTCTCGATGACGCTCTTCGCCGTCTCGGCGATCATCACCCTCGACACCGTGGCGACCTCTGCCGCACTCGGCGTCGAGAGCATCACGCTCTATGTCATCTTCGCCATCGCCTTCTTCCTCCCCTACGGGCTCGTCACCGGCGAGCTCGGAAGCGGGTGGCCGCAAGAGGGCGGTATCTACGTCTGGGTGCGGGAGGCCTATGGCCAGCGCTGGGCGACCTTCAATGCCTGGCTCTACTGGGTGAACGTCGCCTACTGGGCGCCCGCCGTCTTCGTCGTCTTCGCCGGAGCCCTCTCGACGGCCTTCTGGCCCTCGATGAGCCAGACCGCGGCCGAGCTCATCGTCATCGCCCTCATCTGGGTCATGGTCCTCATCGGCGTCCTGCCAATGTTCTTGAGCAAGTGGGTGAACAGCGCGAGCGCCGTCGTGAAGGTGCTCATCTTGGTCGTGCTCGCCGGCATGGGGCTCGGTTACGCCCTCACCACGCACTCGGCCAACTCGTGGGCGTCTCACGCCTGGGTGCCGCGGTGGGGCGCCAACTGGAGCTTCCTGCCGATCATTGTTTACAACTTCATGGGCTTCGAGCTGATGAGCTCGGCGGCCGGCGCGGTGAAGAACCCCCGCCGCGACATCCCTCGCATGCTCTTGTATGCCGGCATCATCATCGTCGTCGCCCAGCTGCTCGGGAACTACGGCATCCTTGCGGCCGTGCCGTTGAGCAAGCTGTCGATCGTGACCGGCATGGCTGACGCCATGAAGCTCTCTTTCGGTGTCGTGCTCGGCAGCGCGTGGAAGCCCGTCTACGACTTATTCATCGTGCTCCTGCTCTTCACCTTGATCGGCAACATGGTGGTCTGGTCGATCGGCGCGAACCACTCCATGGGCTCGACCGGCCTCGACCGGGCGGCGCCGGGCGTCTTCGGGCACACCAACCGGCGGTTCGTGACACCCGACTACGCCTTTGTCTTGATGGGTGTGCTCGCTACCGCCCTCACCGTCGTGAACTACGCCTTTTTCGCCACGAAGACGAGCGTCTTCTGGAGCATCTTCGCCTTGAGCTCGATCGTCTTCCTCTTCCCCTATCTGTTCATGTTCCCGGCGCTCATCACCTTGCGGCGCAAGCAGCCGGGCACGGCGCGCCCCTACAGGGTGCCAGGCGGTGCCTTCGGTGCCTGGCTGAGCGTCTTCCTCGCCATGGCGGGCGTCGCCTTCGCCATCGTCCTCTTCTTCTACCTCGTCCCGACCGGCACGCCGACGGTGACCTACTGGGCGATCACGAGTGGCGGGACGGCCGTGAGCATGCTCGTCGGCTGGTGGCTGGCAGCGAGGATGAGCCGCAATAGCACCCTCGGGCGCACGACGGCCGCCGAGGTCGCGCCGACCTCACCCGAGGAGCACAAGGCCGCCTAGTGAGCCGAATCATAGATTCTTCCTGAAATAGGAATTTCTCGGTCTCGCTGCGCCCTCCTCCCATTGTCAGCGACGATGGGAGGCATCCATGGCACGACGAGGCAGGCCGACGGTCGAGGTCGAGCTGAGCGAGGACGAGCGGGCGACGAGGTGGTGCCGGGGTGAGGAGCGGTCGCGACCCGGACGGCAACGCGATGGCCCTTGCTCGCCGGCCGGCGGCGGCGAGCCCGCCAATCCGTCTAGGTCTCAAGACGAGGACGGGCTCGGGGACGGCGAACTGGTCATCACGGTGAAGGCGTGATCGAGGACGGCGAACTGGCCGGACGGCGCCTCGACCTGCACCTGGATCTCGCCGGTGTCGTCACGGGGAACGGCGGGCACCTTAACGACGACAGGCACGCGGCCGGCCCGAGCTGCCTCCTGCCGGACGCAGTCACCCGGCGGCCCGCGCTCGTGGCGCTCGGGGCGCGAGCATTCCCTTCAAGTAGCGGCCGGTGTAGCTCGCCGGGATCGTCGCGAGCTTCTCGGGCGAACCCTCGGCGACGACACGGCCGCCGGCGTCCCCACCCTCGGGGCCGAGGTCGATCACCCAGTCGGCGGACTTCACGACGTCGAGGTTGTGCTCGATGATGAGCACG
>JBEKLG010000226.1:0-2777 GCA_050010315.1 Acidimicrobiales bacterium
TCTTACTGCCACGCCCGATGACGGATTCGGAACTGACGTAATCCCTGTCGAAAGGTCCGGAGAGCCCTCGATCACGACGATCCCTGCTGTTCGTGTCGAGCGCACTGCCGCCGATTACCTGATCCGCCGCCTGAACTTCGTGTTGTTTGACCTCGGCTCGATCGGATCCTGCCAAAGGGATGGGCTTCGCCAACTGCTGACGGCATCGCTTTCGAACAGCTGAGTGTCAAGCAAGCAGAAGTTGTAATCAGAATCCTCGAAGACGTAATCAGCGGCCGTGATCAGAAGTCAAGAGCGCCTCGTGTTGGGCAGCTTCAGCTCTTCGATATCGAACAGAGATAACGATGACCGACGTTTACTCAGAACTCGTCGAAGTTGTCATGAAGACAATCAACGAGTGGTTCCCGAGCCTCTCGGCGACCGAAGACGGTGCCATCGATGTCGAGGACTGCGCCAACCTCCTGGCAGCGTTAGAGCAAAGGTATTCAGATGACAAGCTCTGAGATCGTTCAAGCGCAACCTCAAGGACAGCCCGGTTTGTACGCTCGTTTCCAGCACTTTGTGGTTCGGTGGCTAATCCTTGTCACGGTGGTTTGGTTCGTCCTCATGTTGATCATTGGGAACTCAACCAGTCATTTCGAGGATAACTGCGAGCGCGTTGGTATTGTCATCATCTCTCTTTGGGGCTGTCTGATCTTGATTGCAGTCTTCCGGTTCATCTGGCGGGTGAGTGGCGTTGCGTTTACGCCGATCCCAGGGCCAGCAGAGATTGAGACACAGCTCCGTGCCTATTTGGGCCGTCAGCCCACTCTGGAAGAGATGAACGCAGCCCAGCAAATGATCAAGACGCGCAGGAACGAGGCTCTGCTGGGCCTCGGTGCTGTGTTTGGCGGTATGTACTTAGGAGGTCGCGCCCTCAAGGGGCGCTAATCATCAGCGGGCTCTAATCGTCTGCCTTTCCTACTTTTTGTGGGGGAGGCAGGAGCAAGGCTTGTGTCGTTTGCCGCACCGCTGGATCACAAACGAAATCGAAGGACGAGAGAATGCCTGAGCCTGAGGAGGACGACACCCAAGTAATCGACATCATTATCGGTGTCTTTGAGAGCTGGTTCCCTCAAGTTGCAGCCGAAGCCTCAACTGAGGACCTCGATGACTGTGCAGCAGAAATTGCCATGATTCTTGGTGACGAGGGACTACTGAACCTCAGCGGCTCGCCCAAGGACGACGACGACTGATAGATGCTGTGATAAACGCTGGTGGTTCTACCTTTCGAAAAGGGACCGAGAGGTCTTGAATGGGTGGGGGATCAACGATGAAAACGCTCGTCTATGGCGTCGTCGACGACAACCTGGTGATCCTTCCCGAGGAGGTCGCCGTTGCATACGCCTCGGATCGCGAGGCGATCTTCGCCTTGAAGACCTTTGGCGAGGCAATTCACTTCAAACCAAAAGCCGGCAACTACGCGCCGGGTGCCGACGACTGGGAGGACTACTTCGAGGAACGTCCTGCCGACGACGAACCCTATGACGCCGCCGCCTTCCTAGAGCAATGGCCGGAGTACGAGTGGCCGCCAGCAGCTGCCACCATTGCACTTGAGGAGATGCCTGAGGATCTGGACGACATCGGTGAGCAGGTCGAGGACTTCCCGTTCGTGCCGACTCTCCAAGTAAGTCCTGAGCTCGAAGCGCAGATCGTCTCGACGATCCGTGGCCGCGGCTACGAGATCCGCCGCGACGACGAACTCATCTGGCGGGTCTGATCAGCAGAGAAGGAGACGAGAGCGTATTTGCCCGTCGTCACGCGTCAAGATGCGCGGGTCGTGGTCATCGATCCCGCCCCTTCTCCGTTCGGATAAGGACGGAGTACTGCGCGTCGCGACCTTGGCCGAAGTTATTGAGAGCCCATGCAGGCGATGACGCACTCGCGGTACACGAGCGATCAGATGGAGAGTCGATCATCATACAGCTGTCGGGTGGCGGAGCCTTCGCCCAGGTGGGTGCACGAGAATGCGTTCACAGTTTGGACACTGCACCTCGTAAACCTTCAACTGCTGGTATCCCATGATGACCATCGCGAGATAAAAGAGGAGTAGGACTCCCCCGCTGAACAGAATGCAGAACAGAATGCACCACGGCTTCATGTACCAAGGGATCTCGACGTGAAGGACTCCCATCAATCCCTCGTACCCACAAGACAGACATTTGAGACTGATGTGGTCTTGGTACTTGCGGAGGCATGAGAGAACACGCTCCTCATCTTGTGTTTCGCTTAAGCGCGGATCCTGTGAGGTCCGCTCAAGACCGCCCGACGACGGCGTGACGTTGAGTCCAGGAGGTCCTAGGCTCTGGCCACAATAGGCGCAGAAATGCGATTCAGAGTCTCTTGACGCACCGCATTTGGGACAGAACCTCTCTTCATTAACCGCACTCAATTCGTGCCCCCTGCCCATTGCTCACTAGGTCAGCTCAGCTCCTTGACGAGTCTTTGGGCTTCCCCAATCGCGTTCTGTTTCGAGAGGTCCACTAGCACGAACATGTTTCTCCATCCTGCTTGAACGATCAGATAGTACCAACTTCCTGATCCTGTCCATTCCGCCCGAACTCCGAGGCCGCTAATCGTCTCAGAATGGCCACATGGGGGGGCTGGGCGGCAAGGGTTGGCGTTAAAGTTCACAAACGCTCTGTACGACGACTGAATGTTAGATTGATTCTTCCAAAGCAATAGGTACATCGATTTGACTACCGATGGCACGCAGTCGGCGCAAACAGGGCCCGGCG
>JBEKLG010000227.1:0-2706 GCA_050010315.1 Acidimicrobiales bacterium
TGACGTCCGCTCCCGGCGACGTGCCGGCCGGTGGGCGCCGGCATCGCCTCCGGGCGGAGCCAGTTGCGCCGCTTCCGGCGCGCCGGCGGTTGCGGGACGGGGGGTCAGGTGGCGAAGAATTGGGACGGCGCGCCGAGGGATTGCTGGGGACGGTCCCCGGCGCGCGTGAGGCGTCAGGACGACGCGATCGGGCGGGTGGATCATGAGTAGCGCAGCTTCGGCTGGCAGGCGAGTGGCGATCGGGGTTGATTTCGGCACGGCGTCGGGCCGGGTGCTCCTTCTCGACCTTGCGACCGGAGAGGAGGTCGCCGTCTCCGAGGTCAGGTACCCGCACGGCGTGATCGACGCGCGTCTGCCCTCGAACAATGCCGAGCTGCCGCCCGACACGGCGCTGCAGGACCCGGACGACTACCTCGAGGTCCTCTACCGTGGGATCCCCGAAGCGCTGGAGGCGGGAGGCGTCCGGGCGGAGGACGTGGTCGGCATCGGCATCGACTTCACCGCCTGCACCGTCCTGCCGGTGACCAAGGACGGCACACCGCTTTGCCGGCTCGAACGTTTCCGTGATCACCCCTTCGCCTGGGTCAAACTCTGGAAGCACCATTCCGCCCAGCCGGTGGCCGATCGGCTGAACGAGGTCGCGGTCGGCCGTGGCGAAACCTTCCTTCGCCGCTGCGGGGGGCGCTTGTCCTCCGAGTGGTACTTCCCCAAGCTCATCGAGACCTGGCAGGAAGATCGCGCCGTCTACGAGGCAATGGCCGCATTCGTCGAGGCGACCGATTGGATCGTGTGGCAGCTCACCGGAAACCTTGTGCGCGCCAGCTGCACCGCCGGCTACAAGGCGTGCTGGTCGGCGAAGGATGGACTGCCGTCTCGTGCCTTCTTCGAGGCTGCCTACCCCGGTTTCCCGGATCCAGCCGAGAAGTTGGGGACGAGCTTCGCCCCTCCGGGCTGGCGCGCGGGAACCCTGCGGCCAGAGGTGGCGGCCCGCCTCGGCTTGAGCCCCACGGTGGAAGTGGCCGTCGGCAACGTCGATTCGTTCGTCTCGGTCCCCGGAGCCGGCGTCCAGCTCCCCGGCGTATTAGTGATGGTCATCGGCACGTCGATCTGCGACCTCGTCATCGACCGACGTGAGGTCCCGATGACCGGAATCACCGGAGTCGTCGAGGACGGCATCCTTCCGGGGTTCTTCGGCTACGAGGCGGGGCAAGCCGCCGTCGGCGACATGTTCGCTTGGTTCGGGGAGCGGCTCGTCGGCTTCGCCCGCGGAGACTCGGATGAGAGCTGGTATGCGAGGACCGAGCGGGAGGCCACGGTCCTCGTGCCCGGAGCGACCGGGCTTGTCGGGCTCGACTGGTGGAACGGCAATCGGTCGATTCTCGGCGACGCCGACTTGTCCGGGGTCATCGCCGGATTGACCCTCGCGACGTCCCCTGTCGAGATCTACCGGGCGCTCCTCGAGTCGGTCGCGTTCGGGACGCGACGGATCGTCGAGAACTTCGTCGAGAACGACATCGCCCTTGCAGAGATCGTCGCCTGCGGGGGGATCGCCGAGAGGAGCACGCTCATGATGCAGCTGCTCGCCGACGTGACCGGGATGCCCGTGACGATCCCGGGCTCGGGCCAGATTCCCGCCCGGGGGTCGGCGCTGTTTGGCGCGATCGCCGCCGGCGGGATCCAGGGCGGCTTCGACGACATCGAGACGGCGGTCAGCGAGCTCAGGCCGCCGCTCGCCCGCCGCTACACCCCGGCGACAGGGGATCTCGCGACCTACAACGAGGTCTATTCGGTCTTCCGCGCGTTGCACGACGAGCTCGGCCAGGAGCACCCCGAGTGGCTCCACCGGCTGAAGCAGATCCGCCGGGCCGCTCTCGCGACGCGCACGTGATCCGGTAGCGGCTGATCCGTCCGACCCGGAGCGGGAAGGAGGGGCGATGTTGACAAAGGACCGACCGCGCGTCGGGATGCTCGGCATCATGCAGGAGCTCTACGACGAGATGATCCCGCGCATCACCGAGCACCAGGCCGAGTTCGCGCAGGCGCTCTGCGCCCGGCTCGCTCCCGCCGCCGACGTCGTCTTCACCCGTCCGGCGCGTAATCGCGACGACATCGAGGAGATCGTGCGCGATCTCGTCGGCCGGGATCTCGACGGGATCATGATCGTCATGCTCACCTACGGGCCCGCGATGCGCACGCTCCGTGCTCTCGAGCAGAATCCCCTGCCGCTCTTGTTAGCCAACATCCAGCCGGAATCCGTCGTGAACGCCTCGTGGACGATGGACGATCTCACGTACAACCAGGGCATCCACGGGGCCCAGGACCAGTCGAATGCGTTGCTGCGCGCCGGGCTGCCGTACTCGGTGATCACGGACGAGTGGCGCTCGCCGGAGTTCCTCGCCTCCTTCGAGTCCTGGGCGAGGGCGGCGCGGACGGTGACAAAGCTGCGGCGGACGAAGATCGCCCTGCTCGGCTACCCGATGAACGGCATGGAAGACGTCCTGTACGACGCGGCGGCGATGCTCAGGAAGATCGGGCCGATGATCGTGAACGAGAACCTCGGGGACGTCTACCAGAAGATGCAATCCGTGCGCGCTGACGCCGTCGAGACGGTTCGCCAACAGCACGCCGCCCAGTTCGAGATCGACCCGAAGCTGTCACGCGAGAGCCATGAGTACGCGATCCGATTCGAGATCGCCCTGCGGGAGA